>NZ_KB375270.1:964090-1285454 GCF_000314735.2 Afipia felis ATCC 53690 | reverse complement strand
AAACTTCGTGCTCGATGCAGCGCAGAACCTGATCGCGGTACGCGCCTGTTCGTTGCAGCAACCGGGACGCACTGCCGCGGGAATCGAGATCGACGTGGTGGCGGGATTTGGCGATGCCGGTAGCGACGTGCCACCCGCATTGATGCAGGCGCTGCGGATGCTGATCGCACACTGGTACGACAATCGCGGGATGATCGCCATCGGCGCGAGCATCGCGGTGATGCCGCCGAGCGTCAACGCGCTGATCGCCTCCCATCGGGTGCTGTCGCTATGATCGATCCGGGACAATTACGAACGCGGCTGGTGTTGCAGCAGCCGATCGAGACGCCGGACGACCAAGGCGGCGTGACGCGTGTCTGGTCGTCCTACGGCAACGCCTGGGCGAAAGTTGTGCCGCTGGCCGCGCAGCCGGGCGTGGACGCCGATGCAAACGGCGCGACGCAGAATTATCGCATCACCATGCGTGCGAATTTCAGCCTGACGCTGCAGCACCGGCTGGTGGAGGGGGCGAAAGTCTATCACATCGCTGCAATCCGGGACTCGGGCGACCGCCGCTTCATCGAGATCGACGCGCAGTTGCGCGTTGAATGACGTAACGCCAGCAGGACCATCGATATGACTCCAGCCAACGTGGCGCTGCGCGCCGCCATTCACACCGCTTTGCGTGATGATAGCAGGCTCACGGCAGTGCTTGGCGGCACCCGTGTCTATGACGAACCGCCGCGCAATGCCGCGTTTCCTTATGTGACGCTCGGCGAGGCGCGGCTGATGGACTCGTCTGGCGAAGGCGGTGAGACACAGGAGCATCAGCTCACGCTGCATGCCTGGTCGCGGCAAGGCGGGCACCGCGAAGCGCACATGATTGCAGGTGCACTGTTGCAGGCGCTGGACGATGCGCCGCTGCCGCTGGAAGAAAACCGCCTCGTCAATCTGCGCTTCGCGCTGGCCGACATCCGCCGCGAGAACGACGGCAAGACCTATCACGCACTGGTGCGCTTTCGCGCCGTGACCGAGCCGGCAGCCTGAACGTCAGACATATCGAACATCAAGGAGACACCATGGGCGCGCAAAAGGGCAAGGATTTGCTGCTGAAAATGAATGACGGCACGGCGTTCGTGACGGTCGCGGGGCTGCGGAGCCGCAAGATTGCGTTCAATGCCGAGACGGTGGACGTGACGCATGCGGAGTCGGCGGACCGCTGGCGCGAATTGCTGGAAGGGGCGGGCGTCAAGCGCGCATCGATTTCCGGGCGTGGCCTGTTCAAGGATGCTGCTTCGGATGCGCTGGTGCGGCAATCTTTCTTCGACGGCGCGATCAATGCATGCCAGGTGATGGTGCCGGATTTCGGCACCATCGAAGGGCCGTTCCAGATCTCCAGCCTGGAGTTTTCCGGCGAGCACAATGGCGAGGTGACGTTCGACATCGGGTTGGAATCCGCTGGCGCGCTGACCTTCACCGCACTGTAGGAGGTGGTCGATGGCGAATTCCCATCGAGGCGAGATCGCCGCCGAACTCGGTGGCAGGCCGCGCACGCTGGTGCTGACGCTCGGCGCGCTTGCCGAACTCGAAAGCGCGTTCGGCGCTGACGATCTGATGGCACTGGCGGAACGCTTCGGCACCGGCCGACTATCGGCGCGCGATCTTGTTCGCATCATCGCGGCCGGGCTGCGGGGTGCGGGCGAGACGATTTCCGACGACGAGGTGGCCGCGTTGCGGGTCGAGGGTGGGGTAACGAGCTATGTCCGCATTTCCGCCGAACTGATTGCCGCGACTTTCGAGGAGGCGTGAGCGATGAAGCCGTTTCCCTGGGCTGATGCGGTCGGGTTCGGGCTTGGCGTGTTGCGCCTTGCGCCCGCGCAATTCTGGGCGATGACACCGCGCGAACTGGCCTTCGCCATCCGTGCCGTTCGCGGAGCGGTCACTGAACCGATCGACCGCGCGGCGCTCGATGAACTGATGACGCAATTTCCGGATCGCGCGGAGCCCCGACCATGAGCGATACATTCAACAGCCTCGAGAGCACGTCGCAACTCGCCGACGGCCTGACGCTGCGGGTGCGCGACCTCGAACTGTCCGCGGATGCTTTCTCACGGGCGATGACGAATGCGTTCGCTGTTTCCGTTACCGGCGGCAGGCAGTTCGATGACGTGCTGAAATTGCTGGCGCTGCGGCTCTCCAGCCTGTCGCTCAATCTGGCGCTGAAGCCGGTTCAGAATTCCATCGCCGGCGGACTCGAAAACCTGCTCTCGGGGCTCACAGGAATGGGGACATCCGCCAGCACAGCGGTTGCAGCAGCGAGCGGCGCAGTGAAGCCGTTTGCGTCCGGCGGCGTGATCGGCACCCCGACTTACTTTCCGCTGATGCAGGGTGGCGTCGGTCTTGCGGGCGAAGCGGGGCCGGAAGCGATCATGCCGCTGAAGCGCGGGCCGGACGGACGGCTCGGTGTCGCGGGGGCGGGCGGCGGCGTCAACAACATCACGGTGCAGATCGCGACGCCGGACCCGGGAAGTTTCCGCCGCTCGGAGAGTTACATCACCGGCCAGATCGCGCGTGCTGTCGCGCGCGGTCAGCGCAGCCTGTGAACATTCACTGTCGCTGCTAAGGCGCGGAGAACTCGATGTCATCCTTCCACGAAATTTTGTTTCCGCTCGACATCGCGCTGAAAAGTGCGGGCGGACCAGAGCGCCGCACGGAAATCGTCGCGTTCGGCTCGGGGCGGGAGCAGCGCAACGCGCGCTGGGCGCATTCGCGCAGGCGCTACGATGCTGGCTACGGCGTCAAGACGCTCGCCGCCTTGCAGGAGGTGGTGGCCTTTTTCGAGGAGCGTCGCGGACAGCTCTATGGTTTTCGCTGGCGTGACCGGCTCGATCATTCCTCCGCAGCCGATGCAGCCGCGCCATCGCCACTCGACCAGATGCTGGGAACCGGCGACAGCGCGCAGACGCAGTTTCAGCTCACAAAGATTTATGGCTCCAGCTACGCGCCTTATGCGCGGCCGATCGGGAAGCCGGTGCCGGGCAGCGTGCGCGTCGCGGTGGCGGGCGTGGAGGTAGTGGCGGGCACCGACTTCGCCTGCGATTCCGCGACGGGGATCGTGACGTTTCTGCCGGGACATAGTCCACCATCAGGCGCGGCGGTGACGGCAGGCTTCCTGTTCGACGTGCCGGTGCGGTTCGATACCGACTATCTCGAAGTCGATCTGTCGGCGTTCGCCGCAGGCGCCATTCCGAAAATTCCGCTCGTGGAGATCAAGCCATGAGAGAAATTCCGCCTGTGCTGCAGGCGAGGCTCGACACCGGCGTCACCATGCTGGCGCGATGCTGGATCGTGACGCGCCGTGATGGCTTGACACAGGGCTTTACCGATCACGACGGCGATCTGGTCATTGAAGGCGTGACCTGCCGGGCCGGCACAGGTTTCGGCGCATCGGAGGCGACCAGCCGCTTCGATCTGTCGATCGACGGTGCGGAGATTTCCGGCGCGTTTGCGTCTGACTCGTTGACGGAGGCTGATCTTGCCGCCGGGCGCTTCGATGCCGCGCAAGTCGATACCTGGCTGGTGGACTGGAGCGATGTGACGCTACGAGTGCTGCTGTCGCGCTCGACGCTCGGCGAAGTGAAGCGTGAAGGCGAAGCGTTCAGCGCAGAGCTGCGCGGTCTCGCCGACAAGCTCTCGCAGGAGAGCGGGCGACTCTACACCGCGCGCTGCACCGCCGACTTCGGCGATGCGCGCTGCAAGGTCGCGCTCGCGGCGGCTGGCTTGAATGGCGTGGGCACCGTGTCGCGTCTGTTGGGTGCTTCCATTATTGCGGCTGATGGTCTCGACGATTTCGCCGAGGGGGTGTTCACGGCCGGATGCCTGACCTGGACGAGCGGCGCCAATGCCGGCCTCGCGGTCGAGATCAAGGAGCATCGGATGGCCGGTGGCGAGGTGCGACTCTCGCTGTGGCAGGCGATGAGCGAGGCTCTTGCTGTCGGCGATGCTTTCACCATCACAGCCGGATGCGACAAGCGTTTCGAGACCTGCCGCGACCGTTTCGCCAACGGCGTGAACTTTCGCGGCTTTCCGCATATCCCCGGCAACGATTTCGTCATCGCGGGCGCGGATGCGTCCGCCAACAATGACGGCGGGTCGCTCGTTTCCTGAGGTGTAAACCATGGCTTCTCTTGTGACCCGCGCTGCCATCGTTGCAGAGGCGCGGAGCTGGCTCGGTACGCGCTATCGCCATCAGGCGTCGCTGAAGCATGTCGGCTGCGATTGTCTTGGGCTCGTGCGTGGCGTCTGGCGCAACTGCATCGGCGATGAGCCCGAGCTGCCACCGCCTTACGCGCCGGATTGGGCCGAGGCGCATGGCGAGGAAACACTGGCGCAGGCGGCGATGCGGCATCTCGTGAGAGTCGAAGCATCTGAGATCGGCGCAGGCGACGTGCTGCTGTTTCGCTGGCGCGAGGGCCTCATTGCCAAGCATGTCGCGATCGCGAGCGGCGAGGGCACCATGATCCACGCCCATGATGGCGCGGCCGTCTGCGAAATTGCGCTGACGCCGTGGTGGCAGCGGCACCTTGCCTATGCGTTTCGCTTTCCGGGAGTCATCGAATAATGGCGGCGCTGGTTCTTTCCGTGGCGGGCGGCGCGGCCGGTGCCGTGTTCGGCCCAGTGGGCGCCATTGCCGGGCGCATCGTCGGCGCGCTCGCGGGCAACATGATCGATCAGGCGCTGTTCGGCTCAACAGCGCGCAGCATCACCGGGCCAAGGCTCGCCGATCTCGATGTGATGGCCTCGACAGAAGGCGCGCCGATCCCGCGCTTATACGGACGTGCGCGGCTGTCGGGGCAGGTGATCTGGGCGACGCGACTGGAGGAAGTTGTTTCCACCAGCAGCCAGAGCGCGGGCGGCAAGGGCGGCATTGGCGGCGCGACGGCGACGACGACCACCACGACCTATTCCTATTTCGCCAATTTCGCTGTCGGCCTGTGTGAAGGCGAGATCGGCAGCGTCGGGCGTATCTGGGCCGATGGCGATCTGCTCGACACTTCGACGCTGGTGTTGCGTGTGCATCGCGGCAGCGAGGATCAGGCGCCGGACGATCTGATCGTGGCGAAGGAGGGCGCGGCGAATGCGCCCGCCTATCGCGGGCTTGCTTATGTGGTGTTCGAGCGATTGCCGTTGGCGCAATTCGGCAACCGCATTCCGCAACTGTCGTTCGAGATCGTGCGACCGGTTGGCGAGCTTGAGCGCATGACGCGCACGGTGACGCTCATTCCGGGCTCCACCGAATTCGGTTACGAGACCTCCGCGGTCGTTCGTGTGCTCGGTCCTGGTCAGTCGGCGCCGGAAAACCGTCACGTCACCACGGCGTCTTCCGATGTGGTGGCATCGCTCGACGATCTGCAGGCGACGTGTCCAAACCTCGAGCGTGTCGCCATTGTGGTCGCATGGTTTGGCAGTGATCTGCGCGCGGGTGCGTGCAGGATCAGGCCCGGCATCGACAATGCGATCAAGGTGACATCCGGCGGCACATGGTCGGTTGCGGGTGTGACGCGGCCAAACGCCTATCTCGTTTCAAGCGTCGACGGCGTTCCGTCCTATGGCGGCACGCCGTCCGACGACAGTGTCAGGCACCTGATCGCGGAATTGAAGGCGCGCGGACTCAAAGTGACGGTGTATCCGTTCCTGATGATGGATATTCCGCCGGGCAACGCGCTGCCCGATCCCTGGACCGGCGCGCCCACGCAGCCAGCCTATCCGTGGCGCGGACACATCACTTGCGATCCCGCGCCCGGCGTGAGCGGTTCGCCGCAGGGGACTGCAGCAGCAACCGACCAGGTTGCGCAATTCTTCTCCGGCGGCGGTACGAGCGGATGGAATTATCGCCGCATGATTTTGCACTATGCATCGCTGGCTGCGTCCTGCGGTGGCGTGGATGCATTTCTGATCGGCTCCGAACTGAAGGCGCTGACGCGGGTGCGCTCCGGCGCGGGTGTCTATCCGGTGGTGACGGCGCTCGCCACGTTGGCGGCGGACGTGAAGGCTATCGTCGGGCCGTCGACGCTTGTGACATACGGCGCGGACTGGACTGAATACGGAGCGGACGTGGTGACGCCGGATGCTTCCGAGGTGCGCTTTCCGCTGGATGCGCTATGGGCATCGCCCGCCATCGATGCGGTCGGCATCGACTACTATGCGCCGCTGTCTGACTGGCGCGACGAGGCCGGACATCTCGACGCGGCGGATGCTTCGACGATCTACGATCGTGGCTATCTCAAAAGCCGCCTGCAAAGCGGCGAGGCTTATGACTGGTACTACGCGGACGATATCGCACGTGTCGCACAGGCACGCAGTCCCATCACCGACGGTCTCGGAAAGCCGTGGACGTTTCGCGCCAAGGATATCTGGAACTGGTGGCGCAATGCTCATTACGAGCGGGTGGGCGGCGTGGAGCTCGGTGCGCCGACTGCGTGGCTCCCGTGCAGCAAGCCGATCTGGTTGACCGAGATCGGCTGCCCGGCGGTGGACAAGGGCGCGAACCAGCCGAGCGTGTTTCCTGATGCGAAGTCATCCGATGGTAACATCCCATATTTCTCGAACGGCCAGCGCGATGACCTGATCCAGCGTCGCATGCTCGAGGCGATGCTCGGCGCGTTCGACTCTGCGTTCGGCGGCGACGATACACACAATCCTGTTTCGCCTGTCTATGGCGGACGGATGATCGATATCTCCGGCATCCATCTGTGGACCTGGGACGCGCGGCCTTATCCGGTGTTTCCGCTCGCGAGTGATGTCTGGAATGATGCGCCGAACTGGCAGACCGGACACTGGCTGACCGGACGTCTCGGCGGCGCACCGCTCGATGCGACTGTGGCAGCGATTCTGAGCGATGCATCTGTCGAGGGTGTCGATGCGTCCGCGTTGCGCGACGGTTGCGACGGCTATGTCGTCGACCGGCCGATGACGCCGCGGGCGATGATCGAGCCGCTGACCGCGGCTTATGCGTTCGATGCGACAGCGGTGGGAGCCGATCTCGTGTTCGTCCCGCGCGGCGGAGCGCCGGTGATGGAGATTTCGGAAGATGATCTCGTCGATTCGGGGAAAGACGCACTGGCGGCACTGACGCGCGCGCAGGAGACGGAGCTGCCGCGCGAGGTGAGTTTCGGCTACACCGACGCTTCGGTGGATTACCGCCGCGCGGCCGTCACGTCGCGGCGACTGATTGGCGGCGCGAACCGGGCGTTGCATTCGGATCTTGCCGTCGTCACCAGCGATGCTGCCGCCACACGTCGCGCGGATATCTGGCTGCAGGACCTCTGGGCCGGGCGGGAGAGCATTTCGTTCGCGCTCGGCGTGGATCATCTCACCTTGATGCCGGGCGATGTCGTCGGCGTCACGATCAAGGGCAGGCGGCGGCTTTATGAGGTGAGCGAACTGATCGATACCGAGCAGCGGCAGGCCCGTGCGCGTAGCATCGATCCCGATATTTTCAACGTGCCGCTGCCGTTGCCGCGCCTGAGCACGCCGACGATCCCGCCTGCGCTCGGCCCGGTGCAGGCACTCGCGCTCGATCTGCCGATGCTGGACTCATCCGACCCGCCGGTGCTGACGCGCCTTGCGGTGTTCGCAAGCCCGTGGCCCGGTCCGGTCACGGTGTGGCGCTCACCGGACGGCTTGAGCTTCGAGCGTGCGGCGACGGCCTACGTCCCTTCCGTGATGGGTGAGACGCTCGACCCACTGCCGGCTGGTCCGGTCGCCTGCTGGGATCGCGGCAGCGAGGTGCGTGTGCGGCTTTACGGCGGTGCTCTGACGTCGCTGGCCGATGCCAATGTGCTCAACGGCGCCAATGCGGCGGCGGTGATGAACGCGGACGGCGCATGGGAGGTGATCCAGTTCGCGCAGGCCGAACTTGTCGATGACAAGACCTATCGGTTGAGTCGGTTGCTGCGCGGGCAGGCTGGGAGCGAATATGCGATTGCGGTGCCGTTGCCTGCGGGGGCACCTTTCGTGCTGCTCGACGATCATCTGATCGAGATCGCGCGTGGCATCGGCGCGCTGGATCGGTCGGTCGATCTGCGGATCGTCGCCACGGGGCGCAGTCACGACGACCCGTCCGCGCTTGCGATGACGCTGGTGCCGCAGCCGGCGGCATTGATGCCGCTTGCGCCGGTGCATCTGCGCGCCACGCGGGAAAGTGGCGGCAACATCGCGATGTCCTGGATCAGGCGCACCCGCAAGGACGGCGACGCTTGGGGCGTCGAGGTGCCGCTCGGCGAGGATGCTGAGGCCTACGAGATCGACATCATGTTGGGCGGCACCGTGAAGCGCACGCTTTCGGTGAACGTGCCCGCTGCAACATATGTCGCGTCGGATGAAGCCGCCGATTTCGGCGGGCCGCAGACAAGCCTCACCATTCGGGTCTTCCAGCTTTCCAGTGCGGTTGGCCGCGGCCGTCCCGCGCAATCCACCTTCGCGCTTTGAGGTCATATGACAGAGACAATCAATCTTGGCCTGCCATTCATCGATGGCAGCCAGGCGCAGAAACATGTCACGCATAACGAGGCGTTGCGGATTCTGGACGATGCGATCCAGATCGCGGTGCGCGATGCCACGCTCGTCCTGCCGCCATCGTCGCCCATTGATGGCGAGCGACATATCGTCGCGAATGGGGCAGGCGGCGCGTGGGTCGGGCATGGTAATGCGGTGGCGACGTGGGAGACCAATGCGTGGCGTTTTCTCATGCCGAAAGCCGGATGGTGCGTTTGGTCAATCGCAGATGATGCGTTGCTGGTGTTCGACGGCAGCAACTGGATTCCGGTGACGGTCGCAGGCGGGGCCGCTTTTTCATCCGACAATCTGCCGCATCTCGGTATCAACACGGCCGCAGTCGAGACAAACCTCCTCACCGTTCGTTCGGACGACGTGCTGTTTCATGCGATCGACTCAGATGATGACGGTACCGGCGACATCCGGTTGCAACTGTCGAAAGAGACGGCGGAGAATACGGCCTCGGTTGTGTTCGCCAACGCGTTTTCCGGTCGTGCCGAATTCGGCCTCACGGGCGACGACGATTTCCATCTCAAGGTGAGCGCGGATGGGACCGCGTGGCGTGACGCGTTGAGGTTTGAGCGGACGACGGGGCGGGTTTCTTTTCCATCGGGCGGCGCACGCGAGCTTCTCACCGCCAACCGCATCTATTACGTGTCCACGACTGGAAGTGACAGCAACAACGGTCTCTCGTCGAGCGAGCCGTTCCTGACCATCGCGAAAGCGCTCACTGTCGCACTCAATACGCTTGATTTTGTCGGCTTTACCGTCACCATCCAGCTCGCTGACGGAAGTTATACCGGCTCGTCGGTTGCGATCGGTGCCGGCGTCGGCGTGATCTCGCCGTCCAGCCTGGTCATTCGCGGAAACAGCACGACGCCGGCCAACGTGAAGGTGACGGGGACGGCCACGACGTTCGCCGCGCAGAGTGCGAACGCAATTTGCACGGTTCTCGACATGGAGATTTCATCGTCTTCTGGTTCGTGCCTCGCCGCGGCTGCAGGAGGACAGATTTACTTTGGCAATGTTAGGTTCGGCACCGCTCCCGGCGGCCAGATCACCGTCACGGAAGGCGGCGTTGTCCAGGCTGTCGGAGACTATGCGATCATCGCCGGATCATCCTATCATGCCCAGGTTGCCGGCGGTCTGTTCCGTAACCAGGGACGAGCCGTGACGCTCTCAGGTGTGCCCGCATTCACCAATGCATTTATCGGATGTAGCCGCTGCGGTTCGGCTATCGCGTTCGGAAGCACATACGCCGGTTCGGCGACAGGTAAGCCATATGACGTCAATACAAACGGCGTTCTGCTTACGTTTGGCGGAACGTTACCCGGAAATGCGTCCGCCACGACGGCATCGGGAGGGCAGGTCGGATGACGGAGTCTCTCTCGCGCGCTGGGTGCTGGATACTTGTTGAGCGAGACTGACGAGGTAATTGGAAAAGCAAAGCTCGGGATATAGGATTAGCAGGAATCTGAAAATTCATTCAGCCGTGCTTCATTTGAAAAGAGATTATGGGCGTTATTTTCGAGCGTTTGGCTCATTTGGTACGGCCTCCGATCCGAATTCGACTCATTATGGCGGCGACGTCAGTCGGATTCCAGGCTGCTTTCCGCGAAGAGGTGCTGATCGAATGGCTTCAGACGCAGGGTTATGATGCTATCGCGTTTCGCTGCTATCCTCATGATATCCCAAAGCCTGAGGATACAGGTTTAATCAGGCATTTCCCGTCGGACGGGCCGGTTGCCTATGACCAGCTATCAACGTCTGCAGCTCTCACCCAAGAAGCAATTGCGGACAAACCAGATATCGTTGTCATTCGTGCCGCAGACTACGCGGTATGTCATACGACAGTCGAAGCGCTGCCTGAAACGACTCCCGTCATTCTTATTTGCGGTGGGGAATCACGGCATCCGGCTATCGATCAAAGGGTTGATTATGTTCTGCAGGAATACGAAGGACAGGCCGATCCAAGCTTATTCCCGAGACTAAAAGGGATCTCGGTCTTCCCTAAATTCGTCAATTGGTCCGCCGTCGAAACGGCGAAAGGCAAATCGAAGGTCTACGATATCGTCAATGTGGGGTCGTTCGAGGGGCGAAAAAATCATACAGCCTTGCTGTCGTTAGGTGAGAAATTCAGGTGCTGCTTCGTTGGAAGCGGCCCTCTGAAATCCGAGATTGAGGCGCAAGCGGCGTCTCTGAATTCGAAGAATTTTGATTTTGTAGGTCAGTGCTCAGGTCCTGACGTTTATCAGTATGTCGCCAGTTCGCGAATTATGGTTCACCCCTCGACTTATGAAGGTTTCCCCCGAGTTTTTGCGGAATCGCTGGCGATGGGTGTGCCTGTTGTGGCGCTCAAGTCGACCTTTTCCCGCGTTGCTCCTGTTCCGGGAATCTTTCTGACGGAGATCGAGGAGTTGTCGGCGACGGTAGATCGTCTTCTCGCCAGAAGCGAGGGCGACACGGCAATTGAAGACGCGGCGAGAGCATATGCGGTTGCGAATTATCAGACGGCACGCATTTTCGATGTGTTCTTGCAGGCGGTAAAAGAGGTCAAACCACGGCGTTTGTGGTGGCCGCACCCGCTCACGTCGGCGCGGCGAGAGCGACTGTTGTTACGCTGGCGTGATGGCTTCCTTGGATGAAGAAGCTTCTCGAAGTCTTTGTGCCAGCTTGCGACCAAGCAGCATCCCCGGCTTTTCGACTGTCACATTCACTATTGCGGAAATCGCAATGGAGACCGGAATAAACGGGATCAGCGCGACGACCATCTGACCGTTTGTCAGTGATGCGCTGAACCTTGTGATGATCCACATTGTCAGCCCGAGCACGATGATGTGGACCAGGTAAATCGAATAAGACAGGCTACCGAGATATCTCGCCGGTTTGTTCGAAAAGATTGCGTCGAATATCTTCAAACTCCGGCGGCTGACAAGGCACGTATAGAAAATTCCCCATACGATGATCGGGCTTGGGTTCAGATAAAGAAGAGCCATCATCGATATGGCCAGGGCCATTTTTGGTGCCCACGATGCTTCCGGTTTTTCGATCGAGAGTCGCGAGGTGATGCCGATCAGGAAGTATCCGCATGCGCCGACAATGGTCGAGTAGCGGTAGTAATGGCCGAACACGCCGCGATCGTATGCAAACATCAATGCTGCGCAGATCAGAAGAAGGAAAATCGAACCGTTTGGCTTGCGCGCAAGCCAGATAGCGGCCGGCGCCAACAGATAGAACTGCCACTCGAGAGAAGTGCTCCATGCCGTCCCGACAAATGATCCGTCCGAGCCGGGCAGAAATTTGTCCGGTATTGCTCCATGAAGCATGGATGCGTGGGCAAGAATGTGAACTGTCGGGTTAGCATAAATGCTGGCTTCGCGGTTCTTTAAAAGATCGGCGATCCCAATTGTTCCCGGAGCCTTCGTAAGCGCATCAATGAACAGATCGTAGGTGAGCCAACCAAACAAACAGGCGACGACCAGGACGGGCCAGAGGCGAAAGAAGCGCCGCGTAATGTAAGGCAGGTACGGTTCGGGCCGCTCGATCATCATGTGAGTGATGACGAAACCACTCAGGATGATGAATACGTCTACAGCCTTCGTTGCCCCCGTAAACAGCGCAACAGGTCTCGATAGGGTGATTCCGGAGTATCCAATGAGGTGGCCGACCAGCACCCAGAGCGCGAGATAACCGCGCAGTCCTTCAATTTGGTCAAATCGCTTCATTTGCCGAGAGTTTCGCCCCAGATTCGAAAACCGTACCGCCGACCACGGCAAATACCAACATTCAATAAGGAGGCACACCGGCCTGTTCCGCTCTTATCGGAACCATGCGCGAGTAGGCTGCGACATCCATGGAATTGCATTCGGTGGGCATCGGCGTTTATTTTATGAGCCTATAATTTATCGACAACGACACAGTTTTTTACATGACCGAGATTGCACCACTTCCGGTTTATCTGGAGGAATGGACTCCTCGCCGCATTGCGGTCCGCGTTGACAAAGGCTCGGCAGAGAACAGCTTTTATTTTCAGTCTCCTGCGGATTTGTGGCCGTCGGCTCCGCCTGCAACGCTGGATTTTGCGGCGGTCGCTCTTGCTCAGTTCGCTTCATCGCAAGGTCGCGACTTACATATTCATGGGCTGATGACCCGCACGCAGGCGCGGAATTTGGAGCGATTCATCGAGATTTGGTCGGTGTGGCGTCCGGATCGGTACAGGCCGATCAATGTCCTTGCGGATGGCTGGCAACATGCCTCGGAGCCCAGCTCGTTCGATTCGGCGGTCCTGGCGTTCAGCGGCGGCGTCGATGCGACTGCGACGCTGATCCTCCACAACGACCGGAAGCTTTCGAGCGCGATGCCGCGAGTGGGGTTAGGCGTGTTCGTGGGCGGATTGGACGTCAGTAATGAGGATCAATCCGGACAAAGAACGGCGTTTTCTTCCGCGCAGGGAACCTTGTCGGCCTTCAACGCTGAGGCTGCATTCGTGTCCACGAATTGGAGGGATCATTTCTGTCCCAATTGGGATGACGGACATAGTTCGATTCTGTCAGGCGTCATGCGCACCTTCGAACAGAAGTGCGGCGCGGGAATCATCGCGAGCGATGCCAGTTATCTGGAGGATTTATCCGTTGGCCTGTTTGGAAATCACATGGCCATGAACTATCTGCTCGGATCTTCGTCGTTCGCGATATTTCAGGGCGGTGGCACACTGACCCGTGTGGAGCGGGTGAGAGAGATTTGCAGCTATAGTGTTGCTCTGAAGAATCTCAGGGTTTGCTATCAATCGCATGCTAAGGGTCGAAATTGCGGGAGATGCAAGAAATGCATTTTCACGCGGATGGCGGTTGTCGCGTGCGGTCATGAGCCGCACGAATTATTTGACACAGAGTTCGATGCGGAAGATGTCGAGAGGATCACCATCGGCATTCACGGTTGGATTTATCTGAATGACATATTGAATCATTTGCCTCAGTCAGATCCTCACCATTCGAAATTGTGGGCTTTGCGAGAACGGGAAAGTGAGAAATTCGTATCCACGAAACATCCGTCACTGACGGGAAAACATAGATCGATGTTTGAAGAAATCTCTGAATGCCGTGCGCGCATTTCGGAGATGGAAAATTCGAAGAGCTGGCGCATCACAAGGCCGCTTCGCGCACTAGGCTTCTGAGGAGATTGGGGTCGGTCCTCCGATCCGATCTTAAAGGGCCGTCCCATGCGTCATGGCTGCTGTATTTCACAGCGGCCCGCGCCCGGATCAGTTTTGAACTGACTTTCAAAATTAGGATTTAAGCAATGCCTAACGCTGCTTCGGTGGCGCGCGTCGTCGTGCCTATGGGGATGAGCAAAAGCGGTCTTGAACTTGTGAAGGCGTTCGAGAGTTGCATGGCACGTGTGAAAGGCAGGCCAGGCTGCTTTCGTTCTTATCGGGACAGTGCCGGCGTGCTCACTATCGGGTGGGGACACACCAATCATCATCTGCCGCGGTTCGATGGAAAGGCGATCTGGACTCAGGCCGAGTGCGATACGGCATTGGCTGGGGATATGGAGACATTCGAGCGGCACGTCCAGCAGCTTTGCAACGTCTCGCTCGAACAGCATGAATTCGATGCGCTGGTGTCGTGGTCGTTCAACACGGGTGGGCCGGTGAGCGCCACGCTCTGGAAGAAGCTCAACGCAGGAAACAAGGTCGCGGTGCCGAATGAGCTTGCGAAGTGGAGCAGGGCGGGAGGCCGCGTGCTGGCTGGCCTGACACGCCGTCGCAAGGCGGAAGGGCTGATGTTTGCCGGCGACGTAAAAGGCGCGCTCGCGCTGGCGCGGTCTTGACAGATCAGGACACGAGGCTCGGCGCCGCACGCACGGGAATGTAGCGGCGATCCACCCCAAAACGGCCTTCTACTGCGCCTGACGGTGTCAGGCAGTTCGATGCATTCAAAGGAGGAAACATGACGTCAGACACGATCTGGCAGCTCGTTCGCTATGTGCTGCTGCTGGCCTTCGGACCGCTCGTCACCAAGGGATATCTGTCGTCCGACCAGGTCACGACGCTGATCGGCGCGCTCGGCTCGATCATCACTGTCGGTTGGGGCGTGTGGGTGAAGTACGGCACCAGAACCACCACCGCCGATGCTGCCGCTAGGCCTTCAGTTCCGGTCGTCAGCGCGGCGACCGGCACCGTCAAACAGTAACCCTTGCTCACATTCGAAAGGACGACCTCATGCGAAAGCTTCTTGCCGTCGCAGCGATGGCCTGCGGTCTCGCGCTTGCGGGCTGCCAGACGACGCTGCCGTCGCTCGATATTTCCAATGCCGTGGCACTCAATACCATCTATGGCATCGAGAACGCCTACGGCATCGCCGTCAATGCCGCGAATGCCTACAAGGCTCTGCCGTTGTGCCGGACCGGCACGCGGCCGAGCGCGACGAACATCTGTGCGAAGCGTTCGGTGATCGTGAATCTGCAAAGCGCGATGAGCAGGGCGCGACTTGCGGTGAACAACGCGGTCGCGTTTCAGAAAGCCTATCCCACTCTCGACGTGACCAATGTCGTTGCGGCCGCGCAGGCTGCACTGAGCGACGTTCAGGCCGTCCTTGCTTCAGGAGCGAACTGACATGGTGACCGCAGCAGAAATCCAGGCCGGTGTGGCGATCGCGGAAGCCATCGTTAGTGCCATCGTCAAGGTCGCACCTGCGATCCAAGAGGGCGTTGTATCGTCTCTGCCTTATGTGCAGGCGATCTCCGGGCTCATGCAGGGGACCAACGCGACGCAGGAGCAGATCGACGCCACTCTCGCTCAGATCAATGCGGCAACCGATGAATTCTTGAAAACACTGCCGCCCGACGATGGCACCACTGCGACATAATGCGTCGGGTCTGATCGTGGTATTTCGGCACCGCCATCGGCGCGCTCTGCCGAAATACGTGCCGTAAATACCCGCAAGTGGTCGGCCACAATCGTACCATTTAAGCGATTTTTCAATTTCATACTTTATTCATAGAGCAACCTCATTCAGCACCTTGGTATTTGAGATGGAGCAGCAGAAGCAGAGGCGCAAAACGGAGCGCGTTCAGTTCGGCAAGGGCTTCGCCATGAAGATCATCGCCATCGATGGTTCATGGTATCGGACCTGCAACATTCTCGACGTGTCTGAAGACGGTGCACTGCTCCAGTTTCAGCAATCGCTGGGCGGCCTCGTTCTCGATGAATTCTTTCTGGCGTTGTCCTCGACCGGTGTCGCGTTTCGTCGCTGCAAGATGGCCTGGATCAATGGCGATCAGATGGGGGTCCACTTCATCAAGTCGAACGAGCGCCCTCCCGCCAAAGGCGGCAACCGCCCGGCCTGAAGCCGATCCGGCACCTTTCGAGCGGCTGCGCGTTCTCCTGACCAAAATGTAAGTTTTCCCGGGCGGGGCATTCATTTGCCATTCACGGCCGCGCGGGTCATCTTGAAGCTGTTCAGTTCAGGATGCCGGAGCGACCGCCTTGCGCCTTCTCGTTGTCGAAGATGACCCCGACCTCAACCGTCAGCTGACCGCCGCCCTGAGCGATGCGGGATATGTGGTCGACCGCGCCTTCGACGGGGAAGAGGGGCATTTCCTCGGCGAAAACGAGCCTTACGACGCCGTCGTGCTCGACATCGGGCTGCCGAAAATGGACGGTATTTCGGTGCTGGAATCCTGGCGGCGCAACAAGCGGGTGATGCCGGTCCTCATCCTCACGGCGCGTGACCGCTGGAGCGACAAGGTGCAGGGCTTCGATGCCGGCGCCGACGATTATGTCGCCAAGCCTTTTCATCTGGAAGAAGTGCTGGCGCGCATTCGAGCGTTGCTGCGCCGCTCGACCGGCCATGCCCAGAGCGAACTGTCCTGTGGCCCGGTCGTGCTTGATACCCGCACCGGCCGTGTGACGGTGGATGGCAATCCCATCAAGATGACCTCTCACGAATACCGGCTGCTCGCGTATCTGATGCATCATGCCGGGCGCGTGGTGTCACGCACCGAACTCGTCGAGCATCTCTACGATCAGGATTTCGATCGCGATTCGAACACCATCGAAGTATTCGTTGGTCGCATCCGCAAGAAGCTCGACGTCGACATCATCCAGACCGTTCGCGGCCTCGGCTATCTGCTGGCGCCGCCGCCCACGACCGATGCGCGCTAATTCCCTCGCCATCCGGCTATTTTTGTCGGCGGCGGTCTGGGTTGCGCTCATTCTCACCGTCACGGGCTTCGCGCTCTCCTCGCTGTACAACCATTCGGTGGAGCGCGCCTTCGATCGTCGCCTCAACCTTTATTTGCGCACGCTGATCGCCGAGGTCGGCACACCGGACGATCCCAAGAATCCTGAAAAGAGCATTCCCGCGCTGGGCGAGCCGTTGTTTGAACTGCCGCTGTCGGGCTGGTACTGGCAGATCGAAAGCATCGATTCCAGCAAGCAGGAAGCGCGTGCGTCGCGTTCGCTATGGGATGCGACGCTGCCGCGTCTCGACGAGAAGAGCATTCCTCTTACGGCGTCAGGTGTTCGGCTTGGTTACGTCAAGGGACCGGAAGACCAGCCGCTGCGCATGGTGGAGCGGCCGATCGACCTTGGCAGCGATGGCAAATATCTGGTGACCGTGGCGGGCGACGCCAACGAAATTTTCGACGAGACACGATTGTTCGACTGGTATCTCGGTGGCACGTTCGCTGCGCTGGCTGCTGTTCTCCTGCTGACCACGATCTTTCAGGTTCGCTTCGGCCTCGCGCCGCTCAAGCGCATTTCCAATGCGCTCGCTGATATCCGCTCCGGCAAGGCCGAGCGGCTGGAAGGGCGTTTCCCCGTCGAGATCGCGCCACTCGCGCGCGAGACCAACGCTCTGCTCGATGCGAACCGCGCCATCGTCGAGCGCGCGCGTACCCATGTCGGCAATCTCGCCCACGCGATCAAGACGCCGCTGTCGGTCATTATCAACGAAGCCAACACGCACGGCTCCGATCCGTTCGCGGCCAAGATTCTGGAGCAGGGCGATGTCATGCGCAGCCAGGTCGCTCATCATCTGGAGCGCGCGCGTATCGCCGCACGGCTGACGGTGGTGGCCACCATCACGGAGATCGAACCCGTGATCGAAGGGCTGGTGCGGACGATGGAGAAAATCCACCGCGACCGGGGCATCGTGATCGACTGGGAGGTCGCCGAGGGGGCAAAGTTTCGCGGCGAGCGGCAGGACCTCGAGGAAATGGTCGGCAACCTGATCGACAATGCCTGCAAATGGGCGGGGCGTCGGGTCCGGATCGGCGTCTCGGTGGTTCCCCCGGGGGACGACGAACTGGACCCCACGCTCCATATCGTCGTCGACGACGATGGAAAGGGCCTGTCAGTTGCCGAGCGTGCGCAAATCGTCCGGCGCGGGCAGCGGCTGGACGAATCGAAGCCCGGTTCGGGGTTGGGACTCGCCATTGTTGTTGATCTGGCAGGGCTTTACGGCGGGAACTTGAAGTTCGATAGCGCCCCGATGGGCGGCTTGCGGGCCGAGCTGGGGTTGCCCGGGGTGGTGTGACCATCCGCTAACACCTTGACCGGGCTTGAGATCGCGGGGCCGGGTCGGCGACAGGCGGCGGTCAGCCCTAACGTGAAATTAACGACGTGCGGGGTAAGGCTGAGAGAAGTGTCGCCCCGTCCCGGCGGCTGGCAGTGTTTATGCATCGATGGGTCCCTCGTCACTCGAACGCCTGAGAGAATTTCTCGCGCAGCTGCCGCCAAAATCACAGGCGCTGCTGATGCGGGAGTTCGAGCGCGCCATCGAGCGCGGCGGCGAGGACGCGACCATCGCCAACATCGTTCTTGCCGAGTTGCGCAAGATCGTGCGCGCGCCCGATGAGAACGCTGCACCTCGTACTGATGATCCTGCACGCCTGCTGTTCACGCCCGTCGAGTCGTTCCTGATCGAGGGGACAGGCGCTGTGAGGCCGGGGCAGATCCGGCGATCCTCACTCGTTCCGGTCTGGCTGTGGCTGTCGCGCGAAGGCACGCCGACCGAGGTTCAGGCCTATGAGGCGGTGCTGAAGAATCCGCAGGCCACGGCGGCCGAGATCGACCGCGCCGTTCGCCACATGCAGCTCGCGGCGTCGCAGGCGATCGAGGCGGCGGCCAACGGCACCGACCGCCGCGGCTTCGGCCGCATCGGGACACCCGCCGCGGTGGAGGACATTCCCGCGATCGGCGCCGTTCTCAAGATTCGCGAATCCCTCGAAATTTTCGGTGCGCGCCTGCCGGGCCAGATTCGCGTTTTCACCGACGCGCAAATCGCCTCCGTCACGACGGCAATGAATATTCCCTCGCTGCAAACCCCGCAGGCGCTGCCTTTCGCGCTGTCGGTCGTGATGCAGCGGCTGATGTTTCCCTGGCAGATCATCCGCGTCAGCATCTCGGTGGCGGCCTCCGACGACGAGGTTCGCGTAGCGAGCACGCCCTACGGCGTAGCCGTCACCATGGCGATCCACGATCTGTCACGTCTCGTGGGCGAACTGCGCAATGACGTCCGGCGCGGAAAGTTCGACGATACCGCCAATCTTCTGAAAGTCCTCCACGACGGTCTGCGTGGCTTGCGCACCGAGCTGGATATCCGCTCCGATTCGGCATGGGGTCGGCAGCTCTCATCGATGCGGGCTGAAATTTCGAACGCGCTCGATTCTGAAATTGGCTCCGTGCCTGGCCGCGTCCGGCGGTTGCTGCGCCAGCGGCCGGACAAGGACATCACCGCGAACAGCCGTATCGACGATATGGAGGTGGACGAGACCGCAGCGTTCATCGATTTCGTCGCGACCTGCCGCAATTATGCGGGCGAGCTTGCCATCAACGAGGTGACGCGGCGCACCTACAGCGATTTGCAGCAGTACATCGAGAAGGCGACGGAAGCGCTGGTGGAAACGCTTCGCGCGAGCGATGCCAGAACGAAACCGTTCCGCTATGCCCAGGCGCAGGCCGCGATACGCTTCTGCGAAGTGCTGTTCGGCCCCGATTATGCCTCGCTGATGAAGAAGGCGGTCGAGGTCGCGAGGTCCGGCGAGCGGAAATCTGCACGCAAAACCTGATTTTTTTGTTCTATGTCATTGAAATTGCTGTTTGCAAAGCTTGACTGCGCGTGGTGTAACCCCGCCGCATCCTGAAATCGGCCGGGCGTCGGCCTGTTCTGTGCGGAAACCCGGAATGTCGCTTTGGTTCATGCTCGCGTTGATGACGGCTGTGGCGGTCTTCGCGGTGCTGTGGCCGCTCGGGCGGCAGGTCAAACGCGGGCCGTCCGCCAGCGAAACCGTCGTCTATCAGGACCAGTTGGCCGAAGTGGCGCGCGATGCCGATGCCGGTCTGATCGGCCCGGTTGAGGCGGAGGCCGCACGAGTTGAGATTAGCCGTCGTCTGCTGGCCGCAGCCACAAGCGAAGAGGGCGGCACGCTTTCCGTCAGCCGAAGCTGGCGTCGCGCCGTGTCGATCGTCGCGCTGGTCGGACTGCCCTTGATTGCTGCCGGTCTTTACGTCCAGATCGGTTCGCCTTCGTTGCCCGATTTTCCGCTGGCCGCGCGCCAGCAGATGAAGCCGCAGGATGCCTCGATTGATCGTTTGGTTGAACGCGTGCAGGCGATCCTCGAAAAGAATCCCAAGGACGGGCGCGGCTGGAGCGTGCTGGCGCCGGTGTTGCTCAAGCTCGGCCGTGTCGACGAGGCTGTTCCGGCCTTCCGCAATGCGCTTGCCTATAATGAAGAGACCGCAGGCCGCCATTCCGATCTCGGCGAGGCGCTCACGGTGGCCGCAAATGGCGTGGTGACTGCGGAGGCAAAGGCCGAATTCGACCGCGCACTCGCGCTCGACCCGAACGAAAGCAAGGCCCGCTATTTCACCGGCGTTGCGATGGAGCAGGACGGCCAGCCCGCCAAGGCCGCCGACATCTGGCGTGCCATGCTGGCAAAAGCCCCGGCCGATGCGCCGTGGCGGCCGCTGGTTCAGGAGGCGCTGACGCGGGTATCCGGCAGCCGGCCTCCGGCTTTGTCCGAAGAGCAGATGTCGATGGCGAAGGGAATGGACGCTTCCGGCCGCACCGCCATGATCGAGGGCATGGTCGAGCGTCTGGCTGATCGTCTCAAAACGAACAAGGATGACGTCGAAGGATGGCTGCGGCTGGTGCGAGCCTATATGGTTCTTGGCGAGAAGGACAAAGCCAACGCCGCGCGCGACAATGCAAGGCAGGCTTTGGCCGACAATCCGGAACATTTGCGCCAGCTCAATGATGGCCTCAAGGGACTTGGAATAGACGGGTAGACATGATGCCGGAAACCGCGAATGACCGATCGGGCCGCATCGTGCGCGAAGGATTGAAATGACGCGCAAACAACGGCGGCTGACGATGATTGCGGGCGCGCTGGCGGTGCTGGCCGTGGCCGCGGCGCTGGTGCTGAACGCCATGCGTAGTTCCATCATGTTCTTCACCACGCCCGGCAAGATCGCCGAGCAACACATTGCACCGGGAACGAAATTCCGGCTCGGCGGCCTCGTAGAGAAGGGTTCGCTGGTGCGCGGCGACCAATTGAAGGTCAACTTTGAGGTCACCGACGGCAATGCCAAGGTGCCGGTGGCTTATCAAGGGATTCTGCCGGATCTGTTCCGTGAGGGGCAGGGCGTGATTTCGGAGGGTGCGCTCGACACCAGCGGCGTCTTCCACGCCGACACCGTGCTCGCCAAGCACGACGAGACCTATATGCCGAAGGCTGTTGCCGACGAACTGAAGAAGGAAGGTCACTGGAAGGACGATTACGGCAAGACCTCAGCGGCTGACGCGCCGGGGACGGTGCGATGATCGCCGAGGGCGGGCACTACGCGCTGGTACTGGCGCTTGGGCTGGCGCTGATCCAGTCCTTCGTGCCGCTGATCGGCGCGCGCGTGAACGACCCCGCCTTGATGAACGTGTCGCGCTCGACCGCGATTGCTCAGTTCGCCTTTGTTTTGCTGTCCTTCTTCGCGCTGGTCTCGCTGCACGTGATGTCGGATTTCTCCGTCGTCAACGTCTACGAGAACTCGCACTCGCTGAAGCCGCTGATTTACAAGATCACCGGTGTCTGGGGAAACCATGAAGGCTCGATGCTTTTGTGGGTGTTCATCCTCGCGCTGTTCGGCGCGCTTGTCGCGATCTTCGGTGTCAACCTGCCGCTGTCGCTGCGCGCGCATGTGCTCGCGGTGCAGGCATGGATCGCGACTGCATTCTATCTGTTCATCCTGCTGACCTCCAATCCATTCCTGCGCATCGCCAATCCGCCGATCGAGGGACGCGATCTCAATCCGATCCTGCAGGACCCCGGCCTCGCCGTGCATCCGCCGATGCTTTATCTCGGCTATGTTGGTTTCTCGATTTCGTTCTCCTTCGCCATTGCAGCCCTGATCGAAGGCCGCATCGATGCAGCATGGGCGCGCTGGGTACGGCCGTGGACGCTGATGGCGTGGATCTTCCTCACGCTCGGCATCGCGATGGGTTCGTACTGGGCCTATTACGAACTCGGCTGGGGCGGCTGGTGGTTCTGGGACCCGGTCGAGAACGCCTCGCTGATGCCGTGGCTCGCCGGCACCGCGCTCCTTCACTCCGCGGTGGTGATGGAGAAGCGCGAGGCACTGAAGATCTGGACCGTGCTGCTGGCGATCCTCACCTTCTCGCTGTCGCTGCTCGGCACCTTCCTGGTGCGTTCGGGCGTGCTGACCTCGGTCCACGCGTTCGCAACCGATCCCCGACGCGGTGTTTTCATCTTGATGATCCTGTGCGTCTTCATCGGTGGCAGCCTGTCATTCTATGCGTGGCGTGCGGCCTCGCTGAAGCAGGGCGGGCTGTTCGCGCCGATCTCGCGCGAAGGCGCACTGGTGCTCAACAATCTGTTGCTGACCACCGCCTGTGCCACAGTCTTTGTCGGTACGCTTTACCCGCTGGCGCTGGAAGTTCTGACTGGCGAGAAGATTTCCGTCGGTGCGCCGTTCTTCAATCTGACCTTCGCGCCGCTGTTCCTGCCGCTGCTGCTGGCCGTGCCGTTCGGTCCGCTGCTTGCGTGGAAGCGCGGCGATCTCATAGGTGCTGCGCAGCGTCTGATGACGGCGGGCATCGCCGCGCTGGCGACGATTGCGATTGTCTGGGCATGGGAAAAGGGTGGCAGCGCGCTTGCGCCACTTGCGATCGGGCTCGCGGTTTTCGTCATCATCGGTGCGGCGGTTGATATTGCCGAACGCATCAAGCTGTTCCGCGCGCCCCTGGGGACATCGTGGGATCGTGCCCGGGGCTTGCCGCGCTCGACCTGGGGTACGGCGTTCGCGCATGCCGGGCTCGGCATCGCGCTGATCGGCGTGGTCTGCGAGTCGACGTGGAACATCGAGCATATCGCCACCATGCGGCTGAACGATACCGCGCAGCTTGGCAGCTACAGCGTGACCTTCGATGGCATGAAATCGCAGCAGGGTCCGAATTACCGTGAGGACATCGCGACGTTCGCTATCCGGCAGGGCGGCGTTCAGGTCGGCACGATGACGCCGTCGAAGCGCAGCTTCACGACGCGCGGCATGTCCACCACGGAAGCCGCGTTGATGACGCGCGGCGCAAGTCAGCTTTACATTTCGCTCGGCGCCGCCGAGCCGAATGGCTCGATCACCGCGCGTATCTATTACAAACCGCTGGTGCTCCTGATCTGGTTCGGGCCGGTGCTGATGGCGTTCGGCGGCGCGCTGTCGCTGTCGGATCGTCGCCTGCGCGTCGGCGCGCCGAAGCCGGCGCGGCCTAAGCTCAGCGGCGTCGCGCAACCGGCGGAGTAGGGCGATGCGGCGTCTCGCAGTCCTTGTTGCGCTTGTGTTGATGGTAGGTCTGCCATCGGCGCTCCATGCGGTTCAGCCCGATGAAGTGATGAGCAACCCCGCGCAGGAAGCGCGGGCGCGGACCTTGTCGCGTGAATTGCGCTGCATGGTCTGCCAGAACCAGTCGATCGACGACTCTGAGGCGCCGCTGGCGCGAGACCTCCGCCTTCTGGTGCGCGAGCGGATCGCGGCCGGCGATAGCGACAGGCAGGTGCTGGATTTTCTGGTCGCGCGCTACGGCGAGTTCGTTCTGCTGAAGCCCCCGCTCAAGGAGCACACGCTGATCCTGTGGCTGCTCACGCCCGTCGTCCTGATCGGTGGCGGGGCAGGGTTGTGGCTGTACAACCGCAAGCGCTGGGCCTCGCGCCGCGAGGACATTACGGCGCTGACGCCTGAAGAAGAAGCGCGGCTGGAAAAGCTGATCGCCAGCCACGACTCCGTGGAAAAATCCGTTTGAGCGATTAGACTAGGCGATACGCTTTTCGCTCTTCCTGGAGGATATATGGCCGGCGACCGCATCGCTTCACCCGAAGATCTGGCGAGTGCTTATCCGAATCAGCCTTCTCCGGCTTCGCTCTTCAAGGAAATCGATCATGTGGATGCAAACTATGCAGCCCTGATCGCCGCTTCTCCGTTTGCGGTGATTTCGACGGTAGGGCCCGAGGGACTGGATTGCTCTCCACGCGGGGATGCGCCGGGTTTCGTCACGGTGCAGGATTCGAAGACGCTGCTGATCCCGGATCGTCGGGGCAACAATCGGCTCGATTCGTTCCGAAACATTCTGTCCGACGACCGTATCGGGATGCTTTTCCTGATCCCGGGCTATGGTGAGACCTTGCGTGTCAACGGGCGCGCGGAGCTGTCCTGCGATCCTGATCTGCGCGCGCAATTCGCGGTGGCGGGTCAACGGCCGGCGAGTGTCATGATCGTTCATGTTGAGAAGGCATTCTTTCAGTGTTCACGCGCGGTGGTCCGAGCCGAACTTTGGAATCCCGAGCGGCACGTCGACAGACGCACTTTGCCGTCGGCCGGCATGATCCTGCGCGATATTACGGCCCGCAACGAAGCCGCCGCGATTTTTGATGGCGAGGCTTACGACGCCGCATTGCCCGCACGGGTCAAGGCGACGCTGTACTGAGGGCGTTATTTTCAGGGAGCCTGCGACATCGGCCCGCAGGCGGTATCGCCTTAATTACAAAACCTTAATTCCCCCGACAGAGTGCCGTAAGGGCGCATCCCCCATCTTTCACTCCGAAGACGCATCCCCGCGTCACGAATTTCGATTCACCGGAGTGACCCCCATGACCAATCCCGCCGACTTCCCGAAAATCCCGCCTCAGAAAAAGCCGCGCGGCCTTCTCGCCATGCGCAAATTCGCCCTGATGGCGTCCGTTGTCGCCGGTCTCGGCGCCGCCGCTTATGGCCTCGGCACGCCGTATGCGACGGATGCTTTCGTCAGCACCGCGCACGCCCAGGTCAACAAGGACGTGCGACAGGTTCAGCAGCCGATCGGCTTTGCCGATATCGTCGAGCGCGTGAAGCCGTCGGTGATTTCGGTGCGTGTGCGGATCGAGGAGAAGCAGACGGCGGATAACAACGAGGATCTGCCGTTCCCGCCAGGCTCGCCGATGGAGCGTTTCTTCCGTCGCTTCGGCGGACCCGATGGATTCCCGGGTGGCCCCGGCGGTCGTCGCGGGCACGGCAACCTTGTGACCGGGCAGGGCTCGGGCTTCTTCATTTCGGCTGACGGTTATGCTGTCACCAACAACCACGTCGTCGATGGCGCCGACAAGGTCGAGGTCACGACCGACGATGGCAAGACCTACAAGGCCAAGGTGATCGGTACCGACAAGCGCACCGACCTCGCGCTCATCAAGGTCGAGGGCGGCAGTAACAACTTCCCGTTTGCCAAGTTGTCCGACAGCGAACCACGTATCGGTGACTGGGTGCTGGCGGTCGGCAATCCGTTCGGCCTTGGCGGTACCGTGACAGCTGGCATTGTCTCCGCGCGTGGCCGCGATATCGGCAACGGCCCGTATGACGATTTCATCCAGATCGACGCGCCCGTGAACAAGGGCAATTCGGGCGGTCCGGCCTTCAACACCGAAGGCGAGGTGATCGGCGTCAACACCGCGATCTACTCTCCTTCCGGCGGTAGTGTCGGCATCGCGTTCTCGATCCCGTCCGCGACGGTGAAGAACGTGGTGGCGCAGCTCAAGGACAAGGGCAGCGTCAGCCGCGGCTGGATCGGCGTACAGATCCAGCCCGTCACGCCGGAAATCGCCGACAGCCTCGGCCTGAAGAAGGCAGAGGGCGCGCTGGTGGCCGAGCCGCAGAAGGATGGTCCGGCCGCGAAGGCTGGCATTGAATCGGGCGACGTCATCAACAAGGTGAACGATCAGCCGGTGAAGGATGCCCGCGAACTGGCTCGCACCATCGGCGGCATGGCGCCGGGCGCCTCGATCAAGCTCGGTGTGCTCCACAAGGGTACCGAGAAAACGCTGACCGTGACGCTCGGCGAACTGCCGAACGCCAAGGCGATCAAGAGCGGCTTTAATGACAATGACAACGGCCCCAGCAGGAACGGTAACGGTTCGGACGTGCCCAACCTCGGCCTGACGGTCGCGCCGGCGAAATCCGTCGCGGGTGCCGGCAAGGAAGGTGTCGTGATCACGAGCGTTAACCCGGACGGTGCGTCTGCCGAACGCGGCCTGAAGGAGGGCGATGTGATCCTCGAGGTCGCGGGCAAGTCGGTCGCCACGGCGGACGACATCCGCAGCGAACTGTCCACCGCCCGTGCCGACAAGAAGAATAGTGTCCTGATCCGTGTCCGGAGCGGCGATTCTTCGCGCTTCGTCGCATTGCCGGTCGGTAAGGGCTAACTACATGTGAAGTTCCTTTCGATGGAAAACGCCCCCCTCCGTCGGAAGGGTAATGGGTGGGCGGTGAGGTTTCCCCAGCTTCGCCGCCCATCTTCTTTTCAGTTCCCAATGCCTTGCAAGAAAACGGTCGTCGCGCCATGGTGACAATGAATAATCCCGAGCCAACTCCATCGCAGATGCGCCTGCTCATTATCGAAGACGATCGCGAATCTGCGGAATACCTCGCCAAGGCATTTCGCGAGGTTGGTCACGTTGCGGAACTGGCCGGCGACGGCGAGGAAGGGTTGGCGCTGGCACAGTCCGGCGATTACGACGTGCTGGTGGTCGACCGCATGCTGCCCAAGCGCGACGGCCTGTCGGTGATCGGCACGCTTCGGGAGAAGGGCGACACGACGCCCGCGCTGATCCTCTCCGCGCTCGGCCAGGTCGATGATCGCATCAAGGGCCTGCGCGCCGGTGGCGACGACTATCTGCCGAAGCCTTATTCATTTGCCGAACTGCTGGCGCGCGTCGAGGTGCTGTCGCGCCGTCGCGGCGGCCCTTCGGAAGAAACGAGCTATCGTGTCGGCGACCTCGAACTCGACCGGCTGTCGCATCAGGTCAGGCGTGGCGCGACCGAGATCACTCTGCAGCCACGCGAATTCCGCCTGCTCGAATATCTGATGAAGCATGCCGGCCAGGTGGTGACGCGTACCATGCTGCTTGAAAACGTATGGGACTATCACTTCGATCCGCAGACTAACGTCATCGACGTGCATATTTCACGGCTGCGTTCGAAGATCGATAAAGGGCAGGAGCGGCCGCTGCTGCACACCATTCGTGGCGCCGGATACATGATACGTGACGGCCTTCGGTAAACTGATCCGCACCACGGCGTTCCGCCTGACGCTGGTGTACCTTTTCCTGTTCGCGCTGTTCGCGGCTTCGCTGCTCGGCTATTTCGCCTGGAACACGCGGCGGATGATCACCGAGCAGATCACCGAAACCGTCAACGCCGAGTTGAGCGAACTTGACCAGCAATATTCGCGCGGTGGTATTCGCGGGCTGGTGTTTGCGATCGAAAACCGTGCGATGCGCCCGGGCGCCAATCTCTATCTGCTGACGACGCCGCAGGGACAGGCGGTGGCCGGCAATATCGGCTCGTTGCAGCCTGGCGTGATGAACAACACCGGCTGGGCGAACACTGTCTACCACCGCCTCGACGAAAACGACTCCAAGAAGCATTTCGCGCTGGTGCGGGTCACACAACTGTCCGGCGGTTTCCGTCTCCTGATCGGGCGCGATCTGGAGGAACGGCAGCGGCTGTTCAGCATCGTCGCCAAGGCGGCGCAATGGTCGGTCGCGATCGTGCTGCTGCTCGGGCTCGGCGGCGGTATTTTCGTCGCGCGGCGCGTGCTTCACCGCATCGACGCGATGACGGGGACGACGCAGCGGATCATGGGCGGCGACCTCAGTGAGCGGCTTCCCGTCGGCCGCAGCGGCGACGAACTCGATCGCCTGGCGGAAAACCTCAACGCGATGCTCGACCGGATAGAGGCGCTGATGGCGGGGCTGCAGGAAGTCTCCGACAACATCGCCCACGATCTGAAAACCCCACTGACGCGGCTTCGTAACCGCGCCGAGGAGGCGCTGGCCGACGCCGGCAACGAGACGGAATATCGTGCCGCGCTGGAGCGGACCATCGAGGAATCCGACGGTCTGATCCGTACCTTCAACGCGCTGTTGATGATTGCGCGAGCGGAATCGGGGCAGGCGCGCGACAACATGGTCGATTTCGATACCGCCACGGTTGCCCGCGATATTCAGGAACTCTACGAGCCACTGGCGGAGGACAACGGCCTTGCGCTGGAGGTTGCGACTGAGCCTGCCGTCATTCGCGGCAATCGCGAGCTCATCAGCCAGGCGCTCGCCAACCTCGTCGAGAACGCCATCAAATATGGCAAGCCGATCCAGCCCGCGCCGGATGTGAAGCCGTCCGTGCTGATTGAAGCGCGCCGGGATGCGGAGGGTGTCAAGCTCAGCGTCACTGATCACGGTGACGGTATTCCCGAAGCCGACCGCCAGCGAGCCACCGAGCGTTTCGTCCGTCTTGAAGCCAGCCGTACTCTGCCGGGTTCGGGATTGGGGTTAAGTTTGGCCTCGGCGGTCGCCGTGCTGCACGGAGGCGAACTTCGTCTCGACGATGCACACCCCGGCGTGCGCGCAACCCTTGCCATGCCGGGGCGAGACGTGGAACAAGCGGGGGCATGACGTCAGAGAGTGCAGGCGCCACGGACACCCGACCGTTGGCCGCCCGTTTTGTAACAAATCCGACATCCTTCGCGCCTGAGGAGGCGCAGCAACGCGTCGCGGGCTGGCTCGCCGACCTCCCGGAGGAGGGGGCCGATGCCTGGCGCAACCTTATCGGCGCGCATTCCCGCGCCGGCGCGATCCTCCACGGCATCGCTGAATTCTCTCCCTATCTGTTCGACCTGATCCGGCTCGATCCCGCGCGCGGCCTGCGGGTGTTCACGTGCCAGCCGGAAGCTCAGATGACGGCGCTGATCGCGCAGGCGCGCCATGCGGCGGCGGCCGCCACTGACGAGCCTGCGGTGATGCAGGCCTTGCGGCATCTAAAAGCCGAGGCGGCGCTGTTGATAGCGCTCTGCGATATCGGCGGCGTCTGGTCGGTCGGCGAGGTGACGTCGGCACTGACCGATGTCGCCGTCACCTCCGTGCAGTGTGCGGTGCATTTCCTGCTCTCGCAGGAAGTCGAGCGCGGGCGGCTTCTCGCCAAAGTTCCTCAGCATCCCGAAGAAGGCAGCGGCCTGATCGTGCTCGCAATGGGCAAGATGGGTGCCGGCGAGCTGAACTTCTCCAGCGATATCGATCTGATCGTTTTCTACGATCCCGAGAAGGGACAATTGTCCGAGAGTGTCGAGGCCTCGCCGTTCTTCGCGCGGATCGCGCAAGGCATTGCGCGGATCCTTCAGCAGCGCACCGGCGACGGTTATGTCTTCCGCGTCGATCTGCGGTTGCGGCCCGATCCCGCCTCGACGCCGGCCGCGGTCTCTGTCGAGGCGGCGCTTCACTATTACGAGCGCGAGGGTCGCACCTGGGAACGTGCGGCGATGATCAAGGCACGGCCCTGCGCGGGCGATCTGGCGTCCGGCGAAGGGCTGCTGGCGGAGATTTCACCGTTTGTCTGGCGCAAGCATCTCGACTTCGCGGCGCTGACCGACGTTCACGACATGAAGCGGCAGATGCAGAGCTTCCGTGGTCAGAGCGAGATTTCGGTCGAGGGCCACAATGTCAAGGTCGGGCGCGGCGGTATTCGTGAGATCGAGTTTTTTGCGCAGACCCAGCAACTGATCGCGGGCGGACGCCATCCCGAACTGCGGGTAAGGCCGACGCTGGTCGCGCTCGACATTCTCGCCGCCAACAACTGGATCGCGCAGGACGTGCGCGACGAACTCACACGCGCCTACGAATTCCTGCGCCGCGTCGAGCATCGCATCCAGATGGTCGCCGACGAGCAAACTCATACGTTGCCTGCCGATCGCGAGGGTATCGAACGTTTCGCCCGTTTCTTCGGCTATGCCGACCGCGCGTCCTTTGCCGCCGATCTGCTGTTGCACCTCAACTGCGTGCAGGGACATTACGAGCGCCTGTTCGAGGGCGATCCGACCGAGCCGGAGAAGGCGCCCGATGTCGATTACGGCGCGGGGCCGGACGATGCGCGGCTGCTCGATCAGTTGCGCCGCCTCGGCTTCAAGACACCGCGAACGGTCGCCCAGACCGTGCAGCACTGGATGGCGGGCGAATATCGTGCGCTGAAGGTGGAGAGCACGCGTGACGCGTTCCGCGAATTCGTGCCGAACCTGTTGCGCGGCCTGTCGCGCGCCGAGCATCCCGATGCCGCCGTCAATGAATTCGATCGCTTCCTGCAGGCACTGACCCGCGGTGGCCGCTTGATCTCGCTGCTTGCGCAGAACAGGGACGTGGTGGCGCTGGTGGCATTAATCCTCGGTGCCGCGCCGCGTCTCGGCGACATGCTGGCACGCCATCCGCAGATCATGGACGGGCTGATCGATCCGCGTTTCTTCGGCGCGATGCCCGATCGCGACGAATTGTCGGCGCGCCTGACCGCAACGCTCGCTGATGCAGATTCTTACGAGGAATTCCTCGACCGGCTACGGATGTTCGGGCAGGAGAGCCTGTTCCTGATCGGCACACGGATCTTGTCCGGCACCGTATCCGCGCAGCAGGCGAGCACGGCGTTCGGCGACGTCGCGGAGGGTATCGTGCGCACCGTGCACGACCTCACCGCCCGCCAGTTCGCCGAGCAGCACGGACACATCAGGAGCCAGCAGACCGCGATCCTGGCGATGGGCAAGCTCGGCGGGCGGGAGATGACGGCGTCCTCGGACCTCGACCTGATCCTGATTTACGATTTCGACCACGATCATCCGGATTCGGACGGATCGCGTCCGCTACACGGTGCACAGTATTTCGCCCGCTATACCCAACGCCTCATCAGCGCGTTCACGACGCGGACCAACTACGGCGTGCTCTACGATATCGACATGCGGCTGCGACCTTCGGGGCGGGCAGGTCCGGTTGCGACACGGCTCGATGCCTTCGCCGACTATCAGGACAACGAAGCCTGGACCTGGGAGCACATGGCGCTGACGCGCGCCCGCGTGATCTCCGCGCCGCCGGATTTCCAGAAGCAGATCGAGGAATTGATTGCGCGCGTTCTGATGCGGCCGCGCGACATCGACATCATCGCCAATGACGTGCTGGAAATGCGCAAGGCGGTGGCCGACGAGAAGGGTGAAAGCGACATCTGGGATTTGAAATATGCCGCGGGCGGTATCGTCGATATCGAATTTTTGGCGCAGTACCTGCAGCTCATTCATGCCGCCAAGAAGCCCGGCATTCTCAACGTCAACACCATGCAGGTCTACGACAACGCGGTGAAACTCGGCGTGCTGGCATCGTCGGATGCGGAAGTGCTGCGGCCTGCCGCTCGGCTTTATCAGAACCTGACGCAGGTGCTGCGGCTGTGCGTGTCGGAGAAGTTCAAACCAGATACGGCTGGGGAAGATCTTTTGCGCGTGATGACTCGGGCTGCCGACGCGCCCGACTTTTCCGCGGTTGAGGCGCGGCTTCGGGAGACGCAAGCCGAGGTGCGCGAGATTTTCCTGAAGCTGATGCAGGCGCGGCCATAGCTATCGCCGGTTCGCAGGCTTGGCACGGCAGGCTGATCCTGACCACGGTCCCGACGTCGAGTTGCGAGCGCAGCTTCATCGAACCGCCGTGCAGTTGCACCAGTGATTTGGCGATGGCGAGGCCAAGGCCTGAGCCGTGATAGCTCTTGGTCAGCTGGCTTTCGACCTGCTCGAACGGATGGCCGAGGCGGGTGAGGGCTTCCTTTGGAATGCCGATGCCGGTGTCGGCGATTGTCAGCGTCACCCTACCGCCGATGCTGCGGCTGCGCACCATGATGCGTCCGCCGTCTGGCGTAAACTTCACCGCATTCGACAAAAGATTGACGAGGATCTGCTTCATCGCGCGACGGTCCGCGATGACCGGCATGGCGCCGTCGATCCGGCTGTCGAGCGTCAGACGTTTACCGTCGGCGCGGCTCGAGGCGACGCGCGTGGATTCGGAAATGGTTTGCGCGAGATCGAGCGCCTCGGGGCTGAGCTTCATGCGCCCGGCCTCGATCTTCGACATGTCGAGTACGTCGTTGATGACGTCGAGTAGGTAATTGCCGCTGCTCAGGATGTCCTGGCAATACTCCTGATAACGCTCCGAGCCGAGCGCGCCGAACATGCCGCGGCCCATCACCTCGGAGAAACCGATGATGGCGTTGAGTGGCGTGCGCAACTCGTGGCTCATATTGGCGAGGAATTTCGACTTGGTCTGGTTGGCTTCCTCGGCGCGGTGTTTCTCCTCGGCATATTTCTGTGCGAGGTCGGCGAGCTCCTTGGCCTGCTGCTCGAGCGCCGATTGCGAGCGCTTGAGATCGACCACATAGGCCGTCAGCCGCAGGTCATTGTCCACCAGCCGCTGCTCGTGGCGCTTGATCTGGGTGATGTCGGTGCCGATCGACACGAAGCCGCCGTCCTTGGTGCGCCGCTCGCTGATGTGCAGCCAGCTTCCGTCATTGAGTTGCGCTTCGAACGTGCGCGAACCGGGGGCGGAGATGTCGGTATCGGCAACGCGGGCGCGGATTTCCGGCATGTGACCGACCTCGGCCACCGTCTCGTAGGGCGTGCCCGCTGTAACGGCGGAATCCGGCAGCTTGTGCAGACGCTGGAAGTGCGAGTTGCACAGTACCAGCCGGTTTTCCGAATCCCACAACACGAATGCTTCCGGAATGGTCTCGATGGCGTCTCGCAGGCGCAGATCCGCCTCGACCGTCCGTTGCGCAAGACTCTTTTGTTCTGTGATGTCGAGTGCGATGCCGATCAGATGGCATCCGCCATTGCCGCGGGCTTCGGTCAACTCGCAGCGCACGCACAGCCAGATCCAGTGGCCGCTGGCGTGGCGCATGCGGAAGGTCTGGTCTATGTGGGTGATCTGGCCCGACAGCAACTGGTCGGCGATCGCCAGCAGATCGATATCCTCGGAGTGGACCAGCGCGTTGACCTCGCCGAACGCGAGCAGGTCGTTACGGCTCTCCAGCCCTAGCATCGTGAACATCGACTGCGACCAGAAGATGCGCCCGCGCGACAGATCCCAATCCCACAATCCGCAGCGGCCGCGATTGAGCGCGGTGTCGATGCGCCCACGAACGGCGTCGTTGATGAGGTCGCTTTCACGCGCGCGGGTCGATTGCCAGTGGAAAGCAAAGCCAAGAATGAGCACGACGAAGCCGGTGGTCGCCGACAGCGTGATCTGCAGCGTCGTGTCGGAATGCCATGACGCAGCGTTCTGCGCCTGCATGACGATAATATTGCCGGGCGCATTGTTCAGCGCGCGTTGGGTTGCCAGCGTGATCCGCCCGTCGGGCAGTGTCAGTTCGGTGACGGCTTCGCCGGTGCTGTCCAGCGCCTGGATTTGCGCGGGCGTGATGGCGTCGAAGGCGGTGTCGTTGCTGCCGTCGAGCGCGAGCTGCGCACCCTGCTGCCGGTCGAGCCCGGTGATGAGGATATGCCGCCCGGCGGCGCTGGCCCATGACGGCACGAGATCGGGCAGGGATGACTGGAGTTTCGTTGCCGACAATGCGCGGTCGGGTCGGCGTGCCGCGAGATGATCGATGCGCTCTTTCATCAGGTCGGCGAGGGATGCGATCTCGCGCGTCGTGGCGGCGTGTTTCTGGCGGTTCTGATCGAGCACCTGCACGAAGGCGCCGATCAGGATCGTCACCAGGAAGGCGATGATGAGCGTGGGAACGGCGCGGCGCAGAAGCGGTTCGGCAATGAGCAGGCGATTATAAGCTGGTTGAGCTATCGACTGTGCCAATCCTTTGATGGAATCGGATTGGACACACGAACTCGTCGCGTGAACGCGCGTCATTAACAGCCCCCGGATTTGCCGTTGTCCCCTCCGAAAGCTGACGCGTAACTGGCTCTCGAATCGCAAGCTGATTTGAATCGAGTTTTCCCACGCTGTCGAGAGTCAACGAATCCTTAATCGAAAATAATTTTATCCAACGCTTCTTTTGAGGTCGCGAATGACGGTTTTTTGAGTCCGAACCGAGAACGTTTGCCTGCACGATGCCGATGACGCGGCAGGACAGCGGTGAGTACAGATGACGTCGTCCTCGCAAACGCGACGAAGCAAGGCGTCACGCCATCATGATCGTCCTGTTCGTCTGTCGCCTGCCATTGCGGTTGTGTCAGGTCGTCCATTTTGCAGGGTGGTCTCGCAGCCTCGTGCGTTGCGGAGGTGCGGCGAGTTTGGTATTCCGGTGATGAAAGTCGTTCGGTGCGAAGTCGGCCTGAAGGCCCTTTATTGTTGAATCGAGGGGCGAACCTACGCAGCATCGGTCGAAGCCACCGGCTGGAGATGCGCGCGTGAATCTGCACGAGTTTCAGGCAAAACAAATTCTGGCGGGGTATGGCCTGCCGACGCCGGGCGGCAAGGTCGCCATCACGCCCGATCAGGCGGCGGCGATCTTCACCGAACTCGGCGCGACGTCTGCGGCCGTCAAGGCGCAGGTTCATGCCGGCGGCCGCGCGCAGGCGGGCGGCGTCAAGATCGTTCATTCGGCCGCGGAAGCCAAATCGGTCGCGGCCTCGCTTCTCGGCAAGAAACTCGTCACCGCCCAGACCGGCCCGGCCGGGCGTGTGGTCCGGCGCATTTACATCGAGAACGCCGTCGATCCGGTGCGCGAACTGCACGTCGCGCTTCTGATCGACGGGTCTTCCGGCCATCTCACGCTGTTCGGCAGCGCGCGGGGCGGGGACGATATCGAGCAACGCGCGGCGCGCGGCGAATTGCGTCTGGAGCGGCTCAACCTGGGCGATGGCTCCAAACGGCAGGCCGACAATGTTGCGGCATTCGCCACGCGCATCCGCATCGACGCCGGATCGCTGGCGGCTTTCGAGAAGATCGTCGACGGCCTGCGCCGCGCCTTCGTCGAACTCGACGCCAGCCTCATCGAGATCAATCCGCTCGCGATCCTGCGCGACGGCAGTTTCCAGGCTCTCGACGTCAAGATGGTGCTGGAAGACAACGCGCTGTTCCGCCACCCAGAACTCACCGCCTTGCGCGACGAGGACGACATCGACCACCGCGAGGTCGAGGCGCAGCGCCACCAGCTCAATTTCGTCAGCATGGACGGCAATATCGGCGTCGTCGCCAACGGCGCAGGCTTAGGGCTTGCGAGCGTCGATCTCGTCTGCGCGGCGGGTGGCAAGCCTGCGAACTTCATGGATATCCGCACCACGGCGACAAGTCTCGACGTGGCCTACGGCTTCGGTCTCCTGCTCGATAACCCCGCCACCCGCGCGATCTTCCTCAATGTGCATGGCGGCGGCATGCAGCCTTGCGACACCATCGCGGAAGGGCTCGGCATCGCCATGCGCCGCACCGGCCGCTCGCTGCCGGTGGTGGCGCGGCTCGCGGGCAACAACGCGGAATTCGCGCGCTCGCGTTTCGTCAATTTCGGTTGCCCGGTCATCGATTGCCCGGACATGTGGACGGCTGCGACCAAGGTCGTCGCCATTGCGCAGAAGGGAGGATGAGGTGGCCATCCTCGTCAACAAAGAGACCAAGGTGCTGTGCCAGGGCATGACCGGCTGGGCGGGCACTCACCACACTGCGCGCATGATGGAATACGGCACCGATGTTGTCGCGGGCGTGACGCCGGGCAAGGGCGGCCGCACGCATCTCGAACTACCGATCTACGACACCGTCGCCAAGGCGAAGGCCGAGACTGGCGCCAATGCCAGCATGATCTTCGTGCCGCCGGCGAACGCGGCCAGCGCGATGATCGAGGCAATCGAGGCCGAGATTCCGCTGATCGTGGCGGTTACCGAGCGTGTCCCGGCGCTCGACATGGTGCGGGTGCGTCAGGCACTCGATGGCTCGAGAACGCGTCTCGTTGGCCCCAATTCGCAGGGCATTCTCGCGCCGGAAATCTGCATGATCGGCGTGATGGCGACCGGCAGCGAACGGCCGGGGAACGTCGGCATCGTTTCTCGCTCGGCCTCGCTCACGAGCGAGGTGGTGGCGCAGATTTCGGCGGAAGGCCTCGGACAGTCGACCACGGTCGGCGTCGGCGGCGATCCGATTCACGGCGTCAGCATGCTTCAATGCGTCGAGCTGTTTCTTGAGGACCCCGAAACCAAGGGGATCGTGCTGATCGGCGAGATCGGCGGCACCGAGGAGCAGGAGGTCGCCGAATATCTGCAGGGCCGCAAGGCCTCGAAGCCGATCGTGGCGCTGATTGCCGGCCAGTACGCGCCGCCTGAGCGGCGCATGGGCCATTCCGGCACGCTGACGATGTACGGTCGCGGCGACGCCAGCAGCAAGATCGCTGCGCTGGAGCGGGCAGGGGTGCAGGTCGCGCCAAGTTCGCATCTTGTCGGCGCGACGATTCGTCAGGCGTTGTAGGGCGCGCGCTGATAGCCCGAGCACTGCTCGTCAGTAACTGCGGCCGTCGACCTTCTGCACGGGCAGGGCGTCGATATCGACGTCATCCAGGCAGCGCACATTGATTGCCGCCATCTCCCGGCCGTCCGGCGCCGTTCCGCGTGCGAAGGACTGGATTCCGCATGTCGAACAGAACAGATGATGGATAGCGTGCTTGTTGAACGTGTATTCCGTCGTCGCATCCTTGCCCTTCAGGAGGGTGAAGGAGGTAGCGGGCGCAAAGGCGAGCAGCGATCCGAGCCGCCCGCAGCGCGAGCAGTTGCAGGCCATCACGCCGTTGAGGTCGAGTTGCACTTCATATCGCACGGCGCCGCACTGGCATCCGCCGCTGTAGGTCTCGGGCATGGCTGTTGTTTCCGTGAACCGGAGACTGGTTAGCGCGCGAAAATCATCCGCTCAAGCGCGCTGCGGCAGGACCCCGCCGATCGACGACGTGATCTGGTCGGCCGCACGCATCACCAGCGGGCCGAATTCACCAAGGCGCTGCGTGGTCAGCCGCACCGTGGGGCCCGAGATCGACACCGCGGCGATAGTTTCACCCAGTTCGTTATAGATGGGGGCTGCGATGCAGCGCATGCCGGGCGTGCGCTCCTCATCGTCAATCGCCCAGCCGCGTTCACGGCTCTCGGTGAGTTCGGCGAACAACTCCGCGGGATCGACGCGGGTCTTATCGGTAAAGCGTTGCAGACCCTTCGCGTAGAGAATCTGCTTCACGCGTGCTTCGGGCAGGCCCGCGAGCAGGGCCTTGCCGACGCCGGAGGCGTGCATCAGGCTGCGCGAGCCGGCGCGGAAGAAGGCGCGCAGCGTGTTATGGCTCTCGATCTGCGAGATAAAGACCACCTCGCCATTGTCCTCGATGCCGAGATTGATGGTCTCGCCGGTCTGCTCCATCAACTGGCGCATCACCTCGCGACCCATGCCGGCGAGGCGGCGGTTGCGCAGGAATGTCATGCCGGTCTTGAAGGCGTCGACGCCGATCAGCCAGAGCCCACGCTCCTCGTCATGCATCGCAAAGCGGTGCGCCTCGAGCGTGAACAGCAGGCGGTGCACGGTGGAAGGGGCGAGGCCCGAGCGCTGCGCCAGATCGGTCAGCGTTAGGCCGTCGGCCTCCGAAATCAGCCGTAGCAGCGCAAGTCCACGGTCCAGCGCCTGGATCGATCCAGCCTTTGCGGGATTGAAGTTTCGCGGCCGCCCGCGCTTGCGGTGATCTGCCGTGCTCATTGGGTCTGACTCCAGAGTTGCCGTTTCTTCGCATATTACGGAAATATTTTTTATAATGAAACCTGATCAAACGATTTATAAGGTCAACTTATTGATCCTATAGAATAAAATATCAATAGACAAAACTGGAAAAATATTCTGAAATGAGTTGACGAATAAAACCTTTTGGCATTCAGTATGCCAGTCAGAAAAATAATTCAGGGAGAGCCTTCATGGCCCGTATGAGAGCTATCGACGCCGCTGTCGCCGTTCTGGAGAAGGAAGGCATCGTTCAGGCGTTCGGCGTTCCCGGCGCTGCGATCAATCCGCTTTATTCGGCGTTGAAGAAGCGCGGTTCGATCAAGCATGTGCTGGCTCGCCACGTCGAAGGCGCTTCCCACATGGCCGAGGGCTATACCCGCACCAAGCCCGGCAACATCGGCATCTGCATCGGCACCTCGGGTCCCGCCGGCACCGATATGATCACCGGCCTCTATTCGGCGAGCGCGGATTCGATTCCGATCCTATGCATTACCGGGCAGGCGCCGCGTGCGCGCCTCTACAAGGAAGATTTCCAGGCCGTCGATATCGAGTCGATCGCCAAGCCGGTCACCAAGTGGGCGGTGACGGTGCGCGAGCCCGCGCTCGTGCCGCGCGTATTCCAGCAGGCGTTCCACATCATGCGCTCGGGCCGTCCTGGTCCGGTGCTGATCGATCTGCCGATCGATGTGCAGATGGCCGAGATCGAGTTCGACGAGGACACCTACGCGCCGCTGCCGGTCTACAAGCCATCGGCGACCCGCAAGCAGGTCGAGAAGGCGCTTGAGATGCTCAACGCCGCCGAGAAGCCGCTGATCGTCGCCGGTGGCGGCATCATTGGCGCCGGTGCGTCCGATCTTCTGGTGCAGTTCGCGGAGACGCTGAACGTGCCGGTAATCCCGACGCTGATGGGGTGGGGCTCCATTCCCGACGACCACGTGCTGATGGCAGGCATGGTCGGTCTGCAGACCAGCCACCGCTACGGCAACGCGACCATGCTCGAATCCGATTTCGTGCTTGGCATCGGCAATCGCTGGGCCAATCGCCACACCGGTTCGATCGAGACCTATACCAAGGGCCGCAAGTTCGTTCACGTCGACATCGAGCCGACACAGATCGGGCGCGTGTTCAACCCCGATCTCGGCATCGTCTCCGACGCCAAGGCGGCTCTCGAACTGTTCGTGCAGGTCGCGAAGGAATGGAAGAAGGCCGGCAAGCTCAAGGAGCGTCAGGCCTGGCCAGCGGCGTGTCAGGATCGCAAGCGCACCATGCTGCGCAAGAGCCATTACGACAACGTGCCGATCAAGCCGCAGCGCGTCTACGAGGAGATGAGCAAGGCGTTCGGTCGCGACACCTGCTACGTCAGCGTCATCGGTCTGTCGCAGATCGCGGGTGGCCAATTCCTCGGCGTCTACAAGCCGAACCACTGGATCAACGCCGGTCAGGCGGGTCCGCTCGGCTGGACGCTGCCCGCGGCGCTCGGCGTGCGCGCGGCCGATCCGGATCGCGAAATCGTCGCGTTGTCGGGTGATTACGACTTCCAGTTCCTGATTGAGGAGCTTGCAGTCGGCGCGCAGTTCAAACTGCCTTACATCCACGTTCTCGTGAACAACTCCTATCTCGGGCTGATCCGTCAGGCGCAGCGCGGCTTCGACATGGATTACGAGGTCCAGCTCTCGTTCAACAACGTCAATACGCCGGAGATCGGCGAATACGGCGTCGACCATGTCAAGGTCGCGGAAGGCCTCGGCTGCAAGGCGATCCGTGTGACCGACCCGAAGAATGCGCAGGCTGCCTTCACGCAGGCGCGCAAGTGGATGAAGGAATTCAGCGTGCCGGTGGTCGTCGAGTTCATTCTCGAACGTGTGACCAACATCTCCATGGGCACCGAGATCGACAATGTCGTCGAGTTCGAGGAGGTCCTCGACCTTCCGCTTGACGAAGTGCCGGCAGGTAAGGGTAATCCTCGCAAGCTGCAGCCCGTCTAGGCTGCAGCGGCGATCCCGCAACCTGTCACAAACTGGAAATGAAGGAGGGCGCTTTGCCGCGCTTTGCAGCCAATCTCACGATGTTGTTCAACGAAATGCCGTTCATGGAGCGCTTCGCCGCCGCGGCGAAGGCCGGCTTCAAGGGCGTTGAATATCTGTTTCCCTACGATTTCCCGGCTGAGGAACTGGCCAAGCAGCTTTCGACGCACGGTCTGACGCAGGTCCTTCACAATCTGCCCGCGGGCGATTGGGGGAAGGGCGAGCGCGGCATCGCGATCTTCCCGGACCGCGTTGACGAGTTCAACGCCGGCGTCACCAAGGCGATCAGCTACGCCAAGGCGCTGAAGTGCACGCAGCTCAATTGTCTCGTTGGCATTCTGCCGCAGGGTGCCGATGCGAAGAAGCATCACGACACGCTGATCTCGAACCTGAAGTTCGCAGCCTCCGCGCTCAAGAACGAGGGTATCAAGCTGCTGATCGAGCCGATCAACACCCGCGACATTCCGGGCTTCTTCCTGACCCACACCAAGCAGGCGCTGGACATCATCGCCGAGGTCGGTTCGGACAACCTCTACGACCAGTACGATATTTATCACATGCAGATCATGGAGGGCGACCTGGCCCGCACGATCGAGGCTAACTTGCCCAAGATCGCGCACATCCAGCTTGCGGACAATCCGGGCCGCAACGAGCCGGGCACGGGCGAGATCAACTATCCCTTCCTGTACGAGTTCATCGACAAGATCGGCTACAAAGGCTGGATCGGTGCCGAGTACAAGCCTAAGACCGATACGGTCGCAGGGCTTGGCTGGTTGCCGAAGTAACGCCTGACGCCGTTTCAGAAATCCACGAGGGAGTTTTTAGATGTCAAAGAAACTGGGCTTCATCGGACTGGGCACGATGGGTGCGCCGATGGCCGGTCATCTGATCGCCGCCGGTCACGAGGTTCACCTTTACACTATCGAAGGCGTGCCGGCCGATCTTTCCAAGAAGGGCAAGGTTGCCAAGAACGCTGCCGAAGTCGCGAAGAACGCCGACATCATCATCATCATGGTGCCGGATACGCCGCACGTCGAATCCGTGCTGTTCGGAGAGAACGGCGTCGCCGAGCATCTCGGCAAGGGCAAGATCGTGGTCGACATGAGCTCGATCTCGCCGATCGAAACCAAGAAGTTCGCCGCGAAGGTCGAAAAGCTCGGCGCGCGCTATCTCGATGCGCCGGTCTCCGGCGGTGAGGTCGGTGCCAAGGCCGCGTCGCTCACCATCATGGTCGGCGGTCACGACGACGACTTCGCAACCGTGAAGCCGTATTTCGAGCTGATGGGCAAGAACATCACCCATGTCGGTGCGAACGGCGACGGTCAGACCACCAAGGTCGCGAACCAGATCATCGTCGCGCTCAACATCGAGGCGGTGGCGGAAGCTCTGATCTTTGCCTCGAAAGCGGGCGCCGATCCGGCCAAGGTGCGTCAGGCGCTGATGGGCGGCTTTGCGTCGTCGCGCATCCTCGAGGTGCATGGCGAGCGCATGATCAAGCGCACCTTCGATCCAGGCTTCCGCATCGAACTGCACCAGAAGGATCTCAACCTCGCGCTGCAGGGTGCCAAGGCGCTCGGCGTGGCGCTGCCGAACACCGCGATGGCGCAGGAATTGTTCAACACCTGTGCGGCCAATGGCGGCAAGGCGTGGGATCACTCGGGCATGGTGAAGGCGCTCGAGCTGATGGCCAACCACGCGGTCGCCGGCAAGAAGTAAGCGATACCGGACATCCGGGGCCTCGCGCCCCGGATATCCCCCAGAACAATAATTTTAGGAGGGGTCCATGAAGGTTTGTATTTTCGGTGCTGGCGCGATCGGCGGCTATATGGCCGTGATGATGAAACGTGGCGGCGTCGATGTTTCGCTCGTCGCGCGCGGACCCCACCTTGCCGCCATCAAGGCCAACGGCCTGAAGGTCGTGTTCAAGGACAAGGAATTGTCGGCTGACATGCCGGCGACCAACGATCCCAAGGAACTGGGCCCTCAGGATTACATCATTATCGCGCTGAAAGCGCACCAGGCGTGGGAGTCGGTCGATCAGCTCAAGCCGCTGCTCGGCCCGAACACGGTGGTCGTCACCGCGCAGAACGGCGTGCCGTGGTGGTATTTCTATGGCCTCGACGAGAAGTTCGGTTCGCTGCGGCTCAAGAGCGTCGATCCCGACAACCGCCAGTGGAATGCGATCGGCCCACAGCGCATCATCGGCGCCACCGTCTATCCGGCGACCGAGATCACGGAGCCGGGCGTCATCAAGCATATCTACGGCGATCAGTTCGGTCTCGGCGAACCGAATCGTCAGCCGAGCGAGCGCCTGACCAAATTCGCCGACGCGCTCACCGCGGGCGGGCTGAAGCCGCGCCTGTATGACGACATCCGCGACGACATCTGGATCAAACTGTGGGGCAACCTCTGCTTTAATCCGCTGTCCGCTCTCACCCACGCCACGCTCGACATCGTCGCGACCGATCCTGGCACGCGCGCGGTTGCGAAGAACATGATGCTCGAGGCGCAGCAGATCGGTCAGCATTTCGGCGCCAATTTCCGCGTCGACGTGGAGCGGCGCATCAACGGCGCCGCCGGTGTAGGTGCGCACCGCACCTCGATGCTGCAGGATCTCGACAAGAGGCGTCCGCTGGAGATTGATGCGCTTCTGACCTCGGTGCAGGAGATGGGACATCTCGCCAACATCAAGACGCCGTATATCGACACGGTGCTGGCGCTGGTGCAGCAGATGGGCCGCTCCAACGGCGTCTATCCAACGTTCCCGGATGAAGTCCGCGCTCCCGAAGCGGTGTCGGCCTGATTTGACATGCGCATGCCGGATGTTTGCTCCGGCGTGCGCAAACTCTCCCTGCGATTGCCCGTTTTCGCGCGCATGTCGTGCAGGATATATTTATTTGCAGCTTGAATCGGATTATCTGGGGCAATGATTGTCCTGGGAATTGACGGAAGGAATTGAAGATGAGCCGCAATCGGCGCGCGAAGATTGTAGCGACGCTAGGCCCGGCGAGTTCCTCGCCCGAGATGATCCGCAAGCTCTATGATGCCGGGGTCGACATGTTCCGGCTCAATTTCAGCCACGGTACCCACGAGGATCACCGCGCGCGCTATGAGGCGATCCGCGCGGTCGAGCGCGAGGTCGGCACGCCGATCGCGATCCTGCAGGATCTGCAGGGTCCGAAGATCCGCCTCGGGCCGCTGGAAGGCGGCAAGCGCGAACTGACCAACGGCAGCACGGTTCGCTTCGTCTGCGAAAAGACTGCGAAGGGCAACGACCTGCCGCTGCCGCACAAGGAGGTGTTCGACGCCATCGTGCCGGGCAACCAGCTTCTGATCGACGACGGCAAGGTGCGGCTGTCGGCGACCGGCGTGGGCGAGGGCTATATCGATGCCAGGGTGATTGCCGGCGGCATCGTCAGCGACCGCAAGGGCGTCAACCTGCCGGACACGATTCTGGCGCTGTCGCCGATCACCGAGAAGGATCGCGTCGATCTCGCCTTCGGCCTCGAGCTCAAGAACATCACCCATGTCGGTGCGAACGGCGACGGTCAGACCACCAAGGTCGCGAACCAGATCATCGTCGCGCTCAACATCGAGGCGGTGGCGGAAGCGCTGATCTTTGCCTCGAAAGCGGGCGCCGATCCGGCCAAGGTGCGTCAGGCGCTGATGGGCGGCTTTGCGTCGTCGCGCATCCTCGAGGTGCATGGCGAGCGCATGATCAAGCGCACCTTCGATCCGGGCTTCCGCATCGAGTTGCACCAGAAGGATCTCAACCTCGCGCTGCAGGGTGCCAAGGCGCTCGGCGTGGCGCTGCCGAACACCGCGATGGCGCAGGAATTGTTCAACACCTGTGCGGCCAATGGCGGCAAGGCGTGGGATCACTCGGGCATGGTGAAGGCGCTCGAGCTGATGGCCAACCACGCGGTCGCCGGCAAGAAGTAAGCAATACCGGACATCCGGGGCTTCGTGCCCCGGATATCCCAGTTATATTGACGGAAGGAATTGAAGATGAGCCGCAATCGGCGCGCGAAGATCGTTGCGACGCTAGGCCCGGCGAGTTCCTCGCCCGAGATGATCCGCAAGCTCTATGATGCCGGGGTCGACATGTTCCGGCTCAATTTCAGCCACGGTACCCACGAGGATCACCGCGCGCGCTATGAGGCGATCCGCGCGGTCGAGCGCGAGGTCGGCACGCCGATCGCGATCCTGCAGGATCTGCAGGGTCCGAAGATCCGCCTCGGGCCGCTGGAAGGCGGCAAGCGCGAACTGACCAACGGCAGCACGGTTCGCTTCGTCTGCGAAAAGACTGCGAAGGGCAACGACCTGCCGCTGCCGCACAAGGAGGTGTTCGACGCCATCGTGCCGGGCAACCAGCTTCTGATCGACGACGGCAAGGTGCGGCTGTCGGCGACCGGCGTGGGCGAGGGCTATATCGATGCCAGGGTGATTGCCGGCGGCATCGTCAGCGACCGCAAGGGCGTCAACCTGCCGGACACGATTCTGGCGCTGTCGCCGATCACCGAGAAGGATCGCGTCGATCTCGCCTTCGGCCTCGAGCTTGGCGTCGACTGGGTCGCGTTCTCGTTCGTGCAGCGCGCCTCCGACCTGATCGAGGCGCACACGCTGGTTGGCGGGCGCGCGGGCGTGATGTCGAAGATCGAGAAGCCGGCGGCGATGTCGGTGATCGAGGATATCGTCGCACTGTCGGATTCCATCATGGTGGCGCGCGGCGATCTCGGCGTGGAAATCCCGCCGGAGGACGTGCCGGGCGCGCAGAAAGATCTGGTGCGGCTGTGCCGTCTGGCGGGCAAGCCGGTCATCATCGCGACCCAGATGCTGGAATCGATGATCCAGACGCCGACGCCGACGCGCGCGGAATCCTCCGACGTCGCGACCGCGATCTATGACGGCTCCGACGCGGTGATGTTGTCGGCCGAGTCCGCTTCGGGGCAGTTTCCGGTGCAGGCGGTCCAGACGATGGACCGCATCATCCGCCGGACCGAGCAGCACAAGGCGTATCGCAGCATCGTCGCGGCGCTGCATCCGCAGGTCGAGCCTTTGCCGCAGCACGCGATCGCGGCGGCGGCCACGGAGGTCGCCGACTCCATCAGTGCCGCCTGTATCGTGGCGTTCACCTCGAGCGGCGCGACCGCCTACCGGATCGCGCGCCAGCGTTCGCCGACGCCGATCCTGAGCGTGACGCCGAATGAGTCGACCGCCCGCCAGCTGGCCTGGCTGTGGGGCTCGACGAGCATGCGTTCGGACGATATTGCGTCATATGACGAAATGGTGAGCCATGCGGTTCATCATGCCAAGGACAGCGGGCTTGCGAAGGACGGCGACTGCATCGTCGTGGTCGCGGGCGTGCCATTCGGCAAATCGGGTTCGACCAACAATCTCCGCGTCGTTACCGTCTGACCGGAAGCGCGCGACATAAGGCGTAAGAGCAGGGGAAACGATGACACAGTGGATTCGATATCGTGCGAACGGCAAGGCGGGCTTCGGTACGCTGAGCGGGGACACCATCGCCGAGCATACTGGCGACATGTTCGCATCGCCCAAGGCCACGGGGCAGACGCTGGCGATTTCCAGCGTCGAGGTGCTGCCGCCGTCCGAGCCGACCAAGATCGTTGCGCTGTGGAATAATTTCCGTGAACTCGCGGCGAAACTGAAGCAGTCGATTCCGCCGGAGCCGCTTTACTTCATCAAGGCGAATTCCAGCATTACTTCGCCGAACACAACGATCAAGCGGCCGAAAGCCTATGCCGGCAAGGTCGTGTATGAGGGCGAACTCGGCATCGTCATCGGCAAGACCTGTACCAACGCCTCGGAGGAAGAGGCCGAGAAGGCGATCTTCGGCTACACTTGCGTCAACGACATCACGGCGGCTGAAGTCCTCTTCAAGGATGAGAGCTTCGCTCAGTGGACCCGCGCCAAGAGCTACGACGGGTTTGGTCCGTTCGGTCCGGTGATCGCGACGGGACTTGATCCGGCGACGTTGTCGGTGCGTCTCGTCCTGAATGGTGCGGAGCGGCAGAACTACAAGGTCTCTGACATGATCTTCCAGCCGCGCAAGCTCGTCAGCATGCTGTCGCACGATATGACGCTGAATCCCGGCGATCTGATCTGCTGCGGTACTTCGATCGGTGTAGGCACCATGAAGGAGCCGAGCAACATCATGGACGTGACGATCGAGGGCATCGGCACGCTGCATAATGTGTACGAGAACTGACAACCGGTTTCCGCAGAAGACACCACATTAAAAAAGCCGCCTGCGATCGCAGGCGGCTTTTTCGATTCAAGCAGGGCCAAGGCACCTATTCGAAGATGCCGTCGCTGTGGGCGGCCACATAGTCGGCGAGGCCAAGCGTGTGGTCGCGCGACAGGATCACGGCGCGTTCGGTCTCGCGCTTCTCAATGGCGTCGATGATGGCGAGGTGATCGACGATCGAACGCGAGGCGCGGTCGTCGCGGCCGATGGTGATCTGACGCAGGCCCCGTACGTGCAGCAGGATCTGCTCAGTCATGTCGACCAGCACCTGCGAGCCCGACAGCTTCACGATGGTCTGGTGAAACAGAATGTTGGCCGAAGAATATTCGCTGAGGTGATCGGACGGCTTGTGGGCGTCGTCGAACCCCCGGAACAGGCGGCGCAGGCCGGCGATGGCTTCGTCGCTCGCATGCAGGGTGGCGAGGCGGGCCGCCATGCTTTCCAGTGCGGCCCAGGCCTGGATCATGTCGATGACTTCGCGTTTGGTCTTCTTCAGAACCATCACGCCCTTGCGCGGCACTGATTTGACGAGGCCTTCGTGCTCGAGCATCACGATGGCTTCGCGGACCGGAGTGCGGCTGACGCCAAGCTGTTCGGAGAGCTGCCGCTCGTCGATCCACGCGGGCTCGGCGGAAGCGTAGATATCCATATCGAGGATGGCCTGCTTCAGAGCCTCATAGGCGCGGGTCTTGAAAGTTTGCTCAGGTGCGAACCGGCCGACGACGAGTTCAGGTGCCGGCTTCGACAAGGGCGCCCGCTGGGCGATTGGTTTCACGCGTTCCATCCCGTTATTATCTGGCATATTTCCTGCCGTATGCCAGTAACTGGCGGTTTAGTGGGTATTAGGGTCCGATTCCTATACTAGAGGGTCTTGGCCCATAAAACCAAGGCCCCAGAAGGGGCCTTGGTCAGTCTTTTTTAAGCGGTTCGTTTTGCTGGCTTATTCCCTTTCAGGAGCTCCACCAGCGTGCTTCCGAGCCGGGCCGGGGAGGCCGAGACCGAGATCCCGGCTGCTTCCATCGCGGCAATTTTGGATTCCGCATCGCCCTTGCCGCCCGCCACGATGGCGCCGGCATGGCCCATCCGGCGTCCCGGAGGAGCGGTACGGCCCGCGATGAAGCCGACCATCGGCTTCTTGCGGCCGCGCTTGGCTTCGTCCTTGAGGAACTGAGCCGCGTCTTCCTCGGCAGAGCCGCCGATCTCACCGATCATGATGATCGATTCCGTCTTGTCGTCGGCGAGGAACATCTCCAGCACGTCGATGAACTCGGTGCCCTTGACCGGGTCGCCACCGATGCCGACCGCCGTGGTCTGGCCGAAGCCGACCTGGGTGGTCTGGAACACGGCTTCGTAGGTCAGCGTGCCCGAGCGGGACACGATGCCGACATTGCCCGGCTTGAAGATGTTGGTCGGCATGATGCCGATCTTGCACTCACCGGCGGTGACGACGCCGGGGCAGTTCGGGCCGAGCAGGCGCGACTTCGAGCCGGAGAGGGCACGCTTCACCCGCACCATGTCGAGCACCGGAATGCCCTCGGTGATGCAGACGATCAGTGGGATCTCCGCGTCGATGGCTTCGCAGATCGCATCCGCAGCGCCCGGCGGCGGCACGTAGACGACGGAGGCGTCCGCGCCGGTCTTGGCGCGGGCCTCGGCGACGCTGTCGAACACCGGCAGGCCGAGGTGGGTCGAGCCGCCTTTGCCCGGCGAGGTGCCGCCGACCATCTTGGTGCCGTAAGCGATCGCCGCTTCGGAGTGGAAGGTACCATTCTTGCCGGTGAAGCCCTGGCAAATGACCTTCGTGTTCTTGTCGATCATGACTGACATTGGCTTACTTTCCCTTCACGGCCTTGACGATCTTCTGTGCAGCGTCGTCCAGATCGTCGGCTGGCAGAACGTTGAGGCCGCTCTCGCGGATGATCTTCTTGCCTTCCTCGACGTTGGTGCCTTCGAGGCGGACAACCAGCGGCACCTTCAGACCGACGGCCTTCACCGCGGCAACGACGCCGGCAGCGATGACGTCGCACTTCATGATGCCACCGAAGATGTTGACGAGAATGCCCTTCACGTTCGGATCGGCAGTGATGATCTTGAACGCAGCGGTCACCTTTTCCTCGGAAGCGCCGCCACCGACGTCGAGGAAGTTGGCCGGGCTTTCGCCGTAGAGCTTGATGATGTCGAGGGTCGCCATCGCAAGACCCGCGCCGTTCACCATGCAGCCGATGGTGCCATCGAGCGCGATGTAGGCGAGGTCGTACTTCGACGCTTCGATTTCCTTGGCATCTTCTTCGGTCTCGTCGCGCAGCGCCAGCACGTCGGGATGACGGTAGATGGCGTTGGAGTCGAACGACACCTTGGCGTCGAGGCACTTCAGTTCGCCCTGCTTGGAGAGGATCAACGGATTGATCTCCAGCATCGACATGTCCTTGCCGACGAAGGCCGCGTAGAGCTTGCTGACGAGGCTCTCGGCCTGCTTGGCCTGGTCGCCCTTCAGCTTCAACGCCTGTGCGATCTTGCGGCCATGGTGAGGCATGATGCCGGTCGCCGGATCCACCGAGAAGGTGACGATCTTCTCGGGGGTGTCGTGGGCGACCGTTTCGATGTCCATGCCGCCTTCGGTGGAAACCACGAAGGCGATACGGGAGGTCTCGCGGTCAACGAGCGCCGACAGGTAGAATTCCTTGTCGATGTCCGCGCCTTCCTCGAGATAGAGGCGATTGACCTGCTTGCCCGCGGGGCCGGTTTGCACCGTCACCAGGGTGGCGCCCAGCATCTGCTGGACGAAGGTCTTCACCTCGTCGACCGACTTCGCGAGTCGGACGCCGCCTTTATCACCGGCAGAGGCTTCCTTGAACTTGCCCTTGCCGCGGCCGCCAGCGTGGATCTGGCTCTTCACCACCCACACCGGGCCGCCAAGTTCCTTGGCGGCAGCTTCGGCGTCGGAAGCCTTGAGGATCGGAATGCCCTTGGAGACGGGCACGCCGAATTCCTTCAGTACGGCTTTCGCTTGATACTCGTGAATATTCATTATGCTGGACCCTTACTTGATGAGGCCGGCGCCGCGCGCCCACTTGTACTTCGCACCGAGCACTTCCACCGGAAGTTCGGTCGAGTACGCATAAGCCGGGATGCCGTTCTGGTAGAGGTATTCGGAAGCTTCCTCGACTTCGACGTCGCCCGCGAGCGAAGCGACCATCGGCTTCTCGAAGCCCTGGGCCTTCATCTCGTTCTTGATCTGCACCATGTTCTTCGCGAACACCATCGGAGGCGTCACGATCGTGTGCCAGTAGCCGAGGATCAGCGAGTGGATGCGATCGTCGGTGAGGCCGAGCTTCACGGTGTTGACGTAGGTGATCGGCGGTTCGCCACCGGTGATGTCAACCGGGTTGCCCGAAGCGCCGAACGGCGGGATGAACTTACGGAACGCCGCATCGAGATCGGCCGGCATGGTCATCAGCGAGAGGCCGTTGTCGACCACAGCGTCCGACAGCAGCACGCCCGAACCACCGGCACCCGTGATGATGAGGACGTTTTCGCCCTTCGGGGTCGGCAGCAACGGAACGCCGCGTGCGAACTCGAGGAGCTGACGCAGCGAGCGGGCGCGGATCACGCCAGCCTGCTTGAAGACATCCTCGTAGATCTTGTCGTTACCGGCGAGGGCGCCGGTGTGCGACGCCGCTGCCTTGGCGCCCGCTGACGTGCGGCCACCCTTCAGCACGATGACCGGCTTCTTCTTGGACACGCGCTTGGCGGCATTCGCGAACGCGCGGCCGTCCTTCAGGTCTTCGCAATGCATCGCGATGACGTTGGTGTTCTTGTCCTGCTCGAAGAAGGCGAGCAGATCGTCCTCGTCGATGTCCGACTTGTTGCCGAGACCCACGATCGCCGACACGCCCATCTTGGCCGAGCGCGAGAAGCCGATGATCGCCATGCCGATGCCGCCGGACTGCGACGACAGCGCCGCCGAACCCTTGACGTCGAACGCCGTACAGAACGTCGCGCAGAGGTTGGCCGGGGTGTAGTAGAAGCCGTAAATGTTCGGCCCCATCAGGCGGATGTCGTACTTCTTGCCGATCTTGACGATTTCTTCCTGAAGCTCAGGCTCGTTGGCTTCGGCGAAGCCCGACGGAATGAGAACGGCGCCGGGAATCTTCTTCTCGCCGCACTCGGTCAGCGCGCCGGCCACGAACTTGGCCGGGATCGCGAACACTGCCACGTCGACGTCGCCCGGGATGTCCTTGACGCTCTTGTAGGCCTTGTGGCCGAGGATGTCGGCAGCCTTCGGATGGACGGGGTAGATTTGACCCTTGTAGCCGCCGTTGATGAGGTTCTTCATCACGGAGTTGCCGATCTTGCCGTCTTCGGCGGAAGCGCCGATGACCGCGACGGACTTCGGCATCATGATGCGGTTCATCGCCGTGACGATTTCCGAATCCGGACGCGGAGCAGGCTTGGGCTTGTAGTTGAAGTCGACGACGATGCGCACGTCGGCGGCAATCGCATCCTTCTTGGTCGCGAACACCGGGTTGAGATCGAGTTCGACGATTTCAGGGAAGTCGGTCACGAGTTGCGAGACGCCGACGATGATGTTGGCCAGCGCGTCACGGTTCACCGGATCGCCACCGCGAACGCCGTGCAGCATTTCCTTGGCCTGGATGCCGTCGAGCATCGAGAGCGCGTCTTCCTTGGTGGCGGGGGCCATGCGGAAGGTGATGTCCTTGAGCACTTCGACGAGCACGCCGCCGAGGCCGAACGCAACGAGCTTACCGAACGAATCGTCGGTGATCGAACCGACGATCACTTCGGTGCCGCCAGTCAGCATCTGCTGAACCTGGATGCCTTCGATCTTGGCGTCGGCCTTGTACTTCTTGGCGTTCGCGAGAATCTGGTCGTAAGCAGCCTTCGCAGCCGCGTCGTCCTTAACACCGACCACAACGCCGCCGGCTTCGGTCTTGTGAAGAATGTCCGGCGAGACGATCTTCATCACCACCGGATAGCCCATGCCGCTGGCAAGCTTGGTCGCTTCGTCGGCCGACTTGGCGACGCCTTCACCCGGGACGGCGATGCCGTACGCGTCACAAACCAGTTTGCCTTCCGGCGCAGTCAGGCTGTCGCGGCCGTCGGCCTTGACCTTGTCCAGAACCTTGCGGACGGATGCTTTGTCGATTGCCATAAGTAAACTCCGATGTTTTTCAACGTTGATCGTCGCGTCTGCCGATAGGGTATCGGCGTTGCTTCTTGTATCGAACGGGACGTTGCCGTCCGTTCAGATGGTTTCCCGAGGCGATCTGCTGGCCGCTATAGCCCATATCAGAGCGATCGGTTTTTTAAATTCGTTCGCCACCGCTTTTGGCTGGCGGCGAGGGTTATTTCAAATGCGTTTGCCCGTTTGGTATTTCAAATATCAGGCGTGGCATACCGGATATTAGACATGCTTGGGATCGGATTTGTCAAAGGCGGGAGCCCGCCGGAATATCCGGCGGGCTCGATTTTGCTGGGGTTTTACGTGGCCAAATGACCTGCGGCGTTTGGAAGCTGGCTGTTCATAACAACAGACTTGCGCCAGGGCTTCAACACGAAGACGGCCAGCAGGGAGGCGAGGATGTTCGCGCCTGCAGCAAGCAGGAAGACGCCATCCCAGCTGCCCGTGGCCTGCTGCATGTAGTTGCCGAACGGTACGAGAAGCGCCGCAAACCCCTTCGCGGTGTAAAGCATGCCCGCGTTGGTCGTTGCGAATTTCGTGCCGTAGGTGTCGGTGCAGGCTGCCGGAAACAGGCTGTAGATCTCGCCCCATGCGAAGAACACGGAGCCGGTCAGGATTACGAACCAGAGCGGGTCGTGGCCCCACAGATAAAGCGCCGCGATGCCGACACCTTCCAGACCGAATGCGATGAACATGGTGTTCTCGCGTCCGATCCTATCGGAGATCCAGCCGAAGAACGGACGGGTGAGGCCGTTCAGCACGCGGTCGATGGTTGCGGCGAAGGTCACCGCGGTCATCGTCAGACCGGCGATCGTGACGGGGGAGTTGGCGATATTCCAGTCGGCTGCGATCGGCTTCAGGTTGGCGGTGACGAGCAGGCCGCCGGCGCCGACGATGACGAACATGAAATACATCAGCCAGAACACGCCGGTCTTGGCGACTTCGCTCGGGCTGTAGTCGCGGCGGGTCTGCTGGATGTTGGTGTTCACCACCGGCTTCGGAGTCTGGCCGGGTTTTGGCGCAAAAATGAAGAGCGCCAGAATCATGCAGATCACGCCCTGGCCGATGCCGAAATTGAAGAACGCGTTTTGGAAGCCGTCGTCCTTGATCATGGCCTGAATGGGAGCGACGGTGAAGGCAGAGCCAGCACCAAAGCCTGCTGCGGTGATACCCGCGCAAAGACCGCGCTTGTCAGGAAACCACTTCAGCGCGTTGCCGACGCAAGTGCCGTATACAGCGCCCGCGCCGATACCCGCGATGACCTGGCCGAGATAGAAAGCGCTCAGCGACGCCGCGTAGGAGTTGATGACCCAGCCGATGGCGCAAAACGCGCCGCCCATCAGGATCACGAGGCGCGGGCCGTACTTGTCGACGATCCAGCCCTCGACTGGCACGAGCCAGGTTTCGAAGAGCACGAAGAGGGTGAAGGCCCATTGGATCGACGCGCGATCCCAGCCGAATTGTTTTTCGATGTCGGGGACGAAGAAGGTCCAGCCGTACTGAAGGTTCGCAATCATCACCATGCAAGCAACGCCGAGCGCAAGCTGAGTCCAGCGATACGCGTCGCTCACACGGGTGACGTCATTCCCTGTCGATAGCGTCATAAATTCCTCCCAAAGGCACTTTCTTAGTCGAAGTGCGTAGGGTGATTTTGGTATATGATATGCCAATAGGCAAGAGGGTATCGATCAAAACTGCGCTGTTATGCGCATCATTCCGGCCGAAAACGCTGCCGGACTGCATTAAAATATCCACCTTACGCCTTATTATTATTGGATAAATTTTTTCTGCTGCCGTTTTATGTCGTGAGACGACGGAACCGTCGCTGTAGCCGGCGGGACTGAGTCGAATGGGGGAATAGGCTGCCACAGCCATCAGTCTGCGACATTTGGCTACTGAAAGGAGTGTGGAGGCATCCGCGTCGTCGTTGACACTTGGTATTTTGTATGCCAATGGATTTTTTCAGCAACGATATGCATTTCATATGTGGTTTATCGGATGCTCGGCTTGTGACGATGAGTGGGGCGCGCCTGCCCAACCCGATATCTTCGCAGCTTCGGCGATGAAGATGAGGTTGTGGCGCTCGGCAGCCGATCACACGTTCACAGGCTGGATAGGTCTGCAGCGGATGTAAGAAGTCTCATCTGTAAGCCATGATTTTACGAACGACGATCCACCAAAACACAAGCAGCTCGTTCCTCGCGAGCAGGTCACCTCGATAGAAAACCGCGTGAAGCGGAATGAACCCTGGGAGGGTACTGATGTCAGTAGCAGCAGTAGCAAACGTTGACACCAATGCAGCAGAGCAGGAATTGACGGATGGCTTCCATCTCGTCATCGACGCGCTCAAGCTGAACGATATCAACACGATTTATGCCGTGCCGGGGATTCCGATTTCGGATCTCTGCCGTATGGCTCAGGGCGAGGGCATCCGTGTCATTTCGTTCCGTCACGAGCAGCACGCCGGCAACGCCGCCGCGATCGCTGGATACCTGACCCAGAAGCCCGGCATCTGCCTCACCGTTTCGGCTCCCGGCTTCCTCAACGGTCTGACGGCGCTCGCCAACGCCACCACCAACTGTTTTCCGATGATCCTGATCTCCGGCTCGTCCGAGCGTGAGATCGTCGACCTCCAGCAGGGCGACTACGAAGAAATGGATCAGCTCGCGATCGCCAAGCCGCTCTGCAAGGCGGCCTTCCGCGTGCTGCACGCGCAGGATGTCGGCATCGGCATTGCTCGCGCGATCCGCGCTGCCTGCTCGGGCCGTCCGGGTGGCGTCTATCTCGATCTGCCGGCGAAGTTCTTCTCGCAGGTCATGACCGCGGAAGCGGGCGCCAAGTCGCTCGTCAAGGTGATCGACGCTGCGCCGGAGCAGATTCCTGCGCCGTCCGCCGTCAAGCGCGCGCTCGACGTGCTCAAGGGTGCCAAGCGCCCTCTGATCATTCTGGGCAAGGGCGCTTCCTACGCGCAGGTCGACGACAAGATCCGTGAACTGATCGAAAAGACCGGCATTCCGTTCCTGCCGATGTCGATGGCCAAGGGCATTCTGCCGGATACGCATCCGCTGTCGGCCGGCGCAGCGCGTTCGACCGTGCTGAAGGACTCCGACGTCGTCATGCTGATCGGCGCACGCCTCAACTGGCTGCTGTCGCACGGCAAGGGCAAGAGCTGGGGCTCCGAACCCAAGAAGTTCATTCAGATCGATATCGAGCCGAAGGAAATGGACTCGAACGTCGAAATCGTCGCGCCGCTGGTGGGCGATATCGGCTCCTGCGTGTCCGCTCTGCTCGCAGGCATGGACAGCAAGTGGGCGAAGGCTCCTGCCGACTGGACTGGCTCCGTCAACGCCAAGAAGGAAGCCAACATCGCAAAGATGGCGCCGAAGCTGATGAACAACGCTTCGCCGATGAACTACCACAGCGCGCTCGGCGCACTCCGCACGATCATCAAGGATCGTCCGGATGCGATCCTTGTCAACGAAGGCGCCAACACGCTCGACCTCGCTCGCGGCATCATCGACATGTACAAGCCGCGCAAGCGTCTCGACGTCGGTACCTGGGGCGTGATGGGCATCGGCATGGGCTTTGCCGTGGCCGCGGCTGTCGAAACCGGCCAGCCGGTCCTCGCGATCGAGGGCGACAGCGCGTTCGGCTTCTCCGGCATGGAGGTGGAGACGATCTGCCGCTACAACCTGCCGGTCTGCGTCGTGATCTTCAACAACAACGGCATCTATCGCGGCACCGACGTCAATCCGACGGGCGGTCCCGACGTTGCGCCGATGGTGTTCGTGAAGGACGCTCGCTACGACAAGATGATGGAAGCGTTTGGCGGTGTCGGCGTTCACGTGACGACGCCGGATGAACTGAAGCGCGCCGTCATCGCCGCCATGGATTCCGGCAAGCCGACCCTCATCAACGCGGTGATCGATCCGGCAGCGGGTACCGAGAGCGGCAACATCGGCAGCCTCAATCCGCAAAGCGTGGTTGTGAAGAAGAAATGAGTGACAACTCCGGCGCCTCTTCCTTCGGGAAGGGGCGGTCGGGACAAAGGTGAATAAGAATCAACTGGAGGAAGCTATGACGAAGGCGCTCAACGGGGTCCGTATTCTGGACTTTACTCACGTTCAATCGGGACCGACTTGTACTCAGCTACTCGCGTGGTTCGGCGCGGACGTTATCAAGGTTGAGCGTCCCGGCACCGGCGACATCACCCGCGGTCAGCTTCAGGATGTCCCGAACGCGGACAGCCTGTATTTCACGATGCTGAACCATAACAAGCGTTCGCTCACGCTCGATGCGAAGAACGCGAAGGGCAAGGAAGTCCTCACCGCGCTCATGAAGAGCTGCGATGTCATGGTCGAAAACTTTGCCCCCGGCGTGCTCGACCGCATGGGCTTCACCTGGGAAAACATCCAGAAGATCAATCCGAAGCTGATCGTTGCTTCGATCAAGGGCTTCGGCCCCGGTCCGTTCGAGGACTGCAAGGTTTACGAAAACGTCGCGCAGTGCACCGGCGGTTCGGCTTCGACCACGGGCTTCCGTGACGGCCTGCCTCTCGTGACCGGCGCCCAGATCGGCGATAGCGGCACCGGCCTGCACCTGGCGCTCGGCATCGTCACCGCGCTTTACCATCGCACCCAGTCGGGCAAGGGCCAGCGCGTTACCGTCGCGATGCAGGACGGCGTGCTCAACCTGTGCCGCGTCAAGCTGCGCGACCAGCAGCGCCTCGCGCATGGCCCGCTCAAGGAATACAGCCAGTTCGGCGAGGGCATTCCGTTCGGCGAAGCCACCCCGCGCGCCGGCAACGATTCCGGTGGCGGCCAGCCGGGCCGCATCGTGAAGTGCAAGGGCTGGGAAACCGACCCGAACGCTTACCTGTACTTCATCACCCAGGCTCCGGTCTGGGAGAAGATCTGCGACGTGATCGGCGAGCCCACCTGGAAGACCGATCCGAACTACGCCAAGCCGGCAGCCCGCCTGCCGCGCCTGAACGAGATTTTCGGTCGCATCGAGCAGTGGACCATGACCAAGACCAAGTTCGAGTGCATGGACATCCTCAACAAGGTCGACATTCCGTGCGGCCCGATCCTGTCGATGAAGGAAATCTCCGAGGACAAGTCGCTGTATGCGACCGGCACGCTTGTCGAAGTCGATCATCCGACCCGCGGCAAGTACATCTCGGTCGGCAACCCGATCAAGCTGTCCGACAGCCCGACGGAAGTGGTGCGTTCGCCGCTGCTCGGCGAGCACACCGATGAAATCCTGCGCGAAGTTCTGAAGTTCTCCGACAACCAGATCAGCGACATCCGCTCGTCCGGCGCGCTCGGCGAAGTTCCGCTCGCCGCCGAGTAACTCAAGTCTCTCCCCCGAGGATGACCTTGGCCGGGGCTTTGCCCCGGCCTTTTTTTATTTATGCGCTGCAATGCAGCGCGAGCGGGATTGGTCGGTACCGCCAAGGCATCTTTAAACGATAGTGGCAAGCCTCGACGGTTGCGTTTTTCTGTCGCAGCCTTATCAAGCGATATCTCATTTTCGTTAGAGAGCGGGTGATAGCCATGTCGAACCGATTGATCTCCAAAAAGACTTTGATTGCTGCAGCTTCTGCTGCGGTATTGGCGTTTGCGGCCAATCCGGCGACTGCGAAGGACATCGTTTTCGGCGCGTCGGTGCAGTTGACCGGCCCCGTCGCTAACACCGGCCGCTATTACCGCGACGCCTATGAACTCGCGGTCGAAAAGATCAACGCGGCTGGCGGCGTGAAGGTCGGTAACGAGAAGCGCAAGGTCGTTCTCAAGATTTACGATAACCAGTCCGATGTGAATTTGAGCGTGCGGCAGTACACCCAGCTCGTCTCGCAGGACAAGGTGGACTTCCTGCTCGGGCCGTTTGCCAGCAACTTCGCGCTGGCCGATTCCGCCGTGTCGGAAAAATACAAGATCCCGATGGTGCAAGGCGGTGGTGCTTCGGACCAGATCTTCGCTCGTAAGTTCAAATACATCTTCGGCACGCTGGCGCCCGCCAGCAACTATTTCGGCTCCACCATCGACATGATGAAGGGTTTGAAGCCCGCGCCGAAGTCGGTGGCGCTGTTGTACGCCGACGACTCCTTCGACGTGTCAGTGGCCGACGGCACCCGGCCCAAGCTCAAGGCTGCCGGTTTCGACGTCGTGATGGACGAGCGCTACAGCACTAACGCGACGGACTTCAATTCGCTGCTGTCGCAGATCCGCAGCAAGAACGTCGATGCGGTGCTGGTCGCAGGTCACGAGACCGAAATTCTCAACTTCGTGCGTCAGGCCAAGAGCCTCACGGTTGCGCCGAAGATGTATTCGTTCACGGTCGGTGTGCCGAGCGAAGACTTCCGCAAGGCGCTTGGCAAGGATGCCGATTACGCTTTCGGCATGACTGCGTGGCTGCCTTCGGCGGACCTGAAGGACCGCTGGTTCGGCGACGCGGCCAAGTTCGAGAGCGAATACAAGGCGAAGTTCAACTATGAGCCGGACTACCACGCCGCTTCGGGCGCCGCCGACGTCGAGGCGCTGGTTCAGGCGATCGAGGATGCCGGTTCGACCGATCCCGCGAAGGTTCGCGATGCGCTCGCCGCGGTGAAGTTCGAGAGCATCTACGGCCCGATCGCCTTTGCCGCCAACGGCCAGATCGACCTGCCGCAGACGGTGATCCAGGTGCAGGGCGAGAAGCTTGTCGCCATCTACGGCACCAAGGGTGCGATCAATCCGCCGAAGTATCCGATGCCGGCCTGGAACGCACGCTAAGCCTTCGGCTTGGCGTTGCTATTCCGAGGCTGAACGGGAGAGGGCATCTTGGACCTGCTCATACAAATTCTGGTCAACGGCGTACTGCTCGGAGGGCTGTACGCCGTGATGGCCCTCGGCCTCGCGCTGGTTTGGGGTGTGCTGAACATCGTCAATCTGGCGCATGGCGCGTTCATCATGCTCGGCGCCTATCTGTCCTGGCATCTCTATACGTATCTCGGTATCGATCCTTTTCTCGGCTTGCCGATTACGGCGGTGGTGATGTTCGCTTTCGGCTATGCCGTGCAGCGAGGACTTCTGAACCTCGTCGTGCGGGCGCCGATGTTCAACACGCTGCTCATCACCTTCGGGCTGGAAGTCGTGCTGACCTATCTCGCGCAGCTCGCATTCTCCGCTGACTTCCGCACCATCAATCCTTCCTATGCGGGTAACAGCATCCAGCTCGGTGCCGTCGTGCTCCCGCTGGCGCGCCTTCTCGCCTTCGCCGTCGCTATCGTGCTGACGGTTGCGATGTGGCTGTTTCTTCTTCACACCCGGCTCGGCCGAGCCATTCGGGCGACCGCGCAGAACCTCGTCGCCGCGCGCCTTTACGGCGTCGAGCCGCGCCATCTTTATGCGATGACTTTTGGCATCGGCATTGGCCTCGCGGGTGCCGCTGGTGGTCTTTATGGCACGGTGTCGCAGATCAACCCCTATATCGGCGCGACGCTGACGGCGAAATCGTTCGCGATCGCCATCATCGGCGGTCTCGACAATCCACTCGGCGTGATCGTCGGCGGCCTGTTCCTCGGCATCATTGAATCGCTGGCGGTGCTCTATATCGGCGCGACCTTCGCCGACGTGGCGAGCTTCGGCGTGCTGGTGCTGGTGCTGATCGTGCGCCCGAGCGGCCTTCTTGGAAAAACGGCATGAAAGCGCTTCGCACCATCCTCATCCTCATAGCGCTCATTGTATTGATCGCGGTGCCGTGGTTCGGCTCCGACGTGCTGGTGCAATTCGGCATCAACGCGTTGCTGCTGGCCGTACTGGCGCAGGGCTGGAACATCATCGGCGGCTACACCGGTTATGCATCCTTCGGCAATTCGGTGTTCTATGGTCTTGGTAGCTACGGCGTCGGCATCGCGATGGTGCAGTGGGACCTGCCGTTCGGCGTGGGTCTCGCCCTCGGCGTCGTGCTGGCCGTTGCGTTCGCGATCCTGCTCGGCATTCCCGTGTTGCGGCTGAAGGGGCATTACTTCGCGATCGCGACGCTGGCTCTGGCGCAGGTGATGGCGGCGATCGTGTCCAACGTGCCGCTGGCGGGCCAGAACATCGGCCTTGTACTGCCGCCGCTGAACAACGACATGCTGTTCTATGAATTGGCGCTCGGCCTGCTCGTCGCGGTGACGTTGACGATCTGGTGGCTGTCGCGCAGCAAGTTCGGTTTCGGCCTGATTGCGATCCGCGAGAACGAAGAGGGCGCCAAGGTGATGGGCGTCAACACGACGCTCTACAAGGTGATGGCGTTCGCGCTGTCGGGCGTGTTCAGCTCGCTCGCGGGCGGCATCCACGCCTATTGGGTGACGTTCATCGATCCTGAAAGCGCGTTCGACATCAGCCTCAACGTCAAGATGATCATCATGGCGGTCTTCGGCGGTCCCGGCACCATCCTCGGGCCGATCGTGGGCGCGCTGTCGCTCTCCGCGATCTCCGAAGTGCTGTCGAGCGAAGTCACCAGCATCGCGGGCCTGTTCTTCGGCGTCGTGGTAGTCGCGGCAGTCGTGCTGATGCCGCGCGGCCTTGCCGACATCATCCGCCAGTTCCGCAAGACGGGCTGGCGTTACTTCTCCGAAAACATCAAGGCGACCCGGCTGTGAGCGCTATACTCGATGTTCAGAACGTCACGCGGCGTTTTGCCGGCCTCATCGCCGTCAACAATGTCAGCTTTTCGCTGCAGCCGAAGGAAATCCTCGGCATCATCGGCCCCAACGGCGCCGGCAAGACGACGCTGATAAGCCTGATCAGCGGAACGGTCGAGCCGACCTCCGGCGACATCCTGTTCGAAGGCAAATCGATCAACAGCCTGCAGACGTATCAGCGCGCGCGGATCGGCATCGGCCGCACCTTCCAGATCATGCGGCCGTTTCCGGGCTTGTCGGTGCTCGACAACGTCGCGGTCGGCGCTTTGTTCGGCCATGGCGGCGGTGAATCGCAATTGTCGCGAGCGCGCGAGATGGCGCGTGCGCAGCTCGATTTCGTCGGGCTTGGCGCATTCGTCGATCAGCGCGCGGACGAACTCGGCGGGCCGGGCCGCAAGCGGCTGGAGCTTGCGAAGGCGCTCGCGATGCAGCCCAAGGTGTTGCTGTGCGACGAGGTGATGGCAGGTCTCAACCACGTCGAAATCGACGAGGTGATCGACGTGATCCGCAAGGTGCGCGACGAGGGCATCAGCATTCTCGTCATCGAGCACGTCATCAAGGCCATCAAGAGCCTGTCGGACCGGCTCATGGTGCTGCACCACGGTGAGAAGATCGCCGACGGCGATCCGGACACCGTTCTTTCCAATCAGGCTGTTGTCGAGGCCTATCTCGGCAAGAGGCGGGCATGACGATGGCGGCGGTTGCGGACAAGAAAGACGTGATGCTCAGCGTGCGCGGCGTCAGCGGCGGCTATGGCGGCATGCCGGTGCTCAACGACGTGTCGCTCGATGTCTATCCGGCGGAGATCGTCGCGCTCGTCGGCAGCAACGGCGCTGGCAAGACGACGTTGCTGCGCGCGCTGTCGCGCGTTCTTGCCTGCACGGGCGAGATTATTCTCGACGGCAAGAATCTCGTTTCGATGACACCGGATCAGGCATTCGGCGTGGGGCTCGTGCAGGTACCGGAAGGACGGCAATTGTTCGACCGCATGACGGTGCAGGACAACCTGCTGATGGGCGCGTTCCAGCGCAAGGACAAGGCCGCGATCGCGCGCGATCTCGACAAGATGTACACGCTGTTTCCGAAACTGTCGGAACGCCGTCGCCAGCTCGCGGGCAGCATGTCGGGTGGCGAGCAGCAGATGTGCGCCATGGCGCGCGGCCTGATGGCGTCGCCGAAGCTTTTGATGATCGACGAGATGAGCCTTGGTCTCGCGCCAGTGATCGCCGAGCAATTGATGGATGTGCTAGCCTCGATCCGCAACGACGGCGTGACCGTACTGCTCGTCGAGCAGGATATCCATCTGGCGCTGTCGGGCGCAGACCGCGGCTACGTCATGGAGACAGGCCGCATCGTCCATAGCGGCACGGCCAAGGATCTGATCGACGATCCGCAGGTGCGCAAGGCCTATCTCGGCCTGTAGCGCACGCACTGGCGTTAAGCTATCGGTGCGGCGATATCCAATAGTCGTCACGGTTGGGGTATAACGCCGGTAGCAGTCGCATCCGGCGACCCCGAGCCTTGCAGAAAATGATTGAATATCAATCGGATAGACTGAGCGTTGCGCCCATGATGGATTGGACGGACCGGCATTGCCGCGTCTTCCATCGTGCGTTGACGCGTCGGGCGAAGCTGTACACCGAGATGCTGACGACGGGTGCAGTGATCCACGGCGACCGCGAACGGCTGCTCGGTTTCGACGCCTGCGAACATCCGGTCGCGTTGCAGCTCGGCGGGTCCAATCCGCGCGATCTTGCCGAAAGCGCGAGGATCGGCGAGGGGGTCGGCTACGACGAGATCAATCTGAATGTCGGCTGCCCGTCGGACCGCGTGCAGGACGGCCGCTTCGGCGCCTGCCTGATGGCGGTGCCGCAACTGGTCGGCGAATGCGTCGCCGCGATGAAGGCCGCTGTCCGCGTGCCGGTGACGGTGAAGTGCCGCATCGGCATCGACAACCAGGACTCCGAACAGGCGCTCGACGCGCTTGCGCGCAGTGTGGTGACGGCGGGGGCCGATGCCTTGATCGTACATGCCCGCAAGGCATGGCTCGAGGGATTATCGCCGAAGGAAAACCGGGACATTCCACCGCTCGATTACGACCGGGTCTATCGGCTGAAAACCGCGATGCCGGATACTATGATTTCGATCAACGGCGGCATTACCTCAATTGAACAGGCAAAGGCTCATCTGCAGCATGTCGACGGCGTGATGATGGGCCGCGCGGCCTATCAGGAGCCGTGGCGTCTTCTGGCGGTCGATCCCGAACTGTTCGGTGTGCCAGCGCCGCATGCTTCGATGCACGAGGCGATCGAGTCGCTGTTTCCCTATATCGAGAGGGAACGCGCGCGCGGCATGCGGCTGCATGCGATCACGCGCCACATGGTCGGCGCGTTTCACGGTATTCCCGGGGCGCGGGCGTTCCGTCGTGCGTTGGCGGAAAATTGCGTGAAGCCTGATGCGGGCATCGAGCAGTTGCGCGATGCATTGAAGCTCATCGTGCCCGCCGAGACCGCAGGCGCGGCGGCCTGATTACGGATAGCCGCGCAGCACGAGTTTGTCCGGGCTGACTTCCCAGCTTTCGAGCCTGTTGAGGAAGCTCATGCCGAGCAGGTTGGTTTTCAGCCGGCCGCGCGGCACGACAAGCGCCGGGACCGACAGCTCGACAAGTTTCCCGACTGCCAGCCGGGCGAGCGTCACGCGCGCTGCGCGGACGTGGCCACCCGCGGTTTCCACATCGACATCGTAAGTCGCAAGATCGAGTGGCAAGCCCGCGGCCTTCGCCGTCTCATACGTAAGCACCACGGAGGTCGCGCCGGTGTCGATCACCATCGGCGTCGCGACGCCGTTGACCTTGGCGCGGAGCACGAAATCGCCGTTATGCGAGCGGGGAATGTGCACATAGCGCGCTTCGCGCGCCGCATACTGGTTGAGCGACGTGCGTACGAAGTGCTTCATATGGTCGAGCGTGGCCGGTTGTGCGGCAAGCGTCGCGCCGGCAGCGGTCAAAAGCAGAGCGAGAATGAGAGAGAAGCGTGTCACGTTTGATCGATCCGCGTCGAATTTGTCTCGCTAGGGCAGGGTGGTGCCTGCAGTCATGATCGGCCGCCCGCGCGGTCTGCTGCGTTCGTCGCTCATGTCGAATTGATCCGGCTGCAGGGGCGGGCCTTCCGGCATCGGGGCGAGCGCCGCCATCACCCGCTCGGGCGGGAAGGTGATGATGACCTCGGTGCCGATGCGCAGCTTTGATTTCAGCGTGAACGTGCCGCCGTGCATGTCGATCAGGTTCTTGGCGATCGGCAGGCCAAGGCCCGCGCCTTGCTCGGCCGATTTGATGGAGTTCGAACCTTGTCCGAATGACGCGAGCACGATCGGGATTTCGTCCTCGGGAATGCCGGAGCCGGTATCCTTGACACTGAGATATTGTCCGCCGGATGCGGTCCAGCCGGACTTCAGCCAGATCTCGCCGCCCTGCGGCGTGAACTTGATCGCATTGGACAGAAGGTTGAGCACGATCTGGCGCGTGGCGCGTTCGTCGCCCCACAGCTTCGGCATTTCATCCTCGAAGACTTCGTGGATGGTGATGCCCCGGCTCGATGCGCGCAACTTCAGGAGATGATGGCATTCGGCGACCACGTGAACGAGCGAGAAGGGTTCCTCGTTCAGCTCGTAGCGGCCGGCCTCGATACGCGACAGGTCGAGAATTTCGTTGATGAGATTGAGAAGGTGCACGCCCGAATTGTGGATGTCGGCGGAATAATCCTTGTAGACGGCAACTTCGTGCGTACCGAAAATCTCGCTCTTCATGACCTCGGAGAAGCCGAGAATGGCGTTGAGCGGTGTGCGCAGCTCGTGGCTCATCTGCGCCAGAAAGCGCGATTTGGAGACGTTGGCGGCTTCGGCGCGGTGGCGCGCCTCGTCGGAGATCGCCTTGGCCTGTTCGAGCTCGCCGATCAGCGCGTCCTTTTCCGCGCGGGCCTCCAGCGTAGCGAGCGTCGTCGAATGCAGCCTGTGGGCGAGCAGGGCGAAGTAGCCTTCGGCGGCGAGAGCGAGTGCCGCGAGAATGTAATCGTCGAGCGTTCCGCGCAGCACGAAATTCAGCGCGATTGCAGCCGTCACCGGAATGGTTGAGGCGAAGGCCGCGATCGGCAGGCTTGCGGCAAGCATGCTCGAGACTGCGACGACGAGCAGCATCAGGAACAGCATCAGCGTGTTCGACACCGCGTCGACCCCGGACGGATGAACGAGGATCAGCGTCCAGCCAAGGCCGTAAAGCAGATCGAGCGCGACGAAGCGGTGCCGCCATTTGCGCGTGGTCGCGGGTGTCGGCGGCAAGTTCAGAAATCGCGAGCAGAGGCGGATCACGACTGCATGGATCGCCAGAACCCCGGCGGTCCAGATGGCGGCATTCAGCATCGGGATCCAGAGGCTGGAAAGCGCTCCCGTGCCGATGACGAGCAGGATCACCACGAGCGAGGCGGACATGCGCGTCTGGGCATACTGGCGTAGCAGTTCGTGATCGAATGCGGGCCGGGTGCCGCTCGACGACGTCAGGCGGTCGCGGGCTTCTCTCACGCGCTGGGCAGCCACGCGCCGCGTCCTTGCGGGCGCAGCGGCCGCGCTATCGGCCGGAGAAGGCACGAGATCACTCATTTACAAATTAATTCCCGGTACGCGCAGGCCACCAATATCCCAGCCTTATTTCTGGCGGGAAATCATTAAGAGGGGCCTTAAAGTCAGATTTAATTAGGTTAACGAAGAATGAATCTGCGGCCTGCGGCAGGTCGCGCCGCAGGGCGTTTCGACCGAAACCCGTCGATCAGGTGGCGGAGGAGTTGTCGGTGGCGGAGCGGCTGATGAGATCGACCCGGCGGATCGAAGGAACGTCGTTCAGCCTGTTTTTGAAGTCGGCGATATCCTGCGAGGAGACCTTGTTCAGCAGGACGAGGATTTCGTCGTTACCCTCGTCGCCGCTGCGGTTTTCCACCACGAAGCGCTTGATCTGGCTCACCCGCAGCGACAGCGTCTGGCGCAATTCCTCAGGCGTGAGGGCGCCGCGCTCTGCCGTGATTCTGAAATGGACGGTCTGGTTGCGGGCGCGATAGGCCTCTTCCAGCGGCTTCACCCCCGCCAGGATGATAAGGATCAGGATGGTGGAGGCTGTGCCCGCGAAGTAGAGGCCGCCGCCGATGGCGAGACCGATGGCCGCGACGGTCCAGATGCTGGCCGCGGTGGTCAGTCCCTTGATGATCTCCCCGCGGGCAAGGATCGAGCCCGCGCCGAGAAAGCCGATGCCCGAGACGACCTGGGCGGCGACGCGGGAAGGGTCCAGCACGGTGTGCTGTTGGTCCAGTACGCCTGCAAATCCGTAAGCCGACACGATCATGATCAGGCATGAGCCGACGCACACCAGCATGTGGGTGCGGATTCCGGCAGCCCAGAGCAGTCGCTCGCGCTCGAAGCCCACCATGCTGCCCAGAAGAGCAGCCACGGCCAGTCGAAGAAGTATCTCTGCGTTAGCGATCATCGACACCCCACTTTGCTGGAGGGGCTAATGAAAGATCGGAACGAGCCAATACACAAGAGCCGCGACGGTTGCCGCCGCTGGAATGGTGATGATCCAGGCCACCACGATGGAGCTTGCGATATTCCAGCGGACGGCGGACAGCCGCCGCGCGGAGCCGACACCAACGATGGCGCCGGTGATGGTGTGCGTGGTCGAGACCGGAACGCCGAGTGCGGTGGCTGCGAAGAGTGTCAGCGCGCCGCCGGTCTCCGCGCAAAAGCCTTGCATCGGATTGAGGTGAGTGATGCGGCTGCCCATGGTGCGCACGATGCGCCAGCCACCCATCAGGGTGCCGAGTGCCATCGCCGCCTGACAGGCCAGCACGACCCAGAGCGGGACGTGAAAATGGTCGCCGCCATAGCCTTGCGAATAAAGCAGGATCGCGATGATGCCCATGGTCTTCTGCGCGTCGTTGCCGCCGTGGCCGAGCGAATAGAGCGAGGCAGAGCCGAACTGCAGGATACGGAAAGCGCTGTCCACCATGAAAGGCGTCGAGCGCGCGGAGCACCACGCCACGATGACGATGAGAACGAGAGCGAGAACGAATCCGATCATCGGCGACAGGAAAATCGCCAGAATGGTTTTGGTCAGGCCCGACCATTCCAGCGCGCCGATGCCTGCTTTCGCAAGGCCCGCACCGACCAGCCCGCCGATCAAGGCATGCGAGCTCGAGGAGGGGATCGCCGCCCACCACGTGATGAGATTCCACACGATCGCGCCCGTGAGGGCTGCGAAGATCACATGCGGATCGACGATGCCGGGATCGATGATTCCGGTCCCCAGCGTCTCGGCAACGTGGAGGCCGAAAAACAGGAACGCGATAAAGTTGAAGAAAGCCGCCCACAGGACAGCGTATTGCGGCTTCAACACGCGCGTGGAAACGATCGTTGCGATCGAGTTCGCCGCATCGTGCAGGCCGTTGAGGAAATCGAACAGCAGCGCGACCGCGATCAGGCCGATCAGAAGCTGGGGCGCGAGTGAAGCGGTCACAGGGCTATCCGTTCAGACCTGTTCAAGCACGATGCTGTTGATTTCGTTGGCGACGTCGTCGAAGCGATCCGCCACCTTCTCAAGGTGATCGTAGATTTCGGCGCCGACGATGTAGTCCATGGTGTTGCCGTCGCGATGCTTGAGGAACAGCTTCTTCAGACCGAGATCGTGCAGGTCGTCCACTTTGCCTTCGAGCCGCGTAAGTTCTTCCGTGATCGAGGAGAGCGTGGTGACGTTGGTGCCGATCGACTGCAGGAGAGGAATGGCGCGGACCACCAGTTCTGCACAATGCTGGATGATGGCGCCCATCTCCCGCATCGGCTGGTCAAATTCCTTGACCTCGAACAGGCGAACCGTTTTCGCCGTCTGCTGCATCTGGTCGATGGCGTCGTCCATCGAGGCGACAAGGTTCTTGATGTCGCCCCGGTCGAAGGGGGTGATGAAGGAGCGCCGGATCGCCATCATCACTTCGCGGGTGATGTTGTCGGCCTCGTTTTCGTACTGACTGATCTTGTCGCAGTAGAATTCGATTTCCGCGCCGCCGCGCAGCATGCCTTGCAGGGCTTCCGCGCCATCCACGATGGTGCGGGAATGCCTGGCGAATAGCTCAAAGAACGAATGTTCCTTTGGCATCAACGCCTTGAACCATTTCATGGATGGGTCCCCAGTCTCAGATCGCGTGAACCTTTTATGTCATTTTTGTTATTTGGCGCAGAATTTTCCGCGTCAAAAACCTTCATCCACCGCTTTCAAAAGGGCAGGGCCGGGCGCGATTTGACGGAAAAAATGCCGGTGAGGGAGCGGTGGTACCGCCCGGGGCGCGGTGGTATGACCGTCCCGTTCGCATGAAGGCTTGGAATCCATCAATAGGGATGAAGTCACGCGATCAGGCTGTCAGGAGACCGACGTGAGCGTAACCAAAGACGACGTTTTGAACAGTTTGGCCAAGATTCAGACCCCCCGGGGGGTGCCGCTCCCGGCTGCGAAGGTTCTGTCCGAGATCACAGCAACCGACGGCAAGGTGTTTTTCTCTCTGACAGTGGACGCAGCGGAAGCCCGCGCCTGGGAAGCGATCAGGGCCCAGGCGGAGGCGGCGGTGCGCGCCCTTCCGGGGGTCCAGACGGTGATGGTCGCGCTCACGGCCGAGCGGCGGCCGGGCTCGGGACCGGCTCCGGGCGGCGTCAAGCCGGCAGCCTCGCACCAGCATGGCGCGGGTGCGGATTCGCCGATGGGCAAGCAGAAGGCCATTCCCGGCATCAAGACGATCATCGCGGTCGCCTCGGGCAAGGGCGGGGTCGGCAAATCGACGACGGCGCTCAACCTCGCGCTCGGCCTGCGCGACCTCGGATTGAAGGTGGGGTTGCTCGACGCCGATATTTACGGGCCTTCTGTGCCGAGGCTGACGGGCGTCAAGGAGATGCCGCAGCTCACTGACGACAAGAAGATGATTCCGCTCCAGCGCTTCGGCATGCCGTTGATGTCGATCGGCTTCCTCGTGGCGGAAGAAACCGCGATGATCTGGCGCGGCCCGATGATTCAGTCGGCGATTCGGCAGATGCTGTGGGATGTCGCGTGGGGAGAACTCGATCTGCTGGTGGTCGACATGCCGCCGGGCACGGGCGACGCCCAGCTCTCGCTCGCCCAGCAGGTGCCGCTGGCAGGCGCGGTCATCGTCTCGACCCCGCAGGACCTTGCTTTGATCGACGCGCGGCGCGGAATCACGATGTTCAAGAAGGTCGATGTGCCGACCCTCGGTATCGTCGAGAACATGAGCTATTTCCTTTGCCCGCACTGCAACACGCGATCCGATATTTTCGGACATGGTGGCGCGCGCCATGAAGCGGAGCGGCTTCACGTTCCTTTCCTGGGAGAGGTCCCGCTCCATATGGCAATTCGCGAGGGCTCGGATGCGGGTCGCCCGGTGCTCGAGACCGATCCGAGCGGTTCTCACGCCGAAATATATCGTGCGATTGCGAGCAAGATCAAAAACGAATTGCGACTCGAAACGGCGGTCGTCTGACCGGCCGCGTTTCGGCGTCTGCTGCTATGCGACCTTAGTATCTAGGGTGCAGAACCACTTGTCGCGTTTTGGACTTGAAAGTTCCATGCTAGACGGGGAGTTTAGGGCCCGACATGAGGTCTGCCAGAGGAGGTACGAGTAGATGAAACGTCGCGATTTTCTGAAAGTAACGGCTGCAGGTGCAGCAACTGCGGCCGTCGCCTCGCCAGCGATTGCTCAATCGTCGCCTGAGATCAAGTGGCGTTTGACGTCCAGCTTCCCGAAGTCGCTGGATACGATCTACGGCGCCGCCGAAATCATGGCGAAGCAAGTCGCCGAAATGACCGACAACAAGTTTCAGATCCAGGTCTTCGCCGCCGGTGAAGTCGTGCCTGGCCTGCAGGCGCTCGATGCCACCTCGAACGGCACCGTCGAGATGTGCCACACCGCGACCTACTATTACGTCGGCAAGGACCCGACCTTCGCGATCTATGCAGCCGTGCCGTTCGGCCTGAACGCGCGCATGCAGAACTCCTGGTGGTACCAGGGCGGCGGCGAGCAGCTCGGCAACGAGTTCTTCAAGAAGCACGGCGTGATCGGCCATCCGTGCGGCAACACCGGCACCCAGATGGGCGGCTGGTTCCGCAAGGAGATCAAGACCGTTGCCGATCTCTCCGGCTTGAAGATGCGCATCGGCGGCATCGCGGGTCAGGTGCTGGCGAAGCTCGGCGTCGTGCCGCAGCAGCTCGCGGGTGGCGACATCTATCCGTCGCTGGAAAAAGGCACGATCGACGCGGCCGAGTGGATCGGTCCGTATGACGACGAGAAGCTCGGCTTCAACAAGGTCGCGCCGTATTACTACTATCCCGGCTTCTGGGAAGGCGGCCTGATGGTCCACTCGCTCACCAACCTCGAGAAGTGGAATTCGCTGCCGAAGGCCTATCAGGCAGTTCTCGCCAACGCGGCCGCCAACGCAAACTCCTACATGCAGGCGCGCTATGATCTGCAGAACCCCGGCGCGCTCAAGCGTCTCGTTGCGGGCGGCACGCAGCTTCGTCCTTTCAGCAATGAAGTGCTCGAGGCGAGTCTGAAGGCCACCAACACCCTGTGGGCTGAAATTTCGGCGAAGAACCCGGACTTCAAGAAGTCGATCGATGCGATGCAGGCGTATCGCAACGACCAATATCTGTGGTGGCAGGTTGCCGAATACACCTTCGACAGCTTCCAGATTCGCTCGCGCACCCGCGGCTAATCGTCGAATACAAAACTCAACATCAAAGCCCGGCCGAAAGGCCGGGCTTTTTTGCTGTGCCGAAGGTTCTGTTGCATTGCACGACAAAACTCTCGTGTGACGATGGCAAAAGTCCTTTTTTGCCGCGTGCAATTCCGATAGACCCGATTCCAAGCATGCTGCGGGGGGATTCATGAAGCGTCGCGATTTTTTGAAAACATCGGCGGCTGGTATGGCGGGCGCATCCATTGCGGCGCCGGCGATTGCCCAGTCGGCGCCCGTCATCAAGTGGCGGATGACGTCGAGCTTCCCGAAATCCCTCGACACGCTGTTCGGCGCGGGCGTGGTGATGGCGAAGCAGGTCGCCGAAATGACCGACAACAAGTTTCAGATCGAAGTCTTCGCGGCAGGTGAAGTCGTACCCGGCTTGCAGGCTTTCGACGCGGCCGCGAACGGCACCGTCGAGATGGGACACAGCGTCGCTTACTACTACGTCGGCAAGGACCCGACCTTCGCGGTCTATTCCTGCGTGCCATTCGGATTGAATGCGCGAATGCAGAATTCGTGGTGGTATCAGGGCGGTGGTGAGCAACTCGGCAACGAATTCTTCCAGAAGTACGGCGTGATCGCGCACCCGTGCGGCAACACCAACACCCAGATGGGCGGCTGGTTTCGCAAGGAGATCAAGACGCTCGCTGATCTTCGTGGCCTGAAAATGCGCATCGGCGGCATCGCAGGGCAGGTCATGGCGAAGCTCGGTGTCGTGCCGCAGCAACTCGCCGGTAGCGACATCTATCCGGCGCTGGAAAAAGGCACCATCGACGCGGCCGAGTGGGTTGGGCCGTATGACGACGAAAAGCTCGGATTCCAGAAGGTGGCGCCGTTCTATTATTATCCGGGATTCTGGGAAGGCGGGCCGATGATCCACGTCTTCACCAATCTGGCGAAGTGGAATTCGCTGCCGAAGACCTATCAGGCGATCGTCGCCAATGCGATGGCGAACGCCAACACCTATATGGCGGCGCGCTACGATCAGCAGAATCCCGCTGCTCTGAAACGTCTGGTGGCGAGCGGCTCGATGCTGCGTCCCTTCAGTCAGGAAATTCTGCAGTCGGCTTTCACGGCGACGAATGAGTTGTGGACCGAGATTTCCGCCAAGAACGAGAATTTCAAGAAGTCGATCGATGCGATGCAGGCTTATCGCAACGACGAATATCTGTGGTGGCAGGTCGCGGAAATGACGTTCGACAATTTTCAGATCCGGTCCCGCAGCCGCGGCTGATACGCAAAGCTCCTGATATGCAAAAAGCCCGGCTCATGGAGCCGGGCTTTTGTTTGTCCCAACCTACTTGATGCTGGGTATTCCAAGATCAAGCTGAGGCATGTCGATCTGTGGAATTTCGATTTTCACTTTCGATGGATCTACCGTGGAGAGCGTGCCTTTGTAGTGCATCACCATCTGCGGGAAGAGGATGACCAGGCACACCATGATGACCTGGATGATGACGAAAGGCACGGAACCCCAATAGATCTGTGCGGTGGTGACAGGCTCCATCCGTTTGCGGCTGATGCGATCAATGTAGGATTCCTTCGGCGCGACCGAGCGCAGGTAGAACAGCGCAAATCCGAACGGCGGATGCATGAAGGAGGTCTGCATGTTCACGCCGAGGATAACGCCGAACCAGATCAGGTCGATGCCGAGTTTTTCCGCGACAGGTCCGAGCAGGGGAATGATGATGAAGGCAAGCTCGAAGAAGTCGAGGAAGAAGGCGAGAACGAAGACGAAGGCGTTGACGAACAGCAGGAAGCCGATCTGTCCGCCCGGCAGCGAGACCAGCAGATGCTCGACCCAGCGGTGGCCGTCCACGCCGTAGAAGGTCAGGGAGAAGACGCGTGCACCGACCAGGATGAACATCACGAAAGCCGACAGTTTTGCGGTCGACTCGACGGCCTGACGGGTCAGGTCGAAGCTCAGGCGGCGTTTCATCAGACCCAGGATCAGGGCACCCGAGGCGCCCATCGCGCCGCCCTCGGTCGGCGTGGCGACGCCGATGAAGATCGTACCCAGCACGAGAAAGACGAGGCCGAGTGGGGGGACCATGACGAACACGACCTGTTCGGCAAGGCGCGAGAGCAGCTTCAGGCCGCTGAACTTGTTCAGAACGGCGATCACGAACGAGATCGCCACCACCAGCGACATGGTGAGAACCACGTAATCAGCGCCGGCTTTCACGTTGGTGAAGCTCATCGCGATCAAGGCGAGGGTCGTCGAGCTGACAAAGACGAGGAAGAGCGAAAGTGTTGTGGTCCGGATGATGTTGATGAACGGCCTGACCAGGATAGCCAGCAGAATCATGAACCAGAAACCGTGACGGATCTGTTCATTGCTCGAAATCTTGTCGAACACCGGCGCGGTCCAGTCGAACAGGCCGAGCTTGACCGCGAAGAGATAGGCGGCGCCGGCGGCAGCCAGAGCGGCGACGGGCAGAACCAGCTTGTGCTGGGCCGTCTCGGGATCGCGCAGCGTTTGAGCCTCCAGCGGCAATCCCGGCACCGACTTCGGCGAGAAGATCGTCAGCAGGAAAATGTAGGTCGCGTAGAGGATCGACAGCACGATGCCGGGAATGAAGGCGCCTTCATACATGTCGCCGACGGAGCGGCCGAGCTGGTCGGCCATCACGATCAGGACGAGCGAGGGCGGAATGATCTGCGCCAGCGTGCCGGACGCGGCGATGATGCCTGTGGCAACCCGGCGGTCATAACCGTAGCGCAACATGATGGGCAGCGAGATCAGGCCCATCGAAATCACCGATGCGGCGACGACGCCGGTGGTCGCAGCGAGCAGGGCGCCGACGAAAACCACCGCATAGGCGATGCCGCCACGGACGCTGCCGAAAAGCTGCCCGATGGTTTCGAGCAGATCCTCCGCCATGCCGGATCGTTCGAGGATCAACCCCATGAAAGTGAAGAACGGGATGGCAAGCAGCGTCTCGTTGTTCATCACGCCGTAGACGCGTTCAGGCAATGCTTGAAGGAAGTCCGGGCGGAACAGCCCAAGCTCGATGCCGATCAGGGCGAACAGCAGGCCGTTGGCGGCGAGCGAAAATGCAACCGGATAGCCGAGGAGCAAAAACAGCACCAACGAGGCAAACATGATCGGTGCCATGTATTCAATAAAAATCGCAGCCATTCAGTTGCGTCCTTTGAGCGTTTGATGCGGTCGCGCGCTTAATGTTTTTCGGATGAAATAGCTTCAGCAAGCCGTTCTGCCTCGAGGGCAGCCTGCTCGTGAGAGGAGAGCGCCAGCTTGTTGGGGTCGGGCAACAATCCCCGCATCACGGCGATGCGCTTGATGATCTCGGAAACGGCCTGCACCAGCAGCAGAGCAGAGGCGATCACGACGAGCGACTTCGCCGGCCATTGCGGCAAACCGCCGGCGCTGAACGATTGCTCATTCTGATGGTAGGAGACGAGGAAGAACGGGATCGACGTCCAGAGCAGGACGACACAAAACGGCACCAGGAAGAAGACGTGGCCGATCAGGTCGATCCAGCTTCTGACCTTGAGCGGCAGATGGTGATTGACGATGTCGATTTTGATGTGGTCGCCGTTCAGCAGGGCCCACGGCGAGCACAGCAGAAAGACGACGCCGAACAGAACCCATTGCAGTTCGAGATAGGCGTTTGACGAGACGTCGAAAACTTTTCGGATGATCGCGTTCGCAGCCGAGATAATGACGGCGACGAGGATGAGCCAAGACAGGTATCGCCCGATCACGGTTGTGAACGCGTCGATGCCGCGGCTCAGTTTGAGCAACGTTTGCAAAATAAAATCTCCCCCTACGCGCAGACGCCCCGGCAGCTTAGCTGGATTGTCTGCCCTCCGTCGAACACGTCAATCTGTCCGGGATGGTATGCGGACCCAAGATTCCAGCGCCCAAAGCGGACGTCAATTGGAAGTTTGGAGATACCGGGTAGGGTACGAAAGTATCGTCAGCCGCCGGTCACGCTCATGTGCCGGCTGACGCTTGGGCCGTTGTGGCGGCGGTCGATCACGAAATCATGGCCCTTGGGCTTCAACCCAATGGCGCGGTCGATCGCCGCACCCAGCAGGGCGTCGTCTGACGATGCGCGTAGCGGCTTGCGCAGGTCAGAGGCATCCTCCTGGCCGAGGCAGGTGTGCAGGGTGCCAGTGCAGGTAATGCGGACGCGGTTGCAGGATTCGCAGAAATTATGCGTCAGCGGGGTAATGAAGCCGAGCTTGCCGCCGGTCTCGCCGATATGAACATATCGTGCCGGGCCGCCTGAGCTTTCAGGCAAATCGGTCAGGGTGAACTGGGTCGCAAGACGCGAGCGCACCATCGACAGCGGCACATACTGGTCGAGGCGGCCACCGCTGATATCGCCCATCGGCATGACTTCGATCAGCGTCATGTCCATGTCCTCGCCGTGCGCCCAGCGCATCAGGGAAGGGATCTCGTCCTCGTTCATATTCTTGAGGGCGACGACGTTGATCTTCACGCGCAGGCCGGCGCGTTGCGCCGCTTTGATTCCGGCCAGCACCTTGTCGATATCGCCCCAGCGGGTGATGGCGCGGAATTTGTCGCGGTCGAGCGTGTCGAGCGACACGTTGATCCGGCGCACGCCGCAATCGGCCAGCTCTGCCGCATATTTCTCAAGCTGCGAGCCGTTACTCGTCAGGGTCAGTTCGTTCAGCGCGCCGCTCTGCAGATGACGCGAGAGCGAGCGGAACAGCGACATCACGTTGCGGCGGACCAGCGGTTCCCCGCCGGTCAGGCGCAGCTTGCGGACACCCTTGGCGACAAAGGCGGAACATAGCCGGTCTAGTTCTTCCAGCGTGAGCAGGTCGCTGCGGGGCAGGAACGTCATGTCCTCGGACATGCAGTAGAAGCAGCGCAGGTCGCAGCGGTCTGTCACCGAGACACGCAGATAGCTGATCGCGCGACCGAACGGATCGATCATTGCGGAAGAGCCGGTCTTGATGTCCTGAGGAGCGTTCATGATATCCCGCCAGGCTATGCCCGGCTGAAGCCGGGCTGCCTAGCTTTATTTAGGCGCTGCAAGGGCCTGGCACAATCGGCGATAGGCCGCAGGGCATTCGAATTCGGCCTAGCGGACCGGCGGGAAAGGAGACAGGCCGTTCGGCGGCGGCGAAGCGGTTGCGGCAGGTGCGGGTTCCGCTGCGGGAGCGGCCGCCCTCGGCGCGGTTTTTGGCTTCGGGTGCGGCCTGCGTTTTGGCTTCTTGGGCGGAGTGGCAAGCTGCAACTCTGCGACCGCAGGATTAGGATCGAGGATCGGGTCGCTGCCAGGCTGCTTGACGACCGTCACTTCCACGGTTGCCGGCTGATATTTCGCCAGCGCGTAGGTTACGGTGAAATTCTCGCCGGCCGGCACTTGTACGGAACAGGGAGTTTTACATCCCGGACCGACCGAGGTCGTCGCATCGGCGCCCGGAGGCGTGGAATCGAGTTGCAGGGTCGCCTGCGGCGGCGTGGACTTGAACAAATCCGTGGACGAGCAGCCTGCAAGGCTAAGCCCTGCCGCAACGATCAGAACGACACGCATGATATTATCCGTCTTTTTTGGTGCGGCTGGCGCACGATCCCCGGGGCCGAGCATACGGGTCGCGGCATATGAGCGCAACTGGACGCCGCCGCATCTTAAGAGATGCGGTTAACGCGATCTCTTAAGATGATCGATAAAGCCAAATTCGATCAATCGCTTGTAGCGTATTTTGTTTGCAGCATCTCCGCTACGGTCGCGGGAAGGTCGCGCATGTGGGAGATCAGCCGATCGGGCTCGAGGTCTTTGATCGCGATCGGCGTGTAGCCGAAATCGACGGCGATGACGGGAACGCCGGCGCGTTTGGCAACCCCGATATCGGGCCCGGAATCGCCCACCATAATGGCCGCTGCAGGTGTGCCGCCGGCGCGGGCGATGGTCTGGCGCAGGATGATGGGGTCGGGTTTCTGAACGCCGAAAGTATCCGCGCCGCAGATCGCTGCAAACCGTGTGCTCATGTTCAGCTTGTCCAGCAGGCGGTTGGACAGCCATTCGAGCTTGTTCGTGCAGACCGCGAGCCGGTGGCCCAGGCTCGCGAGTTCGTCGAGCGCCGCTTCGGTGCCCTCGAAGGGGCGCGTCTGGTCGGCGATGTGGTCGGCGTAGAACGCGATGAAATCGTCGGTCATTTTCGCGACGTGTTCTTGCGTGCAGGCGCGGCCCTCGGCCTCGAGCGCCCGCTCGATCATGGCGCGTGCGCCGGCGCCGATCATTTTCCGTGCCGGTGCAAGCGGAACGGCCGGCAGACCTTCGCGCTCCAGCACGAAATTCAATGCACTGACGAGGTCTGGCGCGCTGTCCACAAGCGTGCCGTCGAGATCGAATACGATAAGGGGGAGATTGTTCATACCGTTCGCTACCCCGCGTCCGCTACTTGTGCAAGGGGGAGGAAAAATCAGCGGATTTCAAGGGGCTCGACCCTGTTCCTCGGGCGAAATCGAGGGTAGAAACGCCGCGCCGTTCGGGCGTCACGAGAGGGGCGAAATGTCGAAGGAAGAGCTGAAACGAGCTGCGGCCGCAAAGGCCCTTGAGTATGTCGAAGACGGCATGCAGCTTGGTCTTGGGACCGGCTCGACGGCGAAGCATTTCGTGGAACTGCTCGGCGAGCGCGTGCGCGGGGGGCTGCGCGTAATCGGAGTACCGACATCCGAGGCGACGCGGGCCGATGCCGAGCGCTGTGGCGTGCCGCTGACGACCCTCGACGAGATCGATCATCTCGATCTCACGGTGGACGGCGCCGACGAAATCGATCCTGCGCTCAATCTCATCAAAGGCGGCGGCGGCGCGCTCCTGCGCGAGAAGATCGTGGCAGCGTCCTCGGCCCGAATGGTTGTGATTTCCGACGACAGCAAATGGGTGGACACGCTGGGCCAGTTTCCGCTGCCGGTGGAAGTCATCCCGTTCGGCCTCGCGGCTACGCGCCGGGCGCTTGGCGCGGCGTTCGCGCAGGCCGGCGTCGCAGGGGAAATAAGCCTGCGGCAAGGCAAGGATGGCCATGCTTTTGTCACCGATGGCGGCCACTGGATCGTGGACGCTCATCTGGGACGGATCCCGGATCCGCCGCGCCTTGCCGCGCTTCTCAGCGCCATTCCCGGCGTGGTGGAGCATGGATTGTTCATCGGCCTTGCGAAGACGGCCATTCTCGCCGGATCGCAGGGGCTTCGTATCGTTGATCGGCCGGCAGGCCGGGTTTGAGGAGTTTGACATGAAGAAGACGATTTACGCCCTTCTGGCGGCTGGCTTTGTCAGCGTGGTTGCAGGTCCGGCGCTCGCGCAATCGAACCCCAATCCGTCGCCGGCGGCGATTGCGACTGCCAAGCAGATCCTCACCGACAAGCACATCGAGGAGCTTTACAAGGAGGCCGTGCCGAGCCTTGTCGAGCGCAGCAAGCTCACGCTGTTGCAGAGCAACCTGAACTATCAGAAGGATCTCAACGAGGTCGCGATTAAGGTGGCGAAGGAACTCGCCGGCAGCGAGAAGGAGATCGGTGATCAGATCGCCAAGATCTACGCCTCGCGCTTTTCCGAACAGGAACTGAAGGACATTGCTGCCTGGTACAAGTCGCCGCTCGGCAAGAAGGTGATCGAGCAGGAGCCGGAAATCTTCGCGGCCTCGCGCGGCTACATGGACCAGTGGGCGCAGACTTTCTCCCAGAAGGTGATCGACAAGTTCCGCGCCGAGATGAAGGCGCGCGGCAAGAACATCTGACGCCAGCGTAGGGCGTTCGCGGCTTGCCACGAACGCCCGGCCTCGGGGCGGACGGGAAGCACATGGCAAATTTCGACGTCGATCTGTTCGTGATCGGGGGCGGCTCCGGCGGTGTCCGCGCGGCTCGTATCGCTGCCGGTTATGGCGCGCGCGTCATGGTTGCGGAAGAATATCGTTTCGGCGGCACCTGTGTGATCCGGGGCTGCGTGCCGAAGAAGCTGATGATGCTGGCCTCGCTGGTCTCGACGGACGTGAAGGATGCCGCCGGATTCGGCTGGACCATTCCGGAAGCGGATTTCGACTGGACCACGCTGATCGCCAACAAGGACGCGGAAATCGCTCGCCTTGAAGGCATCTATGCCACCAATGTGGAAAAGGCCGGCGCGCAGACTGTGAAGGCGCGCGCGGTGTTCGAGGATCCGCATACGCTGCGGCTATCGACCGGCGAGAAGGTAACGGCCGGGCACATCCTGATCGCGACCGGCGGCATGCCCAATCACGGCGCTGCCATTCCCGGCATCGAGCATGTGATTTCCTCGAACGAGGTTTTCCATCTGGAAAAATTCCCTGAGCGGATCGTCATTCAGGGCGGCGGCTATATCGCGCTGGAATTCGCGTCGATCTTCAACGGCCTCGGTGCTGACGTCACGCTGATCTATCGCGGCGACAACATCCTGCGCGGTTTCGACAATGATGTGCGCAAACATGTCCGCGGCGAGATGGAGAAGGCGGGCGTTACGGTTCTGACCTCCTGCACGGTCAATCGCGTCGAGCGTCATGGCGACACCTTCACCGCGCATCTGTCGAACGGCTCGAGCGTTGCCGCCGACCAGGTGATGTTCGCGATCGGCCGTCACCCCTGCGTCAACGGGCTAGGCCTGGAGAAAGCCGGCGTCGCACTCAATCCCGTCAATGGCGGTATCGCGGTGGACGAGCATTCGCGCACCAATGTCCCGCATATCTATGCGGTGGGCGACGTCACCCACCGCATGAACCTGACGCCGGTGGCGATCAGGGAAGGGCACGCCTTTGCCGACACGGTGTTTGGCAACAAGCCGGTCGTGGTCGATCATGACTGCATTCCGACCGCGGTGTTCTCGCAGCCGCAGGTCGGGACCGTTGGCCTGACGGAAGAGGACGCCCGCGCGCGATACGATCGCGTCGATATCTACAAGGCTGATTTCCGTCCCATCAAGGCGACGATGTCCGGCAGCGAAAGCCGCGTGCTGATGAAGCTCGTGGTTGACGGCAGCACGGACCGCATTCTCGGCTGCCATATCGTGGGCCCCGAAGCGGCCGAACTGACGCAGGTGGTGGCCATCGCCATCAGGATGAAGGCGACCAAGGCCGATTTCGATGCGACCATGGCGTTGCATCCGACAAGCGCCGAAGAACTCGTCACTATGCGCACCCCCACGGCGCGGCACGTCCGGCAAGCGGCGGAATAGCCTCCTACCCAAGTTCTAGTGGACGGATTTGGCCGCGACGGTGTTAGCTGCACTGTCAGACCGGCGCTGCCCGGGATTCCGGTCTGCGAAAAAACACCGGGGGGAGAGAACATCCATGGTTTATCGAGTACCGCAGAAGTGCGCCCTTGTTTTGGCGCTCGCCTTGCTGACGCCGGTGGCCGCGACGGCCCAGATCGCCGTATCCGCCAATGACGGCAAATCGGCTTTGAACGACGGAAAGCCTCAGATGCGCAGTCCGCTTGTGCCGGACTCCGTATCCATCATCGATCTCAACCAGACGCCCCCGAAGATCATCGGCGAGGTAGCGGCGCCCGCCAGCGCGGTCGGCCCGCCGACCAGCGTCGCGGTTGCCAAGGATGAATCGTTCGCGCTTGTCACCGGCGCCATGAAGGTCGATGCCGATGGCAAGAAGGTCGTGCCCGATAACAAGCTTTCGGTGATCGACCTGAAGGCGAAGCCGCCGGTCGTATCGGCGACGCTGGAGGCCGGACCCGGTGCCACGGGCGTCACGATCAATCCTGCGGGCGATCTGGCTCTCGTGGCCAATCGCAATGACGGTACGGTCTCGATCTTCAAGATCAGCGGCAAGACGGTGACGCCTGCGGGCAAGATCGATTTCGGTGCGGCGAACTCGGGTCCCTGCGCGATCGCCTTCACGCCGGACGGCAAGCTCGCTTTCGTCACGCGCGATGGCGACAACAAGGTTTCGGTGCTCAAGATCGACGGCGAAAAGGTCGAATATACCAAGCGCGATGTCGGCGCGGGCCTGCGGCCCTACGGCATCAACATGTCGCCGAAGGGTGACGTGGCGCTGGTCGCGGATCTTGGTCTCAACAACGGCAATGGCGACGACGATACGGTCAGCATCATCGACGTGAAGGCGAAGCCGCCGCGCACCATCGACACTGTCACCGTTGGTCCGACGCCCGAGGGCATGACGCTGTCCCGTGACGGCAAATATCTCGCGCTCGCGGTTATGAATGGATCGAACAAGGCCAAGGCCGCGCCGATCTACAATGACCACGGCATCCTGAAAATCTATCGTCTCAAGGACAAGAAGCTGACGTTCGTGACGCAGGCGGATGTCGGTCATTGGTGCCAGGGCGTTACCTTCAACAAGGACGCCAAGAAGGTGCTGGTCCAGTGCATGATCGAGAACGAGATCATGGTGTTCGATTTCGACGGCAAGAAGCTGAAAAAGAGCGGTTCGCTGAAGGCCAACGGGCCGGCTGGCATCCGCATCGCCGACAAGTAAGCGTTTGATCCCGGGCCGCCGCCGGTCATCCTCCGGCGGCGGCCTTTTTGCGTCCTGAGACGGGCAGGGTAGTAGCCCCCGCTTAACCTGTTGAGCAGACAGGACGAATTGCGGGTGGAAAGCGGACGGCCGGCTGTGTATATAAGCCCCGGCCGATCATGGGACGATCAGGCAGGAGTTTTCGATCATGGCTGAGCGGTGGACGCCCGATAGCTGGCGCAACAAACCGGTTTTGCAGGTGCCGGACTATCCGGATGCGAAGGCATTGGCGGGTGTCGAGGAACAACTCGCCACCTTTCCGCCGCTGGTTTTTGCAGGCGAGGCACGCAACCTGAAGAAGTCGCTGGCGCGCGTGGCCGCTGGCGAGGCTTTCCTGTTGCAGGGCGGCGATTGCGCCGAGAGTTTCGCCGAGCACGGCGCCAACAACATCCGCGATTTTTTCCGCGTCTTCCTGCAGATGGCGGTGGTGCTGACCTATGCCGGCGCGCTGCCGGTGGTGAAGGTCGGCCGCATCGCCGGTCAGTTCGCCAAGCCGCGTTCTTCGCCGACGGAAAAGATCAACGGCGTCGAGTTGCCGAGCTATCGCGGTGACATCATCAATGACATCGCCTTCACGCCGGAAGCGCGCATTCCCGATCCGCGCCGCCAGTTGTCCGCGTACCGCCAGTCGGCGGCGACGCTCAACCTGCTGCGCGCGTTCGCGACCGGCGGCTTCGCCAATCTCGGCAGCGTGCATCAGTGGATGCTCGGCTTCGTGAAGGATTCGCAGCAGTCGCGCCGCTACAAGGAATTGGCGGACCGCATTTCCGACGCGCTGAACTTCATGCGTGCCTGCGGTCTCAATCTGGAGAGCCATCCGGAACTGCGTGCGACCGAGTTCTACACCAGCCATGAGGCGCTGCTGCTTGGTTACGAGCAGGCGTTCACGCGCGTCGATTCCACCACGGGCGACTGGTACGCGACCTCCGGGCACATGCTCTGGATCGGCGATCGCACGCGTCAGCTCGATCACGGGCATGTTGAGTATTTCCGCGGCATCAAGAACCCGATCGGCCTGAAGTGCGGCCCCTCGCTGAAGCCGGACGAACTGCTCAAGCTGATCGACATTCTCAACCCGGAGAACGAGCCGGGCCGGTTGACGCTCATCAACCGTTCGGGCGCGGACAAGGTTGGCGATACGCTGCCGCAGTTCATTCGCGCCGTGCAGCGTGAGGGCAAGGCGGTGGTGTGGTCGTGCGATCCGATGCACGGCAACACGATCACTTCGACCAGCGGTTACAAGACGCGGCCGTTCGACCGCATTCTGTCCGAACTGAAGGCGTTCTTTGAGGTTCACGCGGCGGAAGGCACCCATGCCGGCGGTGTGCATCTCGAGATGACCGGGCAGGACGTCACCGAGTGCATCGGCGGCGCGCGTGCGATCACCGATGAGGATCTCAACGACCGCTATCACACGGTCTGCGATCCGCGCCTGAATGCCGAACAGTCGATCGACATGGCATTCCTGATCGCGGAATTCCTCAAGCAGGGCCGCGAGCGCAAGGCGCAGCCACTGCCTGCGGTGGCCGGCCTCTGACGTGCTGCGCTTCTGGCGCGCCACCATTAACAGCGTCAACGGCCTCATCTTCGCGTTCCGCTCCGAGCGGGCGGTTCGCGAAGAGGTCGTGGCGCTGATCCTGTCGCTTCCGCTGTCTTGGCTGATCGGCGTCACGCCCGCGCGACGGCTGGAGCTTGTTTGTGTCGTGCTCCTGCTTCTCGTCGTCGAATTGCTCAACACCGCGATCGAGAAGCTGGCCGATCGGCTGACGCTCGATCACGACCCGCAGATTGGCCGGGTCAAGGATATGGGCTCCGCCGCTGTCGGCGTGACGCTTGCCATTGCCGGCCTGACATGGCTGTTCGCCATCGCCGAGCGGATCGGGATCATCTGATTGACAACTCCCCGCGCAAAGCCCGCAATTGCGGAAGCGTCTCGGGGCGGGCTACAACATGCCCATGAGTGAATCCGCAAAATTTCTGGTGACCCTGGCGCAGATCAATCCGACGGTCGGAGATATCGCCGGAAACGCGACCAAGGCGCGAGCGGCGCGCGCGAAGGCTGCCGCGGATGGGGCAGCGCTCGTCGTGCTTCCCGAACTTTTCCTGTGCGGCTATCCGCCGGAAGATATCGTCCTCAAACCCTCGTTTCAGGCCCGATGCCGCGCAACCGTCGAAGAACTCGCGCGCGAGACCGCCGATGGCGGTCCGGCGGTGCTGATCGGCACGCCATGGGTCGACGAAGGCAAGCTCTATAACGCCGTGGCATTGCTCGACGGTGGACGTATCGCGGGACTGCGCTTCAAGGCCAATCTGCCGAATTACGGTGTGTTCGATGAGAAGCGTATTTTTGCACGCGGCCCGGCGGCGGGTCCGCTGACTATTCGCGGTGTCCGCGTCGGCGTGCCGATCTGCGAAGACACATGGATGGAGGAGTCGGAGGACTACGAAAACGTCGTCGAGTGCCTCGCCGAGACCGGTGCCGAAATTCTGATCGTACCGAACGGCTCGCCTTACGCGCGCGGCAAGAATGATATCCGCCTGTCGATGGCGGTGGGGCGCGTTACCGAAAGCGGATTGCCGTTCGTCTACGTCAATCAGGTCGGCGGTCAGGACGAACTGGTGTTCGATGGCGCGTCGTTTGCGCTCAACGCCGATTGCTCGCTCGCGGCGCAGCTTCCCTGTTTCGAGGAAGCTATGGTGACGCTGACGTGGACCAAAGGCGAGAAGGGCTGGACCTGCAAGGGGCCGGTTGCGCCGCTGCTGGAAGGTGACCGTGCGGACTATGCCGCCTGCGTGCTGGGACTGCGCGATTATGTCGGCAAAAACGGTTTCCCCGGCGTGCTGCTCGGCATTTCGGGCGGCATCGATTCAGCTTTGTGTCTCGCTATCGCGGTAGACGCTATCGGCGTGGAGCGCGTGCGTGGCGTGATGCTGCCGTTCCGCTTCACCGCGAAGGAGTCGATCGAGGACGCTGCGCGGATCGCGCGCGGGCTTGGTATTCGTTACGATGTCCTGCCGATTGCCGCTGCGGTGAACGGGTTCGAGGAGATATTGAAGGGGGTCTTCGAGGGTAGACCGCGCGACGTGACCGAGGAGAACCTTCAGGCGCGCACCCGCGGCGTGCTCCTGATGGCGATCTCGAACAAGTTCGGCGACATGCTGGTGACGACCGGCAACAAGTCCGAAATGTCGGTCGGCTACGCGACGCTCTACGGTGACATGAACGGCGGCTTCAACCCGATCAAGGATATCTACAAGACCGAAGTGTTTCGCCTGTCGTCGCTGCGCAATTCGTGGAAGCCGGAAGGCGCGCTCGGTCCCTCCGGCAAGGTCATCCCGGTCAGTATCATCGTGCGCCCGCCGACGGCGGAGCTGCGCGAGAACCAGACCGATCAGGACTCGCTGCCGCCATACGATATTCTCGACGGCATTCTGGAGCGGCTCGTCGAACACGACATGTCGGTTGCCGAGATCGTGGAGGAGGGGTTCGACCGTGACACGGTGCTGCGCATCGACAGGCTGCTCAATCTTGCGGAATACAAACGGCGGCAGGCTGCGCCGGGCGTGAAGGTAACGCGCAAGAATTTTGGGCGGGACCGTCGTTATCCGATCACCAATCGCTTTCGCGACAACGGCGATTCGCAACCGCAACCCGACCAGTCGCTCGTAACACGCTCGCGCCGGGATTCGACCGAGGTTTTTGACGGCTGAGGATGTGACCGCAATCACGCTTCAGGCGCGAACGCATTGAAGCCAAGATTGTCAGCCGTTAGTGATTGTTCGGGATGAAGGTCGGTCCAACTGCACGAATTTGACCCGGATCAGTATTCGCCGGCGGGGTTGCGGCTGCCGGAGCAGCGGCTTGGGGCGCAGTCTGCTTCGCCGGTGCGGTGCGCGGCGGCTGTGACATCCGCTTCGCGCGATCCTCGGTCACGGTGATGTCGCCCTGTTCTGCACCGCTCGACGTATCGACGTTCTTGAGCGCGTCGGCCCAGCTTTGTCCCGGTGCGCGGCAACTGCACGTCTTGTCGTACTGGGTGCGGAAGCGGAAGGCGTTCGGCGATTGCGAGTAGGGCTGGCCGTTGATCGAGACGGCCTGCGAAATGTCCTCGCCCGGGTTGTGATAGGTGTAGAGCGTGGCCTGTGCGTTCGGGCACTGGCTCTTGCAACTGCGCTCGTCGTCCGCAAAACGGCTTGGCACCGTCGCGAATGAAATCGGGAAATAGGCGCCGTCGCAGCTTCGCACGCAGACGGTGCGGTAGGTGCCGGCTTGCGGCGCGTTCGGATCGAGGCCGTTATTCTCGGCAGGACCGCCGCCGCCACCGCCGAAGAGGTTGCTCAGGAAGTTTCCGGAGCGCGCCATGTTGGCGTATTGCGGGCCGCAATTGTTCTGCGCCAGCGCAAGGATCACCGAACGCCGCTGCGGATCGTCCATGCCGCCCGCCGAGCCCGCGCGCAACCGCTCCAGATTCGATGTGATCTGGTCGAGGTTCTGCCGCATCTGCTGAATCTGGTTGTTGATCGGGCCGCACTGCGCGGAGCGGCCGTTGAACAACGAGAAGAATCCGGAACTGTCACAGCCCTGATCGCGGGCCCGCGCCTGAACGCGCTCGAGTTCGGCCTGCTGGCGGCCTGCAGCATCCTCATAGCGCCGGATTTGATCGGCCTTGCCGGCATCGCCGCCGCCCTGGCCGCGGTCGATGGCGGCAAGCTGGCCTTCGAGGCGCTGGCACATCGGGTTGCCCTGACCGCCGCCCGGGGCGAAATTCTGGGCAAAAGCGGGGGCTGACAGCCCCACGGCAGCGAGGGCAGCCAGCATCGGCAGGGATCGAGGGAGCATCGGCAAGTACATATCCGGGAAAACGGCCGCAGGCACGGCCAATGCGATTTTGCATAGCCGTTTCAGAGGGCAAGGTCACGCCGATTTCTGGGCGCTCTCAAGGCAGGCCCAGCCGTCCCGGTGAATAACGCGGCAGGTAAGGCGCGATTACCGCTGGCAGGTGATGGCGACGTAGCGGTCGCCATGCGGGGCCGGGCTCCGGGCGGAGGCCGGGATAGCGCCGGTGACCTCGTCGTTCTCGATGCGATGATAGGAACTCGCCCGCGCGAATTGATGGGATTCGCAGTACATCCGTGCCGCGGAAGCGCCGCAGCTCGCGCCATTGGCGAGGCATTCGTCGATGCCGTAGCCGTCCGGCTGGTTGGCCACGATGAAAACCCGGCTGTCGGCAAAGGCGGGGGAGGTTGTCAGGAAGACGGCGAACAACGCAGCCGCGGAACTCAATCGCATGGGAAGCACCGGCCAAGAATCACAAGACCGACACGGATAAGGCCAAAATGTTAAAAATCATTAATTCGTCCCGGCCGAGCGATTGCGCCGTTGTTGACCAATCGATGGGCCCGGCACTTGACGGGGCGACGCCGGCTGGCCATTGTGCCGGCCATGAACGGTTCTTCCTCGTTTTTCGGCATTTGCCACGAGATTATTAGCTAGCGATTCGCTGGCTGGAGCCGTCTTTTCTCAAATCGAGATCACCGGACGCCCGGCCGCAAGGCAAGGGAATTATGTCTATGGAGCTGAGGCTCTACGATACGCTGACGAAGGACAAGCGTGCCTTCGTGCCGCTCGATCCGCGCAATGTGCGGATGTATGTGTGCGGGCCGACGGTCTACGACTTCGCCCATATCGGCAATGCGCGCCCGGTCATCGTGTTCGACGTGCTGTTCCGCCTGCTGCGGCACATTTACGGTGAGAAGCACGTCACTTACGTGCGCAACATCACCGACGTCGACGACAAGATCAACGACCGCGCGCTGCGTGATTATCCCGGCCTGCCGCTGAACGAGGCGATCCGCAAGGTCACGGAAAAGACCGCGAACCAGTTTCATGCCGATGTCGATGCACTCGGCTGCCTGCCGCCGACCGTTGAGCCACGCGCGACCGACTTCGTGCTGCCGCGTGCTGACGGCAAGGCCGACATGGTCACGCTCATCAAGACGCTGATCGCACGCGGTCACGCCTATGAAGCGAGCGGCGAGGTGCTGTTCGACACCGCCTCGATGCCGGACTACGGCAAGCTCTCCGGTCGTAGACTCGAGGATCAGCAGGCCGGCGCGCGCGTCGCGGTCGATGCGCACAAGAAAAATCCGGCGGACTTTGTGCTGTGGAAGCAGTCATCAAGCGACGAGCCGGGTTGGGACAGCCCGTGGGGCCGGGGACGGCCCGGCTGGCACATCGAATGCTCGGCGATGAGCGCGGCTTATCTCGGCGACGTGTTCGACATTCATGGCGGCGGCCTCGACTTGATCTTCCCACACCATGAGAACGAGATCGCGCAATCGCGCTGCGCCCACGGTACGCATGCGATGGCGAATTACTGGCTGCACAACGGCTTCCTGCAGGTCGAAGGCGAGAAGATGTCGAAGTCGCTCGGCAACTTCGTCACGATCAATGAGCTGCTGAAGGATTGGCCGGGCGAAGTCGTGCGCCTCAACATGCTCAAGACCCATTACCGTTCGCCGATCGACTGGACGCTGAAGGGGCTGGAGGAAAGCGCGAAGGTTCTGGACGACTGGTACGCGACCGCAGGCGACGTCGCGGGCAGCGCGCCTGCCGGCGCCGTACTTGAAACCCTTTTGGACGATCTTAACACCGCGCAAACGGTCGCTGCGCTGCATGGCCTGCGTCATCAGGCAGAAAAGGGCGGCGAAGCGCAGCGCGCTGAGTTCGCGGCGTCGCTGCGGCTGCTCGGGTTCCTCGCGCAGACCCAGGCGGATTGGGATGCCCGCAAACAGCAGGCGAGCGGCGTTGATGCCGCGCAAGTCAGTGCCTTGATTGCGGATCGCACTGCTGCTCGCGCGCGCAAAGACTGGAAAGAGTCCGACCGCATCCGCGATGAGCTGGCCGCGATGGGCGTGGCCATCAAGGATTCCAAGGAAGGCACCACCTGGGAGATCGCGCGATGAAGCGGCCCGAGACGCCTTTTCCGCGCCACTGGCGCTATTACATCGTGCTGAAATGGTGCGTGATCGCATTGGCGGTCGCGCTCGCGCTGAAATATTTCGGAGTCTGGTGATGGCGCAGGCGCTTCCAAAAGTAGGGCTGCGACCGTTTCTGCCGGCCGATACCTCGATCCTTGCGGCGATCTTCATCGCGAGCATCGAGGAGTTGACCGAGGACAGCTATTCCGAGGCGCAGCGCGAGGCATGGGCTTCACGCGCCGAGGACGAGGCGGCGTTTGGCAAGAAGCTCGGCACGCAACTGACATTGATCGCGACCATGCACGGTTCGCCGGTCGGCTTCGCCTCGCTGAAAGGGGCCGATCATCTCGACATGCTGTTCGTCCATCCCGGCGCGGTGCGGCAGGGCGTGGCCAGCGCGCTGTGCGACGCGATCGAGAAGCTTGCTGCGGCACGCGGTGCGACGCGCATGAGCGTCGATGCCAGCGATTCCGCGCAGGAGTTTTTCGCTGGCCGCGGCTATGTCGGCCAGCAGCGCAATTCGATTTCGATTGGCGACGAATGGCTCGCTAACACCACCATGACGAAAACGCTCGGCGATGCGCCGTCCAACGATAATCCAAGACTTTGATGATAAGGCTGGCACCATGAGCCGCGAACGACTCTATCTTTTCGACACCACGCTGCGCGACGGCGCGCAGACCAGCGGAGTTGACTTCACGCTGCACGACAAGCGGCTGATCGCGCAGATGCTCGACGAGCTTGGCCTCGACTATGTCGAAGGCGGCTATCCGGGCGCGAACCCCGCCGACAGCGAGTTCTTCAGCGCGCATCCGAAATTCGCCCACGCGAAATTCACCGCCTTCGGCATGGTGCGTCGCGCCGGCCGTTCGGCGGCGAACGATCCCGGATTCGTCGGCGTGCTTGAAGCGAAAGCCGATGCGTTCTGTCTGGTGGCGAAAGCCTCAGCCTATCAGGTGCGGGTCGCACTGGAGACGACCAAGGAGGAGAACATCGCCGCGATCCGCGACAGCATCAGCGCGGCCGCCAAGAAAAGCGGTGAGGCGATGCTCGATTGCGAGCACTTCTTCGACGGCTACAAGGAAGATCCGGAATTCGCGCTGGCCTGCGCCAAGGCTGCTTATGAATCCGGCGCGCGCTGGGTGGTGCTGTGCGACACCAACGGTGGCACCATGCCGGATGAAATCTCTGCCATCGTCGGCGAGGTGACGAAACATATCCCGGGCACTCATGTCGGCATCCATGCGCATGACGACACTGGGCAGGCGGTTGCGAATACGCTTGCGGCGGTGCGTGCGGGTGCGCGGCAGATTCAGGGAACGTTGAACGGTCTCGGCGAGCGGTGCGGCAACGCCAATCTGTGCTCGCTGATCCCGACGCTGAAACTGAAGCAGCCGTTCGCGGATATGTTCGAGATCGGCGTGTCGGATGCAAAGCTCGCCACGCTGACGCAGGTGTCGCGCGCGCTCGACGAAATCCTCAATCGTGCGCCTGACAAGCATGCGCCTTATGTCGGCGAAAGTGCGTTCGTCACCAAGACCGGCATTCATGCCTCAGCGGTGTTGAAGGACCCGCACACCTACGAGCACATCGCGCCGGAGATAGTCGGCAACCGCCGTCAGGTTCTGGTGTCGGATCAGGCTGGGCGTTCGAACGTGCTGGCGGCGCTGGAGCGCGCCGGCATCCCCTTCGACAAGAACGATCCGAAGGTCACGCGCCTCGTCGAGGAGATGAAGGAGCGGGAGGCGGGCGGTTACGCCTATGAGTCCGCCGATGCGTCGTTCGAATTGCTCGCACGGCGCACCCTTGGCCATGTGCCGGATTATTTCCGCGTCGTACAGTTCGACGTCAACGTCGAGCAGCGAACGAACGGCCGCGCCCAGACTGTCGCTCTTGCGGTGGTGAAGGTTGACGTCGCGGGCGAAACGCTGATATCGGCTGCTGAAGGCAACGGCCCGGTCAACGCGCTCGACGTCGCGCTGCGCAAGGACCTCGGCAAGTATCAGAAATACATCGATGGCCTGAAGCTGACCGACTACCGTGTACGTATCCTCAATGGCGGCACGGAGGCGGTGACGCGCGTGCTGATCGAGAGCGAGGACGAGAACGGCGCGCGCTGGACCACCATTGGCGTGTCGTCCAACGTCATCGATGCCTCGTTTCAGGCGCTGATGGACTCGCTTACCTACAAGCTGGTGAAGGCTGGCGCGCCGGCATGATGATTGTCACCCGAGGGATATCCCTCGGGGTTACATCTGCGCGGTGACAGCTTCCGGCCGCATAGGGGTGACCTGTGCGTTTGCGGCTGCGGCTTGCAGCTTTGGCACGATATCCTCGACGTGGTTGGCGGTGAGGAAATTCACCGTCAGCCCCTGACGGATGAATTCCTTCTGGCGCATGTGCGCGAGCAGCGACAGCAGCGGCTCCCAGAAATTGCCGATGTTGGCCAGCAGCACCGGCTTGGTGTGACGGCCGAGCTGCGCCCACGTCATCTGCTCGACCAGCTCTTCCAGCGTGCCGATGCCGCCGGGCAGGGCTACGAAGGCGTCCGAGCGTTCGAACATGAGCTGTTTGCGCTCATGCATGTTCTCGGTAACGATCAATTCCTGCACGCGGTCGAGCGCATGCTCGCGCGTGGTCAGGAAGTCCGGAATGATGCCGGTCACCCGGCCGCCGTGGTCGAGAACGCCATCGGCGACCGCGCCCATCAGTCCGATGGAGCCGCCGCCATAAACAAGGCCGATGCCTGCCTCGGCAAAACTTTTGCCGAGGGCGCTCGCCGCTTGCATGAACTGGGGGTCTGTACCGGGGCCGGAACCGCAATAAACGCAGACTGTCTTAATAATATTGTTCTTGGTCATCGACTCGATGTGGCATTGCCTCGTGACATCGTCAAGACGAGCCGGGGCTTCACGAAAAGGCTATCCTGCAGGGCGCTGGAAAGGCAGAAAAATCGCCTCGGCCGGGTGCGGAACTCTCTTTGGCATCCTATATGACAAGGTCTGTGTTGCCGAATCGAAGCTCGGCGCGGGGCCGTTTGTCCCGAGGCCGCAGGATGATGAATGACCGCCCCTGATACTCCCGCCGATCAAAACCGCCCCGTCCCGGTGGCGCAAAGCGCCTCGCTGACCGGGACGCTGGTGCATCTCTGGCCGTACATCTGGCCGGGGGAGCGGGCCGACCTGAAGATGCGGGTGGTCTGGTCGATGGTGCTTCTGGTGATCGCCAAGGCGCTCACCATGATCGTGCCATTCACATTCAAATGGGCGATCGATGCGTTGAACGGACAGGGCAGCGCGCCGGTCGCGCCGTCGAACTGGATGATGTGGCTCATCGCATCTCCGATCGTCATGACGCTTGCTTACGGCGGCACCCGCATTCTGATGGCGGTGTTCACGCAATGGCGCGACGGCATCTTCGCCAAGGTCGCGATGCATGCCGTGCGCAAGCTCGCCTATCTCACCTTCGTGCATATGCATGAGCTGTCGCTGCGCTTTCATCTGGCGCGCAAGACCGGCGGCCTGACGCGCGTTCTGGAACGCGGCCGCACCGGCATCGAGACCATTGTGCGTCTCGCCGTCCAGCAACTGGCGCCGACCGTTGTCGAACTGGCGATGATGATGGGCGTGCTGCTGTATCAGTTCGACTGGCGCTATGTGCTGGTCACGGTCGGCACCGTGCTCGCCTACATGTGGTTCACCTATGTCGCGACCGAGTGGCGGATCGACATTCGCCGCCGCATGAACGAGTCTGACACCGAGGCCAACACCAAGGCCATCGACTCGCTGCTCAATTACGAGACGGTGAAATATTTCGGCGCGGAGACTCGCGAAGCGCAACGCTACGACGTCTCGATGGAGCGCTATGAACGCGCCAGCACCAAGACTTACACCTCGCTCGCGTGGCTCAATACCGGGCAGGCGGTGATCTTTTCGATCGGCATTACCGCGACGATGGTGATGTGCGTGATCGGCATTCGCAACGGCACCCAGAGCGTCGGCGATTTCGTTATGATCAATGCCATGATGATCCAGCTTTATCAGCCCCTGAATTTCATGGGGTTCGTCTATCGCGAGATCAAGCAGGCGATCATCGATATCGAGATGATGTTCGGCGTGCTGAGCCGTAATCCGGAAGTGAAGGACAGGCCCGGCGCAAAACCGCTACATGTGAATGCGGGCACGGTGCGCTTCGAGGATGTGCGCTTCCACTACGATCCCGACCGCGAGATTCTCAAGGGCATCACGTTCGAGGTGCCGGCGGGCAAGACGGTCGCCATCGTCGGTCCCTCGGGCGCGGGCAAATCAACGATCTCGCGGCTTCTGTTCCGTCTCTACGATCTCAGCAGCGGACGTATCACCATCGACGGGCAGGACATCCGCGATGTGCAGCAGACCTCGCTGCGCGCGGCGATCGGTATGGTGCCGCAGGATACGGTGCTGTTCAACGACACCATCCGCTACAACATTCGTTATGGCCGCTGGGACGCAACCGATGCCGAGGTCGAGGCGGCGGCGCAGATGGCGCAGATCGATGGCTTCATCCGCATGTCGCCACATGGCTATGAGACCGAAGTCGGCGAGCGCGGATTGAAACTTTCGGGCGGCGAGAAGCAGCGTGTCGCGATCGCACGCACCATCCTCAAGGGTCCCCCGATTCTCGTGCTGGACGAGGCGACGTCGGCGCTCGACAGTCATACCGAGCAGGAAATCCAGGACGAACTGGAGAAAGTGTCGCGCAATCGCACCTCGCTCGTGATCGCGCACCGCCTGTCGACCATCGTGAGCGCCGACGAGATCATCGTGCTGGAGCGCGGGCGCATCGCCGAGCGCGGCACGCACATGCAGCTGATGGCGGCGGACGGCCTTTACGCCAGCATGTGGAACAGGCAGCGCGAGGCGGACGAGGCGCGCGAGAAGCTGGCCCAGTTCGGCGACGACGAACTCGCCGAAAAGGACGAGCAGGCTGGGGACGTTCCGCCGGCGCGTGATGCCGCGGAGTAGGCGTCGGCCGCGACTCGATGGCGGGGAGTCGCTTTCCCGAGACTTTTGGCGGCGTGCGCCCTAGAATGGGCAAAGATTCCCGGTCCTTCTGCCGCGCGAGCCGCAATTCTTGCCGGACCACCATTTTTGTCGTGTGAAACGGATATCATCGGAGCCCCATGTCGATCGCCAATTCTATTCGTGCGCAGATCCCGCCGATCCATCCGGAGGGATATCCTTTCATCGGCGGCTTCGCGCTGGCGAGCCTGATCCTGTTCTGGTTGTGGGTGCCGCTCGGCTGGATCGGCGTGGTGCTCACGATCTGGTGTGCTTTGTTCTTCCGCGATCCCGTCCGCACCACGCCGGTACGGGAAGGGCTCGTCGTGTCGCCCGCGGATGGCCGGGTGTCGATGGTGCAGCCGGTGGTGCCGCCCGCCGAACTCGGCCTCGGCGACAAGCCGTTGATGCGGATTTCCATCTTCATGAGCGTGTTCAACTGCCATGTGAACCGCAGCCCCGTGGCGGGCCGGATCGAGCGCATCGCCTATCGTCCGGGCAAGTTCGTCAACGCCGAACTCGACAAGGCGAGCGAGGACAATGAGCGCAACTCGCTCGTGATCTCGACGCCGGCCGGGCGTATTGGCGTCATCCAGATCGCGGGTCTCGTGGCGCGGCGCATCGTCTCTTTCGTGCGCGAAGGTGAGAGCCTCGCAGCCGGGCAGCGCTTCGGCCTGATCCGGTTCGGCTCGCGGCTCGACGTTTTCCTGCCGGACGGTGCCAAGCCGCTGGTCTCGGTGGGGCAGACGGCCGTGGCGGGTGAAACCGTGCTGGCCGACTTCCAGATCGGCGATGGCGGGCGCGTCTACCGCACAGATTAACCTTTATCCCCCATATGGTTGGGGGAGTGCCGCCGCCTGCCGCATGTTCAAGCCATGTTGGCGGGGCAGGTTATTCCCCATATAAAGGGTGCCATGAGCATGCTTCCGCGTTCTGACAGACCCGATGTGCGCCGCCGCCGGTTCGGCTCCATTCCGGTGCGCGTACTCGTGCCCAATGTCATCACGCTTCTTGCGTTGTGCGCGGGCCTGTCCGCCATTCGCATGTCGATCGAAGGCCGCAACGAACTCGCGCTCGGCGCGATCGTGTTCGCCGCCATTCTCGATGGCATCGACGGTCGCGTGGCGCGGATGATCAAGGGTCAATCGCGCTTTGGAGCCGAACTCGACAGTCTCGCCGACTTCGTGAACTTCGGCGTAACGCCGGCGCTCATCCTGTATTTCTGGCAATTGCACGAGTTCAACAACGTCGGCTGGATCGCGGCGATCATCTTCGCGATCAGCAGCTGCCTGCGGCTCGCGCGTTTCAATACACAGATCGACGAGCCGAGCGATCTGCCGTTCGCAGCGAATTATTTCACCGGCGTGCCCGCGCCGCTCGGAGCGCTCTGCGTGCTGCTGCCGATGTATCTGGTGCTGATCGGCCTGCCGCAACTGCCGCCGACCATCACTCTGCTTTTCACGCTGACCATGGCGTTCCTGATGGTGTCGCGGCTGCCGGTCTACTCCGGCAAGAAGCTCGGCGCCCGCGTGTCGCCGGAAGCGGCGGTGCCGCTCGTCATCTTTGTGGTGCTGTTCATCGCCGTGCTCATCAGCTATCCATGGTACGTGCTGAGCGTCGGATCGGTGATCTATCTCGCGGCGCTGCCGTTCAGCTGGGCGGCGTACCGCAGGCAGGAGCGGACCTTCCGCGCGCAGCAGGCCGGGCAGGGGGGTGCTTCGGCCAATGTGCCGGAGACGGTGTTCACGCCGCCGTCGGATTCCGAATCCGCCGATCGCCCCACGCGACTGAACTGACAATCTGCGTTTGATGCGAGAGTGAGTCAGGCCGTGATGTTCACGCCGCCGGACGGAGCAGCGCTGCTATCTTGTGATGAAGTTGCGGTTTGCTGGGATGCCTTCACGGCTTCGTCGACCGCTTTCTGATCGGCCTTGAGTGTGGCCTCGTCAGCCTTGGCAGCCTGATCCGCGGCAAGTTTGGCTTGCGCCTGGGCCAGAGTGGCCTGTGACGAAATCGAATTGCTGATGGCGGTCATTTCAGTTCTCACTGGCTGATCGATCCGAGACTACGCCCGCTATCTTTTCAAAATATTAACCATGACGACGGCGATGCCGCCCATCGGGCGTCATCCTGCGCGGAGTGGGAAGTCTTTTGCGTCCAGCATTTCACAGGCTTTACGCGAATTTAATGGCGCCGACGCTACGGTTCTAAACGCGGCTCAGAATGGCCGCCGTGCGCGTCGGAGTACTTCATGGATATCACCACTAGCATTGGCCTCGTCGCCGGCAGCATCGTTATCGTTGCGCTGATATTGACGGGCGGCGACCTGCACATGTTCGTCAGCGAACATGCCATGATCATCATTTTCGGTGGTTCGATCTCCGCGACGCTGATCCGTTTTCCGCTGGTTTCGATTCTTCACGGCTTGCCGCTCGGCGCGAAATACGCCTTCACCATGAGCCGCACCACCGCGCGCGGCCTCGTCGACGAACTCGCCGGCATCGCCGAGATCGCCCGCAAGCAGGGCCCGGTCGGGCTTGAGAAGGTGGAGACGCCGGACCCGTTCCTGGCCAAGGGCATCCGCTACGTCGCCGACGGCTATGACATGGATTTCATCCGCGACAATCTCGAGCGCGACCGCGACAATTTCCTGATGCATCTCGACGAGGGCAGCAAGATCTATCGCGCCGTGGGCGATTGCGCGCCTGCGTTCGGTATGGTCGGCACACTGATCGGCATGGTGCAGATGTTCGCCAACATGACCGATCCGTCCAAGCTCGGCCCTTACATGGCGACCGCGCTGCTCGCGACGCTTTACGGTGCGGTGATCGCCAACCTGTTCTGCCTGCCGATCGCCGACAAGCTGCACGGCAAGCTTCTGGATGAGGAGACCAACCGCACCATCATCATCGATGGCATCCTCATGATCCGCGATGCCAAGAGCCCGACTCTGGTGCGTGAAATGCTGCTCGCTTACCTGCCGGAAAAGCATCGGCACGAAGCTGGCGAGCCGGTGCCCGCGTAAGCGGCGCCTGCGCGGGGCGGGGACAGCACTATGGCCAAGAAAAAGCGCGGCGATGCCCATGGCGGAGGACACGGCTGGTTCGTGACCTTCGCGGACCTGATGGGCCTGATGATGAGCTTTTTCGTCATGCTGGTCGCGTTTTCCAATCAGGACCAGACCAAGCTGAAGATCGTCGCGGGTTCGATGCGCGAAGCCTTTGGCGTGGCCAATGCGCGCTATTCCGGTGTGATCGAGACCGACGGCCTGCCGACACGGCCGAAGCTGAAGAATGTCGATCACATCCCGCCGGACGAAGCCTCGAATACTCCGTCGCCGGACGAGAAGGAGCAGGCCAAGCTCTATGGTGTTCGCATCAAGACGGATCGCGAGTTCGCGCTGGCGTCGGCTTCGCTGCGGCAGGCGTTGCAGGACATGCCGGAGATGACGGAGCTGTCCAAACACATCATCTTCGAGGAGACGAAGAAGGGTCTCAACCTCGAGATCGTCGATCAGGACGGCCGTTCGATGTTCGCGGAAGGCTCGCGCCAGCCTTATGAGCGGACCCGGATGCTGATCCGTAAGCTGGCCGCGCCCTTGCGGCAGTCACCGCTGCGGGTGGCGATCGTCGGCCATACCTCGTCGAATTTCGCTTCGCCGCGCCCTGGCTACGATGCCTTCGATCTGTCTGCCGACCGCGCCAACACGGTGCGCCAGATTCTGGAGCAGGAGGGGCTGCCGAGCACCCATATCTTTTCGGTCTCGGGCAAGGCCGACAGCGAGCCGCTGTTTCCGGACGATCCTGCGCTCGCGGCCAATCGCCGCGTGACGATCACCCTGATGCGGGAAGACCCGCCGCTGCCGCCGGATCTGAAGCCGTAACGGCTTTACCGAACTAAAGTTTTATAAGCTACTATATTACCTTAGTGTGAGTTCCTCGCTTCATGCCTTGGGCAGAGCGACCGACCGATGCTATACGGTCGCCCCTGATCGCCCTTCCAGGCCGCGTCGCGGCGCATGATCCATCAAGGCGTTTTTCTCACTTCATGGCTGCTATCGAACCGCCCACCGACCTCCCTCGCGAGGCCGCTCCCACTGACGGCTCCTGGCGCCTGACTCTGGGCTCCATCGGCGTGGTGTTTGGCGACATCGGCACCTCGCCGCTCTACGCTTTCCGCGAAGCGGCTCATAATGCGGCCGGAGCAGGGGTCATCACCCGCCCGATCGTGCTGGGCGTGCTGTCGCTGGTACTGTGGGCGCTGTTCATCGTGGTGACAGCGAAATACGTGCTGCTGCTTCTGCGCGCCGACAACAACGGCGAAGGGGGCACCCTGTCCCTGATGGCGCTTGGCCAGCGCGCGCTCGGCCGTCAGACCTGGGTGCTGCTCGCGCTCGGCGTCGTGGGGGCAGCGATGTTCCTCGGCGATTCGATGATCACGCCGGCGATTTCGGTTTTGTCGGCCGTCGAAGGTCTCAAGCTCGCCGCGCCCGAGTTCGAACATTACGTCGTGCCGTTGACGGTGCTGATCCTCGTGATCCTGTTCACCGTGCAGAGCAGCGGTACGCACCGGATCGCCGCAGCCTTCGGGCCGGTGATGATGGTGTGGTTTCTCGCGCTGGCTGCGCTCGGCGCGTACCATATCGTCGACGACCTGACAGTGCTCGCGGCGATCAACCCTTACTACGCGGTCTCGTTCATGCTCACGCATGGCGAGATCAGCCTCGTCACCCTCGGCGCCGTTTTCCTTTGCGTCACGGGCGGCGAAGCGTTGTATGCCGACCTCGGCCATTTCGGGCGTAAATCGATCCAGTCGGCGTGGCTGTTCTTCGTGCTGCCCGCGCTGCTCATCAACTATTTCGGGCAGGGCGCCATGCTGCTCGCCCATCCCGAGGCGATCGACAACACCTTCTACCGGATGGTGCCGCAATTCCTGCTGTTGCCTGCGATCGTTCTGGCGACCGCGGCGACGGTCATCGCCAGCCAGGCGGTCATCACCGGCGCGTATTCGCTGACGCGGCAGGCGATCCAGCTCGGCCTGCTGCCACGCTTCGAGGTTCGCTATACGTCGGAGACGCATGCCGGGCAGATCTATCTGCCGCGCGTCAACACCATGCTGCTGATCGGCGTGTTGCTGCTGGTCGGTCTGTTCCGCACGTCGAGCGGGTTGGCCTCGGCCTACGGCATCGCGGTGTCCACCACCATGGTCGCGGACGGCATCATGGGTTTCATCGTGGTCTGGAAGCTGTGGAACTGGCGTGCGGCGACAGCGGCCGCACTGATCGCTCCGCTCGTGTTTGTGGACACCAGCTTTTTCATCGCCAACCTGCTGAAGCTGCTTGAAGGCGCGTGGGTGCCTCTGCTGTTCGGACTCTGTCTTGTCGTGATGATCTGGACCTGGCGGCGCGGCACCAGCATTCTGCTGAACAAGACGCGCCGCACGGAAGTGCCGTTGCGTGAACTCATCAAGAGTCTCGAGAAGCGGCCGCCGCATGTCGTGAAGGGGACGGCCGTGTTCCTGACAAGCGATCCGGAATTCGTGCCGACCGCGCTGCTTCACAATTTGAAGCACAACAAGGTTCTGCACGAGCACAACGTCATCCTCACTATCCGCACGGCGACGACGCCGCGCGTCGATCCCATCGACCGCGTCGAGTACGAGGGCATCAGCGAGAAATTCTCCATCGTGCGGCTGAACTTCGGCTTCATGGAAACGCCGAACGTGCCGAAGGCATTGGCCATCGCCCGCAAGCTCGGCTGGCAATTCGACATCATGGCGACGTCGTTCTTCGTGTCGCGCCGCTCGCTGAAACCGGCCGCGCAATCCAGCATGCCGTTGTGGCAGGATCATCTGTTCATCGCGATGAGCAAATCTGCCAATGACGCGACCGACTATTTCCAGATTCCGACTGGCCGCGTGGTGGAGGTCGGAACGCAGGTGACAATATAATATTGTTTCAAATACTGCCTTTTTGACCCTTACGGCCGCTTGCTATACTTGCGGTCCAAGCGTATAGCGCTGCCCGTCTTGCCGCTGTTCGGCATTGAGGCACCTCCCCATGACAAGCGATATATCGGTCTCCGCCGCGGAAACATCGGCGGCGGGGGAGGATGGGCAGGCGCACTCTACGGCCTCCTTCAAGGCGCTGATGATAGGTTCCATTGGCGTCGTTTACGGCGATATCGGCACTTCGCCGCTGTATGCCTTCCGTGAGGCGATCAACGCGGCGTCTGCATCGGGGTCCCCGGAGCCGGGTATCGTGCTTGGCGTCCTGTCTCTGATCCTGTGGACGCTGATTATCGTGGTGACGCTGAAATACGTCGTCATCCTTCTCCGGGCCGACAATAACGGCGAGGGCGGTACGCTCGCGCTAATGGCGCTGGCGCAGCGCGCGCTCGGCACCGCGGGTGGCGGGTTGATCCTGCTCGGCATCGTCAGCGGCGCGCTTTTCTATGGCGACGCCGTCATCACGCCTGCGCTGTCGGTGCTGTCCGCGGTTGAGGGCATGAAGCTCGCGACCGAGTCGCTGGATCCCTACATCGTGCCGTTGACCGTAGTGATCCTGGCGGCGCTGTTCGCGGTCCAGTCACGTGGGACCGCGCGGGTCGCCGCATTCTTCGGTCCTCTGATGTGCCTCTGGTTCGCGGTGATCGGCGTTGCCGCGATCCCGCCGATCCTGAACCAGCCGCAGGTCTTTCTGGCGCTCAATCCGCTGCTCGCGGTGGCCTTCATGCTGGAGCATGGGGTCATCGGCCTTATCACGCTCGGCGCGGTCTTCCTCGCCGTGACGGGTGCCGAGGCGCTCTACGCGGACCTCGGCCATTTCGGTAAGTCGCCGATCCGGATCACCTGGCTTGCGATCGTGTTGCCGTCGCTGGCGCTGAATTATCTCGGGCAGGCGGCGATGGTGATGCACAATCCTGCCGCCGTGCAGAACCCGTTCTTCCTGATGTTTCCGAGTTGGGCACTGGTTCCGATGGTCGTGCTCGCGACAGTGGCGACCGTCATCGCGAGCCAGGCCGTCATCACCGGAGCGTATTCACTGACCCGGCAGGCGGTGCAACTCGGGTTGCTGCCCCGGTTCGAGATTCGCCATACGTCCGCGACCCATGCCGGGCAGATCTACATTCCGCGTCTCAACCGCCTGCTGTTCATCGCGGTGCTGCTGCTGGTGGTTCTGTTCCGCTCCTCGAGCGCCCTGGCATCGGCCTATGGCATCGCGGTGACGGGCACCATGGTGGTGACAGGGATCATGGGCTTCATCGTGATCTGGCGCGTCTGGAAATGGAGCCCGCTCGCAGCGGGTCTCCTGATGGCGCCGTTCCTGGTGTTCGACCTGACGTTCCTTGCAGCCAATCTGCTCAAGGTCTTTGAAGGCGGCTGGGTGCCGCTGGCCATCGGCGGCGTCATGATGCTGCTGATGTATACGTGGCGCAAAGGCAGCCGGATTCTGTTCGAGAAATCCCACAAGCAGGAAATTCCGCTGGAAGATCTTGTGAGGATGCTGGAGAAAAAGCCGCCGCAACGCGTTTCCGGCACGGCGGTGTTTTTGACGAGCAACGCCACGCTCGCGCCGACCGCGCTGATGCACAGCCTCAAGCACTATAAGGTGCTTCACGAGAAGAACGTCATTCTCACGATCGAGGTCGCGCGTACGCCGCGCGTCCATTTGAATGAGCGCGTGCGGATCGAACAGATCGGCGACACATTCGCCCGCGTCACGCTGCGCTTCGGCTTCATGGAAACGCCGAACGTGCCGAAAGCTCTCGGGGTCGCACGCAAGCTCGGCTGGCAGTTCGACATCATGGCGACGTCGTTCTTCCTGTCGCGCCGACTGTTGAAGCCGGCGGCTCAATCCAGCATGCCATTGTGGCAGGATCGTCTCTTCATTGCGATGAGCCGCTCGGCGAACGATGCGACGGACCATTTCCAGATCCCGACCGGCCGCGTGGTCGAAATCGGAACACAGGTCGTCATCTGATCGGTTGCCGCACAAGTCCCGACCGGATGGCCTTGATTTTAAGGCCGCAAAGGGGGAGTTTGCGCGGGCTCATCTCGCAGCGGAGGCTTCCTTGTCCGATACCAGCACAGTGCACGACCTGACCCCGGAAGAGGTGGCCAAGGGCCTCGTGGAGGGGCGCTATCTGCTGATCGACGTGCGCGAGCCCAACGAGATCGCGGCAGAGGCCTATCCGGAGGGCGCGACGATGCCGCTCTCAGCATTCGATCCGGCCGCGTTGCCTGATCCCGAAGGCAGGACGGTGGTGTTTGCCTGTCGCTCCGGCAAGCGCTCGGTGACCGCTTCGCTCGCCGCGCAGGCGGCCGGCAAGCCGTACAACTCCCACCTCATGGGCGGAATGATCGGCTGGAAGGCTGCGGGCCTCCCCACCAAGGTTGGCGGCTAGCAACAGGCGCATTTTGCGTCTGAGCCAATCGTTCTCGATTTTGCGGGCGGTATGAGCACGATTTTCTCCGATCTTCCGGTGACGATTTTCGAGGTGATGTCGCAACTCGCGCGCGACCATGACGCCATCAACCTCGGGCAGGGCTTTCCTGAAGCGCCGGGGCCGGAAGACATCCGCCGTAAGGCCGCCGATGCGGTGCTCAACGGCTACAACCAGTATCCCTCGATGATGGGCCTGCCCGAGCTGCGGCAGGCGATTTCCGATCATTACGCGCACTGGCACGGCGTCGCGTTCGATCCGATGAGCGAAGTGATGGTGACCTCGGGTGCGACCGAGGCGCTGGCAGGCGCGATCCTCGGCCTTGTCGGCGCAGGCGATGAGGTCGTCGTGTTCCAGCCGTTCTACGACGCCTACGTGCCGTTGATCCGGCGCGCGGGCGGCACCGTGCGCTTTGTCCGGCTCGAGCCGCCGCACTGGCGGTTGACCGAGGAGGCGCTGCGCGCGGCGTTCACGCCGAAGACGAAGTTTGTGATCTTCAACAATCCGCTCAATCCCGCGGCGGTCGTTTATCCGCGCGAAGACCTCGAATTGCTGGCGAGGTTTTGTCAGGAGTTCGATGCGGTCGCGATCTGCGACGAGGTGTGGGAGCACATCGTGTTCGATGGCCGCGCGCATATTCCGTTGATCGCCATTCCTGGGATGCGAGAGCGCACGGTGAAGATCGGCTCGGCAGGCAAGATCTTCGCGCTGACCGGCTGGAAGATCGGGTTCGTCTGCGCTGCGCCGGAACTGTTGCGCGTGCTGGCCAAGGCGCATCAGTTTCTTGCCTTCACGACTGCACCGAATTTGCAGGTGGCGGTGGCCTATGGACTGGGCAAGCCGGATGCCTTCTTTACCGACATGCGCGCGGATCTGGCGCGCAGCCGTGACCGTCTGACGAATGGCCTGAAGTCCATCGGCTTTCCGGTGCTGGAGTCGCAGGGGACGTATTTCCTCAACGTCGATCTGGCGCCGCTCGGACTCAACGAGACCGACGAGGATTTTTCCAAGCGCATCGTGGTCGAACACAAAGTCGCATCCATTCCGGTGTCGTCGTTTTACGAGAACGATCCAGTGCGCTCGGTGGTGCGGCTTTGCTTTGCCAAATCGGACGCGACCATCGACACGGCGCTTGAGCGTTTGTCTCGCGTGTTGCGGTCGTAAGGGGATAGCGATGAAATTTGCGAAGACCTTGCTCGTGGTCGTGGCGGCGATGAGCCTTACGTCCGTGCAAGCGGCCGAACGCGTGGTGAATTTCTATAACTGGTCGAGCTATATGGCTCCCGGCGTGCTGGAGGATTTCACCAAGGAGACCGGCATCAAGGTTGTGTACGACACGTTCGACGCCAACGAGACACTGGAGACGCGGCTGCTCGCGGGAAAATCTGGATACGATCTCGTCGTGCCGACGGCGTATTTCCTGCAACGCCAGATCGTGGCCGGCGTATTCCAGAAACTCGACAAGACAAAATTGCCGAACCTCGCCAATGCGTGGCCCGAGGTGATGAACCGTCTCGCGCAGTACGATCCCGGCAACGCCTATGCGGCCAACTACATGTGGGGCACCACCGGAATCGGCTACAATGTCGGGACGGTGCGCAAGATCCTCGGCCCCGATGCGGTGATCGATAGCTGGGATACGATTTTTGATCCGGAGAAGATCGCGAAGTTCAAGGATTGCGGCATCCATATGCTGGATTCCGCGGACGACATCCTGCCGGCGGCGCTGAACTGGCTCGGCCTCGATCCGAATTCGACGCGGCGCGAGGATCTGGAGAAGGCGGCGGAGGCGGTCGCGAAAATCCGTCCCTATGTGCGCAAATTCCATTCGTCCGAATATCTCAGCGCTCTTGCCACGGGCGAAATCTGCCTCGCGGTCGGCTGGTCCGGCGATATCAAGCAGGCGCAGAAGCGGGCGGCGGAATCCAATAACGGTGTCGAGATCGCCTATGCGATTCCGAAAGAGGGCGCGCAGATGTTCTTCGACAATCTCGCCATCCCATCCGATGCGAAGAACGTCGACGAGGCTTACGCGCTGATTGATTACCTTTACCGGCCGGAGGTGGCGGCGAAGAATGCGAGCTTCCTTGGCTACGCGAGCGGCAACCTCGCCGCGCAAAAATTCGTCGATCCCAAAGTCCTCAATGATCGTGGTGTCTATCCGGACGAAGCGACGATGAAACGTCTGTTCATCATCACCGCGCGGGCGCCCGCGATGCAGCGCTCCATCAACCGGTTGTGGACGAAGGTGAAGATCGGGCGGTGACTCTGAAATCTCTTACCGTGCGGCTTCCTTCATCGCTGTTCTCAACGACGAGAAAATCTGCCTGTCTCCGAGATGGGCGACGTTGAAGCGGATGAACGACCGTGCCGATTGGGATACGCTGAACACGTTACCCGGCGCGAGCACCACGCCATCCTCCATGCATCGCCGCGCCAGTGCCGTGGAGTCGTGGCCATCGGGCAGACGGCACCAGAGATAGTAGCCGCCGCGCGGCTTGATCCATGGAACGATGCCGAGCGCTGCCAGTCGGTTCGCTGCATCTTTCCGGGCGCGGGTCAGTCGCTGGCGTACTTCGTCCATATGCTTGCGATAACTGCCACCAGCGAGAACGCCTGCGATCAGTTCTGTGGCGACCGGGCTCGGGCCACCGAAGTTTATCGCCAGTTGCAGATCGACCAGATTTTCGATCCAGTCGGTTCTTGCCGCGATATAGCCGCAACGTGCTGCGGCCGAGAGTGTCTTGGAAAAGCTGCCGATCCTGATGACACGATTAAGTCCGTCGAGGGTGGCGAGGCGCGGGGATAATGTCGGTTCGAAATCCGCGAAGATGTCGTCTTCGACGATAGTGAGGCCATGAATCGCCGCGGCGCTGACGATGCGATGCGCAGTTTGCGGTGAGAGGCTGCCGCCGGTCGGGTTATGGAGCGCCGAATTCGTGATGTAGAGGCGCGGACTGTCGCTGACCAGCGCCTGCTCGAAGGCGGCGGTGTCAGGGCCGGTGGGTGTGAACGGAATGCCGACGATCCGGACCTGATGCGCGCGCAGCAGCGCCTGGAAGTTGAAGTAGCACGGGTCGTCGACCAGAACGGTGTCGCCGGGCCGCAGCAGCAGGCGGCAGATCAAATCGGTCGCCTGCGTCCCGGAGGACGTCAGCAGGATCTGGTCCGCTGTCGCCGAAATGCCTTCGTCAGCAAAGCGGCCGAGCAGCAGGCGGCGCAACGCAAGCGAGCCGCGCGTGCTGCCGTAGTCGGACAGTAGCGTGTCGTCGGCGCGGCCGAGGGCGCGCAGTCCTTTCCGAAGCGCGGCGTTTGGCATCCAGTCGGCGGGCAGCCACCCGCAGCCGGGTTTGAGGACGGAAGGGGCGGCGTCGAGCGATTGCCGCGACACCCAGAACGGATCGACATCGCGCTCGCGCGAGGGTCCCATTTCCGCCAGAGCCATCGGTGGCAGATCGGCGCCTGTCACGTAGAAACCGGAGCCTCGCCGCGCGCGAATGACGCCCTCGGCTTCGAGGCGATCATACGCCTCGACCACGGTGGAGGGAGAGACGCCCATTGTCTCGGCGAAGCGGCGAACCGAGGGCAGGCGATCGCCCGGACTCAATGCCCGGTTCGCGATCCGGCTGCGCACCGCGTTCATGAGGGATTCCGTTCGCGTGATTTCGGTGCTGCCCATAGAGCCCTCCCGCAAACTGTACTCATCACATTATCAGTACAGTTTTGTGGAATTGTATCTCACTGTCCCTGTCCGCGCCAGACCGGAGCCGCTATGGCAACGGCTCAAGGAAGCGAGAACTCCATGGAACGGACAACGGCAGGGTGGGGCAGCGGCCTTCTCGGCGTCATCATCTTCAGCGGATCGCTCCCGGCCACGCGCGTGGCCGTCGCGGATTTCTCGCCGATGTTTCTGACTGCGGCGCGTGCGGTGATCGCCGCGTTCCTCGGCGCGATGTTTCTGCTCGCGCTGCGCCAGACGCGGCCCGGGCGTCGCGACATCTTCCCGCTGACATTGGTAGCCATCGGCGGCGTGATCGGCTTCCCATTGTTGACGGCGATGGCGCTTCAGCACGTCACTTCTGCGCATTCCCTGGTTTTCATCGGGCTGCTTCCGCTCGCGACCGCGATCTTCGGCGTGCTGCGGGGCGGAGAGCATCCCAAGCCCGCGTTTTGGCTGTTTTCGATCATGGGAGCCGCGGCCGTCGCCGGCTTCGCGCTTTATGGCAGCGATCGCGGCACGGTTGCGGGCGATCTGCTGATGATAGCTGCCATTCTGGTGTGCGGTCTTGCCTATGCGGAAGGGGCCGTGCTCTCGCGCAGGCTTGGCGGCTGGCAGGTCATTTCATGGTCGCTGATCATGTCCCTGCCGGTGATGGGCGCGATCATCCTGTTCACGCTGCCCGCAACATGGAGCGGTATCGGCCTTCCCGCCTGGATCGGTCTCGCCTATGTCTCGGTCTTCAGCATGATGCTGGGATTCATCTTCTGGTATCGCGGTCTCGCGCTGGGCGGCATCGCCGGTGTCTCGCAGTTACAACTGCTGCAACCGTTCTTCGGCTTCCTGCTGGCGGCGATCTTTCTGGGAGAGCCAATCGCGTGGAGCATGATCGCGTCCACCTTGATTGTCATCGTCTGCGTGGCGGGCGCCAAGCGTTTCGTCTGAGTGTTTGAACTGCTTGTTCACCGCCAGCGGCGGTGCAGCCACAGCCACTGTTCGGGATGTTCACGAACCCATCCCTCGATCACCGAGGTGACGCGCTGCATGGTGCCCTTAATATCGACGTCGCCTGAGGCGTCGCGCGCGGGCTCGATGCGCTCGGTGAGATCGACGCGGAAGCGCCGGTTCGGCAACCGCACGACGCGCACGCCGTGGACCGGGCAATCGATCTGGCGGACAAGGCGGGCGAGCAGGGGGTTGGCCTTCACCTTCCGGCCGAAAAACATGACATCGACGCCGCGTCCGAAATGCTGGTCCACCAGCATGCCTATATGGACGCCGCGCTGAAGAGCGGCGGCGAGCTTGATCGGCGCGTCATGGGTGGTGGCGATCATCTCGCCCATGTTAACCGAGCGCAATTCCTGCACCGCGCGGTCGGCGGCGGCGATGTTGGGGCGACGGAACAGCACGGCGGAGTCGAGGCCGTGGGTTGCGGCCGCAAGCGCCGGAAGCTCCCAGTTGCCGAGATGGCTTGCGAAGATCAGCGCGCCCTTGCCGTCGTTCTTCAGTTCCTGAAACAGCGCCTCTGTCTGCGGGGTGAACTCGACGCTGTTCGTTTCCGGCGTTGCCGGATCGTACTTCCAGATATGGTCGAGATGGGCGAACTCCGCGCCGATGCGGCCGAGATTGTCCCACACGCCACTGAGGATCTGTTCGATCTCGTCCGGCGATTTTTCTGGGAAAGCAGCGGTAAGGTTGGCGCGTGCCACGCGATGCTCTCGCCACCACGGGCCGATCGTGCGCGTGATCTTGGCGAAGAAGTCGCCGGTCTTCTCGGCGTCGAAACGCCGCGTGGTACGCAGCAGGCCGACCGCCGCCGCGCCGACGATGGCGTTTTTCACCGCAACGGCTTTGTCGCGGAGAAATCTCTTTATGCGATGGAGGATGCGGATCATTTACAGGGTGACGATGATCTTGCCGAACACCTGACGGCTTTCCATCCGCTCCAGCGCCTTGTCCACGTTCTCGACCGGGACCTCGGTGTCGATCACGGGCTTGATGCCCTGCGCCATCTTGTCGAGGCTCTCGGCGATGTTGCGCATGCTCGCGCCGAACGAGCCGATGATGCGGTACTGCTGCTGGAACAGTTGCATCAGGTTGATGGTGGTGGTGGGGCCGGAGGTCGAGCCGCAGGTGACGAGGCGGCCGCCGCGCTTGAGGCAGAGCAGCGAGCCGTTGAAGGTATCCGCGCCGACATGCTCGAACACGACATCGACGCCCTTCTTCTTGGTGATCTTGCGCGTCTCGCCCTCGAAACGGTCCTTGCGATAGTTGATGACGTAGTCCGCGCCGAGCGCCTTCACGCCCTCGATCTTCTCGTCGCTGCCGACCGTGGTGATGACGGTGCAGCCGATGGCCTTCGCCATCATGATCGCGACCGTGCCGATGCCGGAGCCGCCGGCGTGGACGAGCACTGTCTCGCCCGGTTGCAGCTTGGCGTTGTCGAACAGCATGTGCTGCACGGTGGAGAAGGCAATCGGCGCGCATGCGGCATCGCGCAGGCTGACGTTGTCCGGCACCGGAATGACCAGCCGCTCATCGAGGTTCATCAACTCGCGCGCGAAACCATCGACATGGAAGCCCATGATGCCCGCGACGTTCTCACAGAGGTTGTCGCGGCCCTCCGTGCAGGCCTTACAGGTGCCGCAGGTCAGCGCGCCATACATCACGACCTTCTGGCCGGGCTTGAAGCGAGTAGCGTTCTTGCCGGCCGAAACGATCTCGCCAGAGGCTTCCGCGCCGACGACCAGCGGCATCTTGCGCTTGGCGAAGGCCATGCCGCGATAGCCCCAGACGTCGATATGGTTGAGCGCGACCGCGCGCACGCGGATCTGCACCTCGTTATCCGCCGGAGGAGGCGGCGGAGGCAGTTCGGCGACCGTCAACTGGCGGTCGGCAACGAGGGTAAGCGCGCGCATGGGAGGCGTCCTGAAAACAAATCAGCCGTGGGAAGACAGGAGGTATCGCCGCTTGGCGCGCCCGCGTCAACCGGCCAGAAAGACATTGTACGTCAGTGCTTTAGACGGGCTCGCGAGTCAGAATCAGCGAGGCGTTCTGTCCGCCGAAGCCGAACGAATTCGACATCACCGCCGTCACCTTGGCGTCGCGAGCCGTGTTCGGCACCACGTCGAACGGGATCGCGGGATCGGGAATGTCGTAATTGATCGTCGGCGGAATGCGCTGGTGCTCGAGCGTCAGCAGCGAGAACACCGCCTCGACCGCGCCGGCGGCCGACAGCGTATGCCCGACCATCGATTTGTTGGACGAGACCGGTATCTGTGTCGCGCGTTCGCCGAACACAGTGGAGATGCCGAGATACTCCATCTTGTCGTTTTCCGGCGTGCCAGTGCCGTGGGCATTGATGTAGTCGATCTGTTCGACGTTCATGCCCGCATCGTCGAGCGCCTTGCGCACGCAGCCGATGATCGGCTTGCCGTCCGGGCTCGAGCGGGTGCGGTGGAAGGAATCGGCCAGTTCGCCGCATCCGGCCAGTACGCCGAGAATTGTCGCGCCGCGCGCGGTCGCGGCCTCGTAGCTTTCCAGCACCAGCGCGCCTGCGCCTTCCGCCATCACGAAGCCGTCGCGGTTCTTGGCGAAGGGGCGGACGGCCGTCTCCGGCCGGTCGTTGTTGGTGGATAGGGCCGAAAGCAGCGAGAAGCGGATCAGCGCTTCGGGATTGACCGAGCCGTCAGTCGCAACGCACAGCGCCGCGTCGGCTTCGCCGCGCCGGATCGCCTCGACGCCGAGCTGGATCGCGGTCGCGCCCGATGCACACGCCGTGGAGAGTGAAATCGGCGAGCCCTTGGTGCCGAACCGGTCGACCAGATGATCGGCGACAGAGCCAAACAGGAAACGCTGGTGGAAGTCTGCGAACTTGCCGCCGCCGCTGACCTTGAGCATGGCGTCGTAGTCGATGCCGGACGTCGCGCCGGTCGCACGCGCAGCTTCAAGGCGCGCCATCCATTCGACCTCGACGGGAGCGACCGCGAGAAACAGCGGGCCGGGGAAGTCGCCTTTGGCTCCGATGGAAGCCTGCGAGATCGCTTCTTCGGTGGCGAGGTCGGCGAGCTTGTCGGAGAGCGTAGTGGAGACGAACGGCTCGACCGGAATGAAATCGACGGTGCCCGCCATCGTGGTGCGCATGCCGTCGATCGGGAAGCGGGTGATGGTGCGGATACCGGATTCGCCCGCCGTGAGCTTCTTCCAGTTTTCGACCTTGCCCGCGCCGAGCGAGGTGACGACGCCCATGCCGGTGACGACAACAGTAGGGCGGCCGAACTTGTCTTTCGCTGCGCTCATGCGGGTTCTCCGATCTTATGCCGGAACAGATTCGACCAGCGCCATGCCTTCGCCCCGCCAGTGTCCGGTGTTGACCACGACAATCTGGGAGGGGGAGGCGGTGGTTTCAACCTCGATGCCGGTCGTATCGTTGGCTGCGAACAATTTCCCCTTGGACAGAGACAGCGCTGCCAGCGCGAGCCCGAGCGGGAATTGCACCTCGACGAGATGGCCGAACGACGTGCCGAGCGCGCGCACCGGCGCGCTTGCATGCTTCTTCAGGAACGCGCGTTCTTCGTCGGTCGCGGGAGCTGCGCCGGTCGCAGCCGTCAGGATCGGCGCATCCGTGTTCGCGCCGAGCTTCGACCACAGGCCGTCGAGCACGGCCGTGATGTTGCCCGGCGTCGAGCGGCGGGCGTGATCCGAGACGACGTGGGTGAGCCGCGCGAACGGTTTCGCGCCGCGCGCCTGCGCGTGCTCTTTCGATTCGATGACGAGGAAGGCGCCCCCGGAGCCGAGCGCGAAGCCCGAATGAGCAGCGTCGCGCGCCCAGACCGGAGCGAATTTGTCCTTCAGCGCGAAGTTGCCGAACTCGTAGAGCATCAGCAGATCTTTGCGCTCGCCATTATGCGCGGCGCCGACCAGCGCGACATCGCTTTGGCCGGAGACGATACGCGCAAGCGCGATACGGAAGGCGTCGGTGCCAGCGGCTTCCTCGCCCATGAAAGTACGGGAAGAACCGGTAACGCCGTGCACGATCGAGATGTTGCCCGCGAGCAGGTTGGAGAGTTGTGCGAGGAACAGCGTCGGGCGCAGATCGCTCATCAGCCGCTCGTTCAGCGTGCCGGGCGCAGCGTTGCCCTGGGCCTGATCGTTGATGACTGCGGCATCGACGGCGAGGTCACGCTCGCCGCCGCCTGCGGCAACGATCATGTCCATGCGCGAGAGAATGTCCGTGTTGCCCTTGAGGCCCGCGCTCTCGAGTGCGAGACCGGCCGCGTAGGTACCGATCCGCTGCCAGGCTTCCATCTGGCGCTGGTCGCCCTTCTTCGGAATCTGCGCGTCGTAATTCAGTTTGACGATCGGATGCACCGGATAGGGGGCAAAGGTCGTCTCGTCGACATTGACCCGACGCGCCTGCAGCGCGTCCCAGTGCTGGTCGAGGCCTTCGCCCAGCGAGGAGGCGAGGCCGATGCCGGTGATCCAGACTTCGCGAGCCGAAGACGAGTTGCTCATGACGTGGCCTGTCCGGGAAATCCGATCTGCCGGGCCATCTGTTCCATATGGCCGCGCAAATCTGCGTTGGGAAACGGTGTGTGGCGGAAGGTGAGTTCCGCATTGCACTTCAGCTTGCCGTCGACGCTGATCTTGGCCGCTGTGACGGCGAAGCCGGACCCGTCGTGAACGACGTGGGCATCCACGGTAAGGGGTTCGCCCGGCTTGATGAAGTCGCGCATCTTGGCTTCCTTGACGGAGGCAAGGAACGGCATGCGTTCGAAGTTCAACAATGCGATCAGCAGCCAGCCCGAGGTCTGCGCCATGGTCTCGATCAGCAGCACGCCGGGCATCAGCGGATAGCCGGGGAAGTGGCCCTCGAAGACCGAGCTTTGCTGCGGTACCTGTGCGGAGACGGTGATACGTCGCTCGCCGACATTGAGATCGGCGATGCGATCGACCATCTGGAAATATTCGAGGCGCATGGGCGTGCGCGTCAGGCGCCCTTGGCGGCGACCAACTCGTCGATGCGCGCGCTGAGGTTCTTCAGGACGAAATACTGTTCCGTCGTCGCCTTGCCGTCGTTGACCTCCTGCGTCCACTTTTCCAGCGGCAGCTTGATGCCGAACGCCTTGTCGATGGCGAAGGCGATATCGAGGAAGTCGAGGCTGTCGATACCGAGATCATCGATCGCGTGGCTTTCCGGCGTGATGGTGTCGCGCGGAATATCGCAGGTTTCGGCGATAATAGTGGCGACCTGATCGAACGTTGAGGACATTCAGTAAGCCTTTGATTTTTCTTGGTAAACGCCAGCCGGCGTAAGATGGGAACGGGCCAGCCGCCACACCCCCGTCGGCACGCCCGAAGCAACTGCCCGTATAACGGAGCGGGGCGTCGAGTTCAATGGCAGCGAGGCAAACTCTGGGTTGCGCTTGGGGACGTTTTCGCCCCTTTAGCTGTGCGGCGTGGTGTCGATTTCACCGCAGTTTCGCAGGCCCATCATGATGCAGTCCTGCGTCTGCCGCATGTGATTGAGGCTGGTGACGAGCCAGACCCCGACCACGATCAGAACGACGGCAAGTGCCGTCGCGGCAAGATTCGCCCACATCCGCTGACGATAGTCGACCGGTTCCGGTGCGGGAGATCGGGGGGCGGGCGCGGGCTTGGCCGGACGCGGACTGAACTTCACCACGCGGTCGTCACTGTCGGGAAAGTCAGGCGGGCGCGCCATGTCTTTGAATCTCGGCTTTGAATCTCGACTTCGAGTCTCGGTTGCTTCTGTCATTCAGGATAGGTCTGCACCGGCACCGGGACAAGGCGTCGCGGCCTCTCACCCGATTGTCCAATGCCGCACAAGTGATCCGCGCTCGCTCCTCATAAAATGGATGAACTGGCAACATTGCGCTCCATCGCCTGCGAACGGCGGACCGAAGGAGAGTGAAGATGGCCATCAAACGCGAGCCGTTGCTGCAGCCGGTGCCGATCATGTCGTTGCGCCCGACCCAGATGACGGTCGGAATGCGCGAGGTGAAGGAAAAGCAGAAGCGCTGGCGCGAGCATGGCTCGAAGAAGCAGGCGAAGCTGCTCGGCAGGCACCAGATTCCCGTCGTGGTCGGTCCCGACAAGCTGAATTATGTGATCGATCACCATCACCTGGCGCGTGCCCTTCATGAAGAAGGCGAGAAGGATGTGCTGGTCAGCGTGATCTCCGATCTGACCATGGTCGATCCCAAGGCGTTCTGGGTCGTGCTCGACAATCACCGTTGGGTCTATCCCTACGACGCGGACGGAGAACGTCGCTCTTACAAAGACTTGCCGAAGGATGTTGGCAAACTGAAAGACGATCCGTTCCGCAGTCTCGCCGGCGAATTACGGCGCGCGGGAGGTTTCGCCAAGGACACCACGCCGTTCAGCGAATTCCTTTGGGCGGATTTCCTGCGACGGCGGATGTCGCGCAAGGTGGTCGACAAGGATTTCGAAAAGGCGATGGAAAAGGCCCTCTCGCTCGCCAAGAGTAAGGACGCGGTCTATCTGCCGGGCTGGTGTGGCCCGACCGAGGACTGACCGCTGGCGCGATAAGTGGAGAGGTCAGGCCGGGTCGCCCGGCGTGACCAGACGTCGAAGCAGACGCTCCAGCGGCCCGCCGAATATCAAGAGCAGAAATGCGATCGCCAGCCCGACGGCGACGAGCCGCCATTGGCCAGCGCCGCAGATCACGCCGATGCAGGCGGCGAACCAGACACAGGCTGCGCTGGTGAGGCCGCGCACCTTGTGCTGCGCTTCGGCGTGGACGATGACGCCCGCGCCGAGGAAGCCGATGCCGGTGAGGATGCCTTGAACGACGCGGCTGACGGCATCCGTCATGTGCGCCGGATCAGGCCCTTGCGGCATGGCGAAGATCACGACGACAGCCGTTGCAAGACCGACGAGGCCGAGCGTGCGTAATCCGATCGGCTTGCCATGCAGATCGCGATTGAGGCCGATCGCGCCACAGGCCAGCGTTGCAACGCCGAGCCGTAACAGGATTTCAGACCATTCCATCATGAGCGCGTTACCGCAGCGGCTTCTTCAGCAGCGAATAGCGATCGGATTCGAGGCCGAGCGGCGAGGTCGGCTGCAGCATCGGCGAATCGACCAGCCGCTGTAGCGGACGATCTCCGACCCGGTCGGCGAAGCGATCCGAGACAAGCGGATCGTTCGGCGCATCGCGGTGCGTGGTGGAGCCGCGCCAGCGGTCGACGACGGAGCTGACGAAATGAATGTCGTGCCCATGATCGGAGACCGGCGTGGTCGCGATCGTCGCTTCGCTGCGCGGCAGTTGATGCGCAGGCACTTCCTTGAAGCGCAGCCGCGTCGGCAGCGCGACGCCTTCACCGAATGCCAGCACCTCGCGAGTGCCGAGCGACGGCACAAAGGACAGAAGATTGGCGGCGGCATCCGAGACAGCGGAGCGCAGCAGCCCCTGATCGCGCTCGTTGGCGAGCCGCATCGCGAATAGCGTGTTGCACTGGGAAAGAATGGTGGCGTCAAGTTCGGCCGGGCGCTGGGTGATGAGCCCGAGATAGACGCCGTATTTGCGGCCTTCCTTCGCGATGCGTGAGACCGCCTTGCGGGTCGGACCGAAACCGATGGTGCGGTCGGCGGACGCATAGCGGTGTGCTTCCTCGCAGACGAACAGGAGCGGTGAAGCACCGTCGCTCCACAGGCCGAAGTCGAACGCCATGCGACACAGCACTGAGACGACCGAATCCACGACGTCGGCAGGGAAGCCCGCAAGCTGCATGACCGTCATCGGCTTGCCGTTGGCGGGCAGGCGGAACAGGTGACTGATGACCTCGGCCATGCTGTCGCCGCCGACATTGGCGTTCTCGAACATAAAGCTGTAGCGCGCGTCGTTGCGCACAACTTCGATGCGCTGGATCAGCTTGTGATAGGTGATGCGCGAGGAGCGATTTTCCAGTTTGCCCATGCGCTCGTCGATCAGCGAGATCAGGTCGACCAGGCGATAGGGCACCGGCGTGTCCGGCGTGAAACCGGTGGGACGCGGCTCGGGCCGTTTCAGCCCTCCGTGCCGGTCGGAATTGCCATATTGCAGATAGGTCGCCTTGGCGATCGGGATGACTTCCGAGAGGACTTCCATCTCTTCGGGCACGCCGGGACGGCCGCCGAAAAGAACGTCGACAAATTCCTCGAAGTTGAACAGCCAGAATGGCAATTTCAGATTGCGCGGATTCAGCACGAGCGCGCGCGAGCCGAAGCAGCGGCCGTATTCGTTGTGCACGTCGAGCAGGAAGACGCGCAGGTTCGGTCGCGCCAGCAGGATCTCGTTGAGCAGCAGCGAGACGCTGGTCGATTTGCCGACGCCGGTGGAGCCCAGCACCGCAAAATGCTTGCTCAGCATCTCCTCGATGTTGACGTAGGCGGCGATGGACGCGTCCTGCTGCAGCGCGCCGATATTGACCTGATCGCGGCCCGTCGGCGTGTAGATGGTGCGCAGTTCGTTCGTCGTGAGAATGTCGACGGCATCGCCGATGGTCGGATAGGACGTGACGCCGCGCTGGAAGCGGCCCTCGTGCGAGATTTCACCAAGCAGGTCCACCGAGGCGACCGCGATGTGATTGTCGCGCATGTCGATGTTCTCGCGCGACATCTCGGTGATGATCGCGACGATGGTCGCCTTCGCGCTGCGGATGCCGAAGAACTGGCCGACGGTGGCGCGCAGGGTGGTGGGCGTTACCTCGGGACTCGCCACCACGCCAATGCGGGCTTGCGAGCCGCGCACGGAGACGACACGGCCAAGGGCGGCGATCTGGGGGATGGGCGGATTCAACATAAGAGCCGGCTTCGGAAGCTGTTTTTCCAGCCAACTATGCGCCTGCCATATTGCAGAAATTGTTAAGGGATAGGGGGCGGTTTGGCCGGTCGAGGTAGGGAAACGTTGTTTTCCTGGACACCGGCGCTGGTCTTGCACGTTTTGCGTCCGTTTCAATGGCGGCGGGGTGCCTGATCGACTTGACCTCAAGGACAGAGAGAGGGGTAGACAGAAAACGGAGATGGACATAAAGAGTGCCCATCTTTCAGTGATTTGCAAAGATCACAGCCGAGATTGCAAAGCTTTGTATTTAGTTTTGTAATTTCATCGGCTTAGGTGGGGAATGGTGTAACGGTAGCACAACAGACTCTGACTCTGTTTGTCTTGGTTCGAATCCAGGTTCCCCAGCCACTCTAAATCCTTGAACATTTTGTGAATTTTCGCCTCGCCGCTTGCCTGCGGCTGCGACTTCGCACATATCCCCCGCATCACGAAGCGCTGCCTGTTCTGACCTGTGACCGGCGGCATATCCCAAGCACCCTGAATCACGAGGTCGTCCTGCGCTCCGAATCCGGGCGTTCCGGAGGGCGGAGGCTTTAGACATGGACGCGATGGTCGGCTCGGCTCAATCGAACGCGGTTCGAGCCTATCACCCCGTATTGGCGATCCTTGCGCTGGCGCTTGGCTGTTTCGGTATCGGCACGACCGAGTTCGCGACGATGAGCCTGCTGCCTTATTATTCCCAGTCTCTGGGGATTGATGAAGTCGCTGCCGGGCACGTCATCAGCGCCTATGCGGTCGGCGTGGTTGTCGGTGCGCCGGTGCTTGCCGTCGCGGCGGCGCGTGTTCCGCGCAGGACGCTTTTGATGGTCCTGATGATGGTCTTCGGCATCGGCAACGGGCTGTCGGCTCTGGCGCCGAGCTATGGATGGCTTGTCGCGTCCCGCTTCATCGCCGGTTTGCCGCACGGAGCCTATATCGGCGTCGCCGCGTTGGTGGCTGCGACGCTGGTCCCTCGGGAGAGGAGAAGCCAGGCCATTTCCTACGTCTTCGCGGGCCTCACGGTGGCGACCATGTTCGGCGTGCCGTTGGCAAACATGCTCGGTCAACTCGTCGGCTGGCGCTGGAGCTTCGCGCTTGTTGCCGGGCTGGCCGCGCTCACGATGCTGCTGCTGCGGCTGTTCACGCCGCACGGCAAGGTGCATCACGAGGCTTCGCCCTTGCGCGAGCTTGGCGCGCTGCGACGGCCGCAGGTCTGGCTGACGCTCGGCATCGGGGCGATCGGCTTCGGCGGCATGTTTGCGGTCTACACCTATCTCGCCTCGACGATTCTGGAGGTGACGCATGCCTCGCCGTCGATGATCCCGCTTGCGCTCGGCGCATTCGGATTGGGATTCACGGTCGGAAACCTGTTCTGCGGCTGGGCCGCGGGGAAGGCCGTGCTGCGCGCCGCCGGTTTCATTCTTGTCTGGTGTATCGCGGTCATGGCGATCTATCCGTGGGCGACGGCCTCGATCTGGACACTCATTCCGGCCGTCTTCCTGATCGGCAGCAGCGGCGGTATGGGGCCCGTCCTGCAAACGCGGCTGATGGATGTCGCCAGGGACGCCCAGACTCTGGCAGCGACGCTCAATCACGCGGCCTTCAACACCGCGAACGCGCTCGGCCCGTGGCTTGCCGGAATGGCGCTGGCTGCGGGCTTTGGTCTTCCCTCGACAGGATGGGTGGGAGTGGCGCTCGCCTTTAGCGGCCTTTGCGTTTGGGCCTGCTCGGTCTGGCTGCAGAGGGCAACGGACTCCAAAGCCTCATAACTGCGACCAAAGCGCCGACAGGCGGCATTTGGCTGGAATCGGAGCCGCCAGAGGTATATCGGTGGGGATGTAGGCAAAGTCCGGCATAGGGCCGCAGATGCCTGGGTTACGCCGAGAAGTCGGTTTTGATCTCGCCGGTCGGTGGCAGACGAACTTCCCGCGATTAAAAGTGGGACATGTCATGTGGACATTGGACAAACACGCTGTTGGGCGAGAACCGAATGACGGTTCTGCCTCACCAACCTTAATCATCATCGCTTTGGGTCTGTTGTCTCTGCTCGTGCTAGGCGCGGCGGACGTGCATCGCGACTTGCTGATCGCCGCGATTTTTACAGTCGGCGAGTACGGCATCGAACCGCACTTCGTCGGCCCATAGGACAGGCGGTTTGAGCGGCGACAGGATGATGGCGGCTCAAGCGAGCGCCGTCATGGGTGTTGTTTGCCCCGCGAAGCGGTACATGAAAAGCGCGCCCGGAGGCGCGCTTTATATCGTGTGGCTGGGATAGCAGCCTTATCGTGACGGCCGTCCACCGCCGCCGCCGCCACCACCAGGACGCCCACCAGCACTACCACCGGGGCGACCACCTCCGGGCCTGCTGGCTCCCGGCCGTCCGCCGCCCGGCCTGCCCACGCCCGGTCTGTTTCCACCGGGACGATGGGCTCCCGAAGGAGGTCGTCCGGGGCGATGCACTCCTGAAGGCGGCCGTCCAGGACGATGAACCCCAGGCCGGCGATGCGGCGGGCGGTGCCAGCCACGCCAGCCGGAAGGTCCGCCCCAACCGAAGCCTCGGCGCCATTCATAGCCGCACCAGTACCAGCCGGGTCCGCGCCAGCCGTCCCAATACCAGCAGTAGCGGCGTCCGCCCCAGACGAACTGAGCGTCTTCGACGGGTGGCATGACATCCATGTTGAGCCCAAGCCCCAGGGGCTGGCCGATCATGGAAGCGCGAGCGGGACCGTTTGTTATTGCGGCCGCGGCAGTGAGGGTCACCGCGATTGCCAATATTCGGAGTCGTTTTTGCAATTTGGCCTCCTGACGATTGACGGATGAGGGATCACTTCTAACGGGAACTTATAACTGCGACATTTCGGCGAGGTTCCGCAGGCGATCATTTTTTAGTTCTTGTCCCGCTCTGGCACGGTCAAAGGATTCAGTTGATGAGTCACGCAGTCTCTGTCTGAGGCTGCTGTCACCAGACTCTAATTCAGCGGCCTCTACCGAAAGTGTTCACGCTCGTGAACCGATCAAAAGTGTCGGCACAGAATTTCATGACGCGGTTCGATGCCGACTGTTTGTCGCGTTCGCGCGAATTAGAATTTTTCAAATTCTAGAGTGCCGAATTGTAGCGCGGCATGAAAGTCACATGCGCAGCAGCAGTGCTGCCTTTCGATGCCTTCTAATTTCCAAAAACGTGTCAGCGCGATTCTGCGTGATAGGAGGACGAAGACATCCGCTGATGGCGGAATAAATTGTGGGGCACGAAATGAACGGCAAGTCGAAGGTTTTCACGCGCGCGATCTGTATGAGCGCGGTCAGCTATCTCGCGCTGATGATCAACGGTCCTTCGACAGTTCATGCACAGACGGCGCAAGTACCGCAAGCAAACCTCCCCGCCGTAACGGTGGATGCACCGAAGCCTCAGGTGAAACGACGCGCTGCTGTGCGTCCTTCATCGCGAGCACGTAACGCCTCGCGCAACGTCGCACGCAATCGAGGTGCGGAGCAGGCGGCGCAGGCGAGCCCCGCAAATGGGCGCGGCTTCGTCGAACGCGCGAACGGTCCGGTGCAGGGATATTCAGCCAGTCGTAGTGCGACCGGCACCAAGACCGACTCGCCGATCCTGACGACGCCGCAATCGATCTCGGTCGTAACCAAAGATCAGATCAGGGATCAGGGCGCGCAGACCGTGCAAGAGGCGCTGCAATACACGCCGGGCGTTGCGCTCCAGAGTTACGGCGCCAACGCGTTCTTCGATGGCTTCAAGATTCGCGGCTTCGATGCTCCACAATATCTGGATGGTTTGCGAATGCCTCGCGACGGCGTTCTGTTCGCGATGCCGAAGATCGAACCTTACGGCCTCGAACGTCTGGAAGTATTGAAGGGGCCGTCGTCCGGCCTTTACGGACAGACCGATCCCGGTGGTTTCATCAACATGATCAGCAAGCGGCCGACCGAGACGACGCATTACGATTTCGAAACGACTTTCGGCAACTTCAACTACAAGCAGGGCGCGTTCGATATCGGCGGACCGGTCGATAAGAACGGCGAGTTCCTGTATCGCATCGTGGGTCTGGGTCGGCTGGCCGATACGCCGACCGACTTCGTGCAGGACAACAAGCTGTTCATCGCGCCGAGCTTCACATGGCGGCCGACGAGTGACACCAGCTTCACGATGCTGTCGCAGTATCAGAAGATCGATAACAAGGGCTATCAGCAATACGTGCCCGCTGATGTATCGTTTCTCTACAATCCGAACGGGCGCATTCCTTACAGCCGCTACATCGGCGAGCCTGGCCTCGACGGCTACAAGCTCGAGCAAAGCTCGATCGGTTACGAATTCGCGCATCGCTTCGACAACAACCTCCAGTTCCGGCAGAACCTGCGTTACATGGAAGTCACCAACGATCTGCAGAGCGTACGCTCGGAGGGGATGGTCCCAGGTAGCAGCACGGAGGTGAACCGCAGTTATAACTATGTGAATTCGAAAGCGCAGAATTTTACTCTCGATAATCAGCTTCAAGCGGATTTTCAGACAGGCTGGCTGACGCACAAGGTTCTCGTAGGCCTCGATTACATGCATCAAACGGGAAGTTCGAATTACCGAAGCGCGGGTATCCTGCCTATCGATGCCTACAATCCGGTCTATGGGGCCATCCCGGGCCCGGCGCAGCAAGTTATGTTGCTGGACAATAAGCTCGATCAGGCCGGTCTGTATGCGCAGGATCAGATCAAGCTCGACCGCTGGACACTATCGATGACCGGTCGTCAGGATTGGGTTGATACCCAAGTGACTTCGGGGGCTTCGTTCCCGCCAGCAGGTACCTACACTCGTAGTGACTCAGCGCAGACGGGCCGTATCGGTCTGAATTATCTGTTCGACTTCGGCCTGTCGCCTTACGCCAACTATTCAACGTCGTTCGTTCCGAACGCCAATGCGAGTCGGACCGGCCAGTCGTTCAAGCCGACGACAGGCGAGGGCTGGGAGGTCGGTGTGAAATTCAAGCCTCTCGGCAGCAACCTCATGCTGACCGCGGCGTATTTCGACATCCGGCAGAACAACGTGCTGACGGCGGATCCCGTCAATCCTTTCTACAACGTACAAACCGATGCGGTCCGCTCGCGGGGCGTGGAATTGGAAGCGCGCGGCAACGTCACCCGAGAACTCGAAATCATCGCGGGTTACTCACATACGGAGGCGAAGAACGCTTCGAGTCTGTCCGGCGCTACAGGAAAGTATGTGAACGGCGTGCCGATCGATCAGGCATCGCTCTGGGCGAAATATACCTGGTTCGATGGACCGCTGGCGGGCCTCGGTCTGGGCGCGGGCGTTCGCTATGTCGGCAAAAGTTATGGCGACCTGATGAACACGTTCGCCATCCCGGACTACACATTGGTTGATGCGGCCATCAGTTACGATCTGGCCTACCTGAGTCCGAACATGAAGGGCTGGAGCACGGAGATCACCGGGAAGAACCTGGGAGATCGCTACTATGTCGCGTCGTGTCTGACCGGCACGGCTTACTGCGGACTTGGAACGTCGCGTACCGTTCTGGGAACGCTCAGGTATAGCTGGCACTAAAGGAGACGGAATTGGCGGCGAGCAAGTCACTTCGACGATGGGGATGGGTGCACAAATGGTCGAGCATCATTTGCACCGTGTTCATGCTGCTGTTGTGCGTGACGGGCCTGCCGCTGATCTTCCACGAGCAGATCGATGACGTCCTGCATTCGCAGGTCAAGGCGGCGGATGTTCCTGCGGGAACGCCGCTCGCCAATCTCGACGACGTGATGGCGGCGGTGCGGGCGCAGAAGCCGGACATGGTGCCGCACTTCCTGATCTGGGACCGGGACGACCCGAACGCGCTGATGGTGAGTGTCGGCAAGACGATCGATTCCGATCCGTCCAAGAATACGCTCGCGCGCGTGGATGCTCACACCGCGGCCTATCTCGATGCACCGGATGTCACCGGCCGATTCACCTACATCATGCTGAAGCTGCACACCGACATGTTCGCAGGGCTGCCGGGCAAGCTGTTCCTCGGCTTCATGGGCATCCTGTTCTGCGTGGCGATCATTTCCGGCATCGTGGTCTACGCGCCGTCGATGCGGAAGCTTGATTTCGGTACCTATCGGCGCGAGCGGAAGCGGGTGGTGCGCTGGCTCGACGTGCACAATCTCGCCGGCATCCTGCTCGTGATGTGGACGCTGGTCGTCGGCTTCACCGGCGTGATCAACACCTGGGCCGATCTCGTCATCAAATACTGGCAGTTCGATCAGCTTGCGGCGATGACGGCGCAATACAAGGATCGTCCCGTCGTCGCGCATCCGGCCTCGATCAACGAGGCGGTAAAGGTCGCGATGAAAGCAGAGCCCGACATGAAACCGTCGTTCGTCGCGTTTCCGGGCACGATCTTCAGCAGCAAGAGCCACTATGCCGTGTTCATGCGCGGCGACACACCTTTGACATCGCGGCTGCTGAAGCCTGCGCTGATCGATGCGCAGACCGGCGCGATGACTGACAGCCGCGAAATGCCCTGGTACGTGGCGACGCTGCTGCTGTCGCAGCCGCTGCATTTCGGCGATTACGGCGGCATGCCGCTGAAGATCATCTGGGCGATCCTCGATGTCATCACGATCGTGCTTCTGGTGACAGGACTTTATCTTTGGCTGCGGCGGCGCAAATCGGGCGTCAGCCTCGAACGGTCCGTCGCGAGTGTCTCGGCGCTGGAGCCGCAAACGCCATGAGTGGACGGCGCCTTTTTCCCAAGCATCGTACGCTGGGGCAGATTTTCGCGGTGCCGTTGCTCATCGGCGTGATGAGTATCGTCGGCCTTGTGGCGGCGCTCGTCGGAGATGGCATCTGGGATGGATTGTCGTGGCTGATGCTGGTCACGCCGATCGTCATCTATGCGGCCTGCATCTACATTCCCCGTCGCCCAAAAGCGCGCTGATCGGCCGAAGCGGCCGGACCGGGCACGTGCGATCTATCGTCGTATTCGCCGGGTCGGAGGCGGGGCAGGCGGGGTCGCGTCGGCAGCGGTCTCCGCGTTGTTCTTGACGTTATCCTTAACCTGCTGAAGCACGTCGAGCGCAGTCTGGAGCGAGGCGGCGGACGTGCCGCGCAGCGCTTCCGTGGCGATAGAATCGCGTAGGCTGTCGAGATCGCCGACGAGACGGCGCCCCGTTTCGGTCAAATATAGTTGATTGGCGCGGCGGTCGGTGGGGTGGGGCCGACGTTCAAGAAGACCTTGATCGACAAGGCGATCCAGCAATCGCACCAGCGATATAGGCTGCAATTCCATCACTTCCGCGAGATCGACCTGCGACAACCCTTCCTGCTGACGCAATCGAAAGAGCACGATCCACTGGGCGCGCGTCGTCCCGCGGCTTTTGGCGCGATGCTCGATATAGTTGCGCAGCAGCCGGGAAGATTCGACGAGCTGCGTGATTAACTGCCGTTTGAGATCGAGTGACATGGGCGCTGGACTGTGATGGTTGCCGTGGCAAGAGATTGGCAGCCTGACGAATAATTTATTCGCATGCTATCACATTAAGTGCTGGCATACTAAATAATACCAAACATATCTGCGGATCGGGTTCACGAGAGACGGAATGACGAAGTCTGGAATGCCTCGCTGGGGTTTTTTGTTGATCGCGCTGGTGGCTGTCGGCGCGGGTGTTGCCGTCTGGCGGGGCTTTGGCTCGCACAAGCCGAAGGCAGGGCCGCCGCCCGCGGTTCCGGTGACGATCGCGCCGGTCGAGAAGGCGGATTTCCCGGTCTATCTGTCGGGTCTTGGAACCGTGCAGGGTTTCAACACCGTGCAGGTGCGCACGCGCGTCGACGGTGAGATCACCCAGATCGTTTTCAAGGAAGGGCAGTTCGTCAAGGAAGGCGACCTGCTGGCTCAGATCGACCCGCGCCCGTTCCAGGCGACACTCGATGCGGCCAAGGCGAAGAAGGTGCAGGACGAGGCGAATCTCAACAACGCCAAGCTCGATCTCGCGCGCTCGACCAGGCTCGGCGAGTTCGCAACCCGCCAGACGGTGGATACGCAGAACGCCAATGTCCTGCAACTGACCGCGCAGATCGCAGGCGACCAGGCCGCGATCGACAATGCGCAGACGCAGCTCGACTATGCCAGCATCCGCGCGCCGATCGCGGGCGTCACCGGGATCCGCATGGTCGATGTCGGCAATATCGTGACGGCGGCCGCCCAGACGGCGATCGTTTCCATCGCGCAGGTCGAACCTATTTCGGTGATATTCACCGCGCCCGAGCAGCAACTGCCTGCGATCGCGGCGGCGATGAAGCGGGGACCGCTCAAGGTCATCGCCTTTACGACGGATGGACGGAAGCAGCTTTCGGAAGGCGTGCTTGCGCTTATGAACAATCAGGTGGATTCCACCAGCGGAACCATCCGGCTGAAAGCGACGTTCGACAACAAGAACCATGCGCTGTGGCCGGGACTGTCCGTCTCCACGCGGCTTCTGATCGAGACGGTGAAGGATGCAACCGTCGTTCCCGAAGACGCCGTGCAGCATGGCCCGAACGGCCTGTTTGCCTTCGTCGTGGCCGATGGCAACAAGGCCATGGCGCGGCCGGTCAAGGTCAGGGAAACCGGCAACGGAAAAAGCCTGATCGACAGCGGACTCACGATTGGTGAGCGGGTGGTGACACGCGGCCAATATCGCGTTCAGGAAGGATCGCTTCTGACCACGAAGGTCGCGGGCTCCGGCAACAACGACGAACCGAAAGCTGATTGATCATGGCCTACGGCGGCGTTTCGGCTCCATTCATTCGTTACCCGATCGCAACCTCGTTGCTGATGGTGGGCGTGCTGTTCGTCGGTCTGGTGGCGTATCCGTCGCTGCCGATCGCGCCGCTGCCGCAGGTCGACTTCCCGACCATCCAGGTTTCGGCGAGTCTGCCGGGCGCGAGTCCCGAGACGATGGCGTCCTCCGTCGCTCAGCCTCTGGAGCGGCAGTTCGCGCAGATTCCGGGTGTGGCTCAGTTGACCTCGACGAGTTCGCTCGGCTCGACGGCCGTGACCATCCAGTTCGATCTCAATCGCAATATCGACGGTGCGGCGAACGACGTGCAGGCGGCGATCAACGCCGCCGGCGGTCAGTTGCCAAAAAATCTGCCGACCCCGCCGACCTACCGCAAGGTCAATCCGGCGGACGCACCGATCATGATTTTGTCGGCGACGTCCGACACCATGCCACTGATCGAGGTCAACGACGCCATCGACAGTCAGCTCGCCCAGCAACTCAGCCAGATCACCGGCGTCGCGCAGGTGCTGATCGGCGGTCAGCAGAAGCCCGCGATCCGTATACAGATCGATCCCGCCAAGCTGGTGGCGAAAGGCCTCGGTCTGGAAGATGTCCGCACCCAGCTCGCTCTGACGACGGTGGATAGCCCGAAGGGCAACATCGACGGCAAGACCCGCAGCTATACGATCTATGCCAACGACCAGTTGCCTGCTTCGAAAGACTGGAACGACGTCATCATCGCCTATCGCAACGGCGGTCCGTTGCGGGTCCGCGACATCGGGCAGGCGGTCGCCGGTCCCGAGGACATGAAGCAGGCGGCGTGGGCGAACGGCAAGCGCGGCGTGTTCCTCGTCGTCTTCAAGCAGCCCGGCGCCAACGTCATCGAGACGGTCGACAAGATCAAGGCGCAGTTGCCGCGGCTGGAGAAGGCCATTCCGCCGGCGGTCAAGGTCAAGATCATGAGCGACCGCACCACGACCATTCGTGCCGCGGTCGAGGACGTGCAGTTCACGTTGCTCCTGACCATCGGCCTCGTGGTGATGGTGATCTTCGTCTTCCTGCGCAGCTTTTGGGCGACAGTCATTCCCAGCGTCACGGTGCCGCTGGCGCTGCTCGGCGCCTGTGCGCTGATGTGGATGGCGGGCTATACGCTCGACAATCTATCGTTGATGGCGCTCACCATCGCGGTCGGCTTCGTCGTCGACGACGCCATCGTGATGCTGGAAAACATCTCGCGTTATGTGGAGCAGGGGGAAGATCCGTTCCGGGCGGCGCTGAAGGGTGCCAGCGAAATCGGGTTCACCATCGTGTCGATCAGCGTTTCGCTGGTCGCGGTGCTGATCCCGCTGCTGCTGATGGGTGGCATCATCGGCCGCCTGTTCCGCGAATTCGCGGTGACGCTGGCGATGACGATCTTCGTCTCCATGATCGTGTCGTTGACGCTGACGCCGATGATGGCGTCCCGCTTCCTGCAACCGCATCAGGAGCATCAGCAGCACGGCAGGTTCTACCAATGGAGCGAGCGCATGTTCGACGGCATGCTGCGCTGGTACGAACGCGGCCTGAACCTCGTGATGCGCTGGCGCTTCACCACGCTGATGGTGTTCTTCGCGACGCTGGCGCTTTCGGTCATCCTGTTCATCGCGATCCCGAAAGGCTTTTTTCCACAGCAGGACAACGGACTGCTGACCGGCGCCTCGCAGGCGGCGCAGGATGTGTCCTTCGCGGAAATGATGCGCAAGCAGGAAGAGCTCGGCAAGATCGTCATGGACGATCCGGACGTCTACAGCGTTGCGATGGCCATCGGTGGTGGCGGCAGCTCGCTCAACACGGGCCGTCTTTATATTACGCTGAAGCCGCGTGACGAGAGAACGGCGCTTGCGCCGCAGATCATTGCCCGTATCCGCGCCAAGGCGGACAAGGTGGAAGGCGCGAAACTGTATCTGCAGGCGGCGCAGGACGTACGCCTCGGCGGCCGCGCCACCCGCACGCAATTCGAGTACACGTTGCAGGACGCGAACCTTGCCGAACTGAACGAGTGGGCGCCGAAAATCCTGTCCAAGATGCAGACGTTGCCGCAACTGCGCGACGTCGCGACCGACCAGCAGACCGAGGGCACCACGCTGACGTTGACCATCGACCGCGATACGGCGTCGCGTTACGGCATCTCGCCGCAACTGATCGACGACACGCTGTACGATGCGTTCGGTCAGCGCCAGATCGCGCAATATTTCACCCAGCTCAACAGCTATCACGTGGTGATGGAAATCCTGCCGGAGATGCAGGGCGACCTCGACAGCCTGCAGAAGATTTACGTCAAATCACCGACCACGGGCGATCAGGTGCCGCTCTCGGCCTTCGTGCACTGGACCACCGTTCCGGTGCGGCCGCTGTCGATCAGCCACCAGGGCCAGTTCCCGGCGATCACCATCAGCTTCAACCTCGCGCAGGGCGTAGCGCTGGGGCAGGCGACCGATGCCGTGCAGAAGGCGATGGATGAGATCGGCGCGCCTGCGACGTTGAACGGCAGCTTCCAGGGCACCGCGCAGGCCTTCCAGCAGTCGCTCGGCACCATACCGCTTCTGATTTTCGCCGCGCTTGTGGTGGTGTATCTGATCCTCGGCATCCTCTACGAGAGCTACATCCACCCGATCACGATTCTCTCCACGCTGCCGTCGGCAGGCGTCGGCGCGCTCGCGACGCTGATGCTATTCGGTTACGACTTCAGCCTCATCGCGCTGATCGGTATCGTGCTTCTGATCGGTATCGTGAAGAAGAACGGCATCATGCTGGTGGACTTCGCGATCGTGGCCGAGCGCGACGAGCATCTGTCGCCGGAAGAAGCAATCCACAAAGCGGCGCTGCTGCGCTTTCGCCCGATCATGATGACGACGATGGCGGCGTTGCTCGGCGGCGTGCCGTTGATGCTTGGGCAGGGTACCGGTTCGGAAATCCGTCAGCCACTCGGCTATGCGATGGTCGGCGGCCTGCTTGTCAGTCAGGTGCTGACGCTGTTCACCACGCCGGTGATCTATCTCTATCTCGATCAGCTATCGAACTGGATGTCGCAGTTCGGGCGTGGCACGCCATCCGACAGCGACCGCTCCGAACCGCCGGACGCGGTGTCGGAAGCCGCCGAATAAATCGGGATATCGCGCCGCATGCTGGATGGCATGCGGCCTGCGAGCTCTCAGATTTTGCGGAAGATCACGCTGGCGTTGACGCCGCCGAAGCCGAACCCGTTCGACAACACGTGATCGATCTTCATCTTGCGGGCCTGCCCGCGGATGAGATCGACGCCTTCCGCGGCATCGTCGGGATCGTCGAGATTCAGCGTCGCGGGCGCAAGCTGCTCGCGTAACGACAGCACCGAGTAGATTGCCTCGAGACCGCCGGCGGCGCCGAGCAGATGGCCGGTCGCGGATTTTGTCGAACTCACCGCGACACCGTTGTTTGTGCCGAACACCGATTTGATCGCGGCGAGTTCGCCGAGATCGCCGACAGGCGTCGAAGTGGCATGCGCGTTGAGATACTGGATCTGCGACGGCTCAAGACCAGCCTGCTGCAGCGCCTGCACGACCGCGCGGCGCGCGCCGTCGCCGTCTTCGGGCCCCGACGTCATGTGATAGGCATCCGCACTGGTGCCGTAGCCGATGAGCTCGGCGATTGGCTTGGCGCCGCGTGCGAGCGCATGCTCCAGTTCCTCGATCACGAGAAGACCTGCGCCTTCGCCCATCACGAACCCATCGCGCGCCTTGTCGAACGGACGCGATGCGCGCTCCCGCGTGTCGTTGAACCCGGAAGAGAGCGCACGGGCCGCCGCAAAGCCGCCGAGCGCGGTGCGCTCGACGCAGGCTTCCGCGCCGCCTGCCAGTGCGATGTCGGCTTCGCCCGCACGAATGATCCGCGCGGCATCGCCGATCGCCTGCACGCCCGCTGCACAGGCCGTGACCGGCGCACCGAGCGCGCCCTTGAAGCCGTGCTTGATCGACACCTGACCGGCGGCGAGATTGACGAGAAAGGAGGGGACGGTGAAAGGCGACAGCCGCCGCACGCCGCGTGAATCCGCGAGCCGCACGGAATCCGCGATGGCAGGGAAGCCGCCGACGCCGGATCCGATGATGGTGGCAGTGCGCTCTTTGTCCTTTTCCGCAGCCGGATGCCAGTTCGCCTGCGCCACCGCTTCCTCCGCCGCAAGCAGCGCGAACAGGATGAAGCGGTCCATCTTCTTCTGGTCTTTGACGGGAGCGGCACGACTCGGGTCAAACCCTGCTTCCGGATCCTGGGCCATGTCCGGGACGAGACCTGCCACCTTGCAGGGCAGATCGGCGGAAGCCTCCTCGGATAGGCGTCGGATACCCGATTTTCCGGCGATCAGCCGCGACCAATTGGCCTCCACGCCGCATCCCAGCGGGGATACAGCGCCCATACCCGTAACAACAATCCGTCGCATCGTCCTGCCTTGCCGGAGAAATCTGTCGGTACAGACCTAGGCGACTGCGGGGCGTTTGTCACGACGGATCGACAGGACGGCCAGCGAGGCAATCAGGCACAGGAGCCCGGCTGTGAAGAACGCGGGTAAATAGCTTGCGAGGTAGGTTCGCGACAATCCGGCGCCCAGCGCCACCGAGGCCGCGCCGATCTGGTGACCGGCGAAAATCCAGCCGAACACCAGATTGGTGCGCTCCGCTCCGAAGGTCGAGGCCGAGAGGCGAACGGTCGGGGGCACGGTGGCGACCCAGTCGAGGCCATAGAATAGTGCGAATACCGACAGGCCATAAAAGGTGAAATCGGTGAACGGCAGCATCACCAGCGAGAGTCCGCGCAGGCCGTAATACCAGAACAGCAGCCACCGGTTGTCGTAACGGTCCGACAGCCAACCGGACATGATGGTGCCGACGAAATCGAAGATGCCCATCATCGCCAGCAGCGTCGCTGCCCCGGTCGCGGGAATGGCGTAGTCGGCGCACAGCGTGATGAAGTGCGTCTGAATCAAACCGTTGGTGCTGGCGCCGCAAATATAGAAGGTGAAGAACAGCACCCAGAAGACGCGGCTTGTTGAAGCCTCCTTCAGCGCGCCGAGAGCGGCGGAGGTGATCGGCGCATTCGCAGGCGCGGGCGGAGCCACAGGCGTGGTGCCGTCGTCGCCGAACGGGCGCAGCGCGAGATCGGACGGCCGGTCGCGCACGACCAGCAACACCATGACAGCGGCAAGCGCCATCAGCGCGCACAGCGCAAGGGTGGCGGCGCGCCAGCTATAGAGTTCGGTGAGCTTCGCCATCACCGGCAGGAACACAAGCTGGCCGGTGGCCGTGCTCGCGGCGAACAGGCCGACGACGAGCCCGCGTCGCGCGACGAACCAGCGCGCGGCGACTGTCGCGCCGAGCACCAATGCGGTCATGCCCGTGCCGAGGCCGACGACGAAGCCCCACAGCAGGATCAGCTGCCAGACTTCCGTCATGAACAGCGAGAGTACGAGACCCGCGATGATCGTCGTCATCGCGCAGACCACGACGTTGCGCATGCCATAGCGGTTGATGAAGGCAGCGGCGAACGGCGCCACCAGCCCGTACAGCAACAGGCGGATCGACAGCGCGCTGGAGATTTCGGCGTTGCTCCAGTGGAATTCCTGCTCCAGTGGCACAATGAACACGCCGGGCGCACTGATCGAGGCGGCGCTCGAGAGTGTGGTCAGGAACGTCGCGGCCACGACGGCCCATCCGTAATGGATGTCGCGGGAGGCGAGGCGCGCCGAAAGCCAGTTGGAAATCATGGTGTGTCCTGGGAAGCAGAGAAGAGGAAAGAGATTGTCATATGGCACCGATCATATCACGGAAAGCAAATCGCAATCGCTTTGCGCGATGGTCTATTTTGTATTATATGATGTGTGACATATAAAGGACAGGCGATGCGCTACGCACGGGATCACAAAGCTGCGACCCATGAAAAGATTCTTGAGGGGGCTGTCACGCGCCTGAAGGAAAGCGGTTCCGGTGGCATCGCCATCGCGGACCTGATGGAGGAGGCGGGTCTTACTCACGGCGGCTTCTACGCGCATTTCAAGTCGCGCGATGCGCTGATCGAGGAATCCTTCCGTCATGCACTGGACGGCATCGCACAGCGCTGGAAGGCGCGAGCGGAGAAAGCGCCTGCAGGCGAGGGGCTGGCCGCCATCGTCAACGGCTATCTGACACGCGAGCACATCGATGATGTCGCGAGCGGTTGTGTGTTACCGGCGCTGGGTGCCGAGCTTGCCCGTTCCAACACAAAAACGCGGCGCATTTTCACTGAAAAGCTTGAGGCGGCGATCGATGTCGTGGCCTCGCAAACCGGTTGTGCGCCCGGAATGGCGCGCGAGCAGGCGATCGGCACCATCGCGACCATGGTGGGAAGCCTTTTGCTGGCCCGTGCAGCCAGTGACAAGGAACTGGCAGTGGATATTTTGAAGGCTGGGCGGAAGAAGGCACTCTCTGGAAGAGAGCCACGTGCCAAACGTCCCGCCGCGAAATCCGTGCGAGAAAAGGTGTCCCGATAAAGGGGACGCTGCGCCTCTCGTTCTTAGGTTGAATATCGCGACCGCTCCGTTCGGACGCTAAATTGTTTTTACGGTCACCAGACGGAGTTGGTCATGACGCGGATTGCTTTTATCGGTCTCGGCAACATGGGCGGCCCGATGGCCGCCAATCTGGTGAAGGCGGGATTTGCCGTTCGCGGCTTCGATCTGGCCGAATCCTCCAAACAGGCGGCAGCGAAGGACGGGATCGCCATCGCCTCCAGTGTTGCGGATGCGGTGCAGGAAGCCGAGACCGTTATCACCATGCTGCCGGCAGGCCGGCATGTGCTCGATGTCTGGAGCGAGATCGTACCCTTGCTTGCGCAGGGCACCCTGATCGTCGACTGCTCGACCATCGATGTCGCGAGCGCGGGAGAGGCGCATGAACTCGCGGCCACAGCGGGCCTGCGCTCGATCGATGCGCCGGTGTCCGGCGGCACCAACGGCGCGAAGAACGCGACACTCACTTTCATGGCGGGCGGCGACTCCAAGGCGTTCGCCGCGGCGAAGCCGGTCCTCGAAAAGATGGGCGCCAAGATCATCCATTGCGGTGAAGCTGGCGCGGGGCAGGCGGCGAAGATCTGCAACAACATGATCCTCGGCATCTCGATGATCGGCGTGTGCGAGGCGTTCACGCTCGGCGAGAAGCTCGGGCTGACGCATCAGGCGTTGTTCGATGTCGCCTCGACCTCCTCGGGACAGTGCTGGTCGCTGACGAGTTATTGTCCGGTACCGGGTCCGGTGCCAGCATCACCGGCCAATAATGACTACAAGCCGGGTTTCGCGACGGCGCTGATGCTGAAGGATCTGCGGTTGTCGCAGGAGGCCGCTCATGCAACCGGGGCGGCCACGCCGCTCGGCGCGCATGCGCAGGCGCTCTATCAGGCTTTCTCGGACGCCGGTCATGGCATGGTGGACTTTTCCGGCATCATCGCGCATCTCAGGCAGCAGTCGAAGGGATAAAGCAGTTTGATGTCGTGAGCGCGCCGGATGTCGCCATTATCGGAGCCGGTCCGGCCGGTCTGATCGCGGCCGAAACGGTCGCGGCTGCGGGCGCGTCGGTCATTATCTATGACCGGATGCCGTCGGTCGCGCGCAAATTCCTGATGGCCGGGCGCGGCGGGCTCAATCTCACCCACAGCGAGCCGCTCGACATTTTCCTCACGCGCTATGGCGACGCGCCGCCGCTTCTGCGTAAGGCGATCGAAGCGTTTCCGCCGCAGGCGCTGCGCGAATGGGCGCACGGGCTCGGGCAGGACACCTTCATCGGCTCGAGCGGACGGGTCTTTCCCAAGGCGTTCAAGGCGTCGCCATTGCTGCGCGCATGGCTGGCGCGGCTGGATAACCTCGGCGTGCGATTGGCGCTGCGGCATCGGTGGCTCGGATGGGACGAGAACGGTGCCCTGCGTTTTGAGACGCCGCAGGGGCCGCATGTCATCGCACCGCGTGCGACGATCCTCGCGCTCGGTGGCGCGAGCTGGCCGAGGCTGGGATCGGACGGAAGCTGGCAGGACCTTCTCTCGTCGCAAGGCATCGCGGTTAGCGATCTGAAGCCGGCCAATTGCGGTTTCCATGTCGCGTGGAGCGACTCGTTTCGCGAGCGCTTCGAAGGCCAGCCGCTCAAGAATGTGGTGCTCGGTTTCGACGGGCATACATCGCGCGGCGAAATGGTCGTCACGAAGGACGGCATCGAGGGTGGTGGCATCTATGCGCTCTCGGCTGTGTTGCGCGAGGGCGTCGCCGCAAGAGGGCACGCCATCCTCACCATCGATCTGCGTCCCGATCTCGCTTCGCCAGATATTGCCACACGCTTGTCCCGGCCGAGCGGCAAGCAGTCCATCGCGACGTTTCTGCGCAAGGCGCTGACCCTGCCGCCGCCCGCGATCGGGCTTCTGCATGAAGCCGCATTTCATCGCGACACGAGGCTTGCCGCTATGACGCCGGACGAGCTTGCCGATCTGGTCCGCGCGCTTCCGGTCCGGATCGAAGGAGCCGCTTCGCTGGCGCGGGCGATTTCGACCGCGGGCGGCGTCTCCTTTGCGGATATCAACCCCGATTTCGGCCTGCGCCGGCGGCCCGATGTCTTCATGGCGGGTGAGATGCTGGACTGGGAAGCCCCGACCGGCGGGTACCTCCTTCAGGCATCTTTTGCGACCGGGGTGGCGGCGGGCCGGGGCGTGCTGGGGCGATTGGGCCGTTAAGAATTTCGAACGATAGAACTATGGCGGTGTCGCATAAAACCGCTAGGCTGTCGTGGAACCACCGTCTCGTTCATCTATTTCGCGTTGCAAAATAACGATAATCGGGAGTGAAACATGAAGTCCAAATATCTGTCGGCAATCTCGGCTCTGGCTCTTCTTGGTGCGGCGGGGCCGGCGTTCGCCGCCGAGGGCGTCAAGATTGGCGTTCTGAACGACCAGTCCGGCGTCTATGCCGACTTCGGCGGCAAGTGGTCCGTCGAAGCCGCGCGCATGGCGATCGAGGATTTCGGCGGCTCCGTGCTCGGCCAGAAGATCGAGCTGGTTGACGCGGACCACCAGAACAAGCCCGACCTCGGCGTCAGCATTGCGCGCCGCTGGTTCGACGTCGAGCACGTCGACATGATTACCGAACTGACGACCTCGTCGGTGGCGCTCGCCGTGCAGGAACTGGCGAAGCAGGAAAAGAAGATCGACATGGTGGTCGGCGCGGGATCGTCGCGCATCACTGGCGATCTGTGCTCGCCTTACGGTTTCCACTGGGCCTATGACACCCACGCTCTTGCCGTCGGCACCGGCGGTGCCTTGACGGAAGCAGGCGGCAACACCTGGTTCTTCCTGACCGCCGATTATCAGTTCGGCTATTCGCTGGAACAGGACACCGCCGCGATCGTGAAGGAGAAGGGTGGCAAGGTGCTCGGCGCGGTGCGTCACCCGCTGAACACGTCGGACTTCTCGTCCTTCCTGCTGCAGGCGCAGAGCTCGAAGGCGAAGGTCATCGGCCTTGCCAACGCCGGTCTCGATACCTCGAACGCCATCAAGCAGGCGTCGGAATTCGGCATCGTTCAGGGTGGCCAGAAGCTTGCCGCGCTGCTGTTCACGCTGGCCGAAGTGCATGGCCTCGGCCTCCAGGCCGCGCAGGGCCTGCAGCTAACCGAGAGCTATTACTGGGATCGTGACGACAGGTCGCGCGACTTCGGCAACCGCTTCTTCAAGAAGACCGGCCGCATGCCCAACATGGTTCAGGCTGGTACCTATTCGGCGGTGACGTCGTATCTGAAGGCAGTGAAGGCTGCCGGCACCAAGGATACCGAGGCCGTCACCAAGAAGCTGAAGGAAATGCCGGTGGATGATGCTTTCACCGCGCACGGCAAGGTTCTGGCCAACGGCCGCATGGTAACCGACCTCTATCTGTTCGAGGTCAAGAAGCCTTCGGAAAGCAAGAAGCCGTGGGATTATTATAATGTGGTCGCTACCGTACCGGGCGATAAGGCGTATCCGACCGCGAAGGAAAGCGGCTGCCCGCTGACCAAGTAACCTGATCCGCCACAGGGTCGGTTTTGATCTTGGCAACCGCGCTTCGATGACAATCGAGGCGCGGTTGTTTTTTGCGGCTATGACGTTCCGGTCGAAGTCATCGCATCTGTCATCAGGGCAATAAATCCAAAGCTGCCCGCAATCAGGCAGACTGCGCCCCATCCTCCGTACGTCCATGCGAAGCCCGCAGCAGCTGCTCCGATGCCACCGCCGATGAAGAAGAGACCGACATAGAGTCCGTTGATGCGGCCTCGCGCTTCGGGCTGCAGGAGATTGACGGCGCGGCGGCCAAGGATCTGGTCACCGGTGAAACCGATATCGAGAAGGATGGCGCCAAAGCCCTGGATTGCGAGAGCCATCGTTCGCGAGGAGGCGAACTCGGCCCACGCGCACAGGCCCAGCGCAGCGATGATAAGAATATGCGAGACGCACAGCCCCCATCGCGTCCAGCCACGGTCTCCCATCCGCCCCGCAAGCGGTGTCGCGATTGCACCGGCCGCGCCGACCAGCGCGAAGATGGCAAGACCTCGCGGGCTGAGGTTGAACGGAGCGGCCGAAAGCCGCAACGCAACCGCAGCCCAGTAGGCAGAGAACGACGCCATCGCGAGGGCGGCGGTCCATGAACGCACCCGCAAAACTGGTTCGTCACGCCACAGCGTCCAGAACGATCCCAGCAGGCGCGGGTAGGTAATGTCTGCTCTCGGTTGCAGCGATGGAAGCCGGCGCGTGAGTGCAGTGGCGAGAAGCGCAATTGCGATGGCGGACGCCGCATAAAAGCCGCGCCAGTCCCAGATATCCGCGATGAAGCTTGCGAGTGGGCGGGAGAGCATGATCCCGACCATCAGCCCGCCCATCACATCTCCGATGACACGGCCGCGTTCGGCCGGATGTGTCATGGCGGCTATGAGAGGCACCAGCATCTGGATCGCGGAACAGAAAGCGCCAAGCACGAACACGGAGAGCAGCAGAAGCACCGGTGTCGGTGCCAGAGCGGTGCAGGCGGCAGCGGCGACCGTGCAGCAAAGCGTCAGCGTGATCAGGCGCCGGTTTTCAAAAATGTCGCTGAGGGGGACCAGCAGAAACAATCCAGCCGCATAGCCGAGGAGCGTCAGCGTGCTGACCATGCTGGCTTGCGTGGTGCTCATGTGGAGGGAAGGGCCGATCAATCCGACCAGAATTTGCGGCGCTGAGAGGTTGGTGACGATGACGCCCGTTGCAAGGGCCCCCAGCCGAATGAAGGAACGGGGCACGGATCGGCAGGGCTCGGGCGGTGCAGCAGTCTGAAGCAATGTCATGAGGGAGGTCTCACATCGACGAAGGAGGCCTCTTTAACTGCTCGCTACAATATGCAACAATTGAATTGTCATGATAATCAATATGCGAAAGTAGCATGAATACCAACGATCTCGCCGCCTTCATCGCCGTGGTTGAAACAGGCTCGATCGTCGGGGCTTCCGCGCGTCTTAACCTCACCCAGCCAGGGGTCACACGACGTGTGCAGAACCTCGAGACGGTTCTCGGCGTGGAGTTGCTCGACCGTCAGTCGAAGCCGCTGAAGCCGACTGCCGCCGGGCGCGAAGCCTACGAGCAGGGGCGGCTGGTGCTTCGGACACTGGATGATCTGAAGTCCGGCGTGGCGACCGATGGTGTCGTGCGTGGTGAATTCCGCTTGGGCATTACGCCCTATCTATCAGAGGCGGGATTGAGCGTGCCGCTCGACATGCTGCGTGCGCAGTTTCCTTCGCTCACTCTGCGGGTCATTTCCGGCTGGTCGTCGGACCAGACGGAGCGGGTTGGCCGCAACGAACTCGACGCTGCTGCCATCTGTTTGCCTGATGGGGTCGCGCCCCCGGAAGAACTGGCATGCGACGATCTCGGAACGCATGCTGTCATTTTCGTGGTCGCTCGCGAGTTGAAGATATCGAAGACCATCGGCCTGCCGGACCTGTCGCGTTTGCCATGGGTCATCAATCATGATGGCTGCGGATTTCGCCGGGCACTCAAGCGGCGCTTTGATGCGGCGCATCTGCCGTTTCAGATTGCCGTGGAGGCGCTCGACCCCGAGCTTCGGTTGTCGCTTGTCGCGCGCGGCATGGGCATTGGATTGGCAACGCCTGCCGCTTTGAAGCGAAGTCCATTTCGCGGCAAGCTGAAAATCGTCAAGGTGCAGGACTTCGAGCCTGCTGTAAGGGCATGGGTCGTCCATCGTCCACCGGCCGGTCGTCTGGCACTTCCGATCAAGGCCTTTCGCGACGCGCTCAGTCTGGAGCTTCGCGAGATACGCTGAACGCTTCGGAGGATCGGGCCGGACGTGAATCGTGAGGGCTGCTGCAGTTGCAGCACCGGAAATCAGCAAAGGCAGGAAAGTATCGTACTTATGCATTTGGCGCGGGTATGCCGAGATGTCACAGGACTGTCATAAAAGGATTGCTGGTCTAGTATGAGCGCAAAGGAATCTGCGCGCATGTCGACGACCAGCCTGGACGATTCAGCCCCGCCTGCACCTCAGCTCGAACTTCCTCAAAAGCGCCGAAACCTGTTCTCGGCATGCCTCGCGCACATGCTGCATGATGGCTACACCGACCAGCTCTATGCGTTGTTGCCGGTGTGGCAGGCCGAATTCGGTCTGTCCTACGCCGGTCTGGCCACGGTGCGCGCGCTTTATTACGGGATGATGAGCGGCTTTCAGGTGCCGGGCAACAAGCTGGCCGCGCATCTCACACCGAGGGTGGCGCTGGCCGGAGCGACACTCGTCGCGGCGCTCGGCTTTATGATCGCCGTGTTGCCGCTTGGCTTGCCGGGATTATGCGTGGGCCTGCTGGTTGCGGGCATAGGATCGAGCATCCAGCATCCGCGCGCGTCGCTGCTTGTCACCGACAGCTATCAGAAGGATGCCCGCGGGCCGCTCGGAATCTACAACTTCGCGGGCGACCTCGGGAAGGCGACGTTGCCCGCGCTCGTCGCTGTGTTGTTGCCGGTGCTGGCGTGGCGCTCCGTCGTCGGATTGTCGGCGCTGCTGGGCATCGCTGTTGCGATCGCACTTTTGCTGTTGTTGCCGTCGCGCTCGGTGAACCATGCCATGCCGCAGGCTGTTGCCGGACACGGGCGGGAGCGATCCGGCTTCAATCTCCTGATGTGCATCGGCGGGCTCGATACCGCGGTCCGCATGGGTTATCTGCTGTTTCTTCCTTTTCTTGTTCATGGCGAGGGCGGATCGCTGACCATTGTCGGCGTTGCTCTGGCGCTGGTCTTCGTCGGTGGCGCCTTCGGTAAGGCGACCTGCAACTGGGTTGCGCAGCGCTTTGGTGTCGTTGGTGGTGTCATCGCGACAGAGACCGCCACAGCGTTGCTGATTGTAGCAACGCTGTTCGTGCCGCTCGTTCCCATGCTGGTGTTGCTGCCGTTTCTGGGGATCGTGCTGAACGGAACGTCGTCCATTCTGTATGGCAGCGTGCCCGCTCTTGCCCCCAAGGGGAACACCGGGCACGCCTTCGCGATGTTCTACACGGCCGTGAGCGCGTGCAGCGGCTTTGCGCCGATTATCTACGGCCTGATCGCGGACCATTCGAGCCGGACTATCGGCGTTCTCGCAGCGGCCGCGACGGCGTTGGTTATCGTGCCGCTGATCCTCGCGTTGCGGCCCGCTCTCGGGGACGAGGCCTGATCCGGTTTAGCTTTCGATTTCCTCGCGCAGGATTTCCAATTCCAGCCATTGCTCCTCGGCCGTCGTCAGATCGGCATGAGCCTTGGCCATGGCCGCAGAAGCAGCATCGAAAGCCTTGCGGTCGCGCGTGTAGAGTGTCGGATCGTCCAACTGGGTCTGCAGCTTGGCAATCTCGGCTTGCAGCTTCGCCATCGTTTTCGGCAGCGTCTCCAGCGCGTGCTTGTCCTTGAAACTGAGGCGGCGTTTTGGAGCAGGCGCGGCAGAAGAAGGAGAGGATTCCTTCGCGGCCTTTGCCGGAGCAGGTGTGCCTTTAACCGCTTTCTCTTTCAGGTCGCTGCCGCGTTGCGCCAGCATGTCGCTGTAGCCGCCGGCATATTCGATCCAGCGGCCCTGACCTTCAGGTGCAATCACTGAGGTCACAACGCGGTCGAGAAAATCGCGGTCGTGGCTGATGAGCACGACCGTGCCTTCGTAATCGCCGAGCATGTCTTCCAGCACGTCCAGCGTTTCGAGATCGAGATCGTTGGTCGGCTCGTCGAGCACCAGAAGGTTCGAGGGCTTCGCGAGCGCACGCGCCAGCATCAGGCGGCCGCGTTCGCCGCCGGAGAGCGCTTCGAGCGGCGTGCGTATCTGTTCCTGGCTGAACAGGAAGTCCTTCATGTAGCCGACGACGTGCTTCGGCTTGCCGCCGACCATGATGCTGTCGCCGCGTCCCCCGGTGAGCGCATCGGACAGCGTCGTTTTCGGATCGAGGCTTTCACGGTGCTGGTCGAGCGTCGCCATCTCAAGGTTGGCGCCGAGACGGACGGTGCCGGAATCCGGCGGCTCGGTGCCCGTGAGAAGATTGATGAGCGTCGTCTTACCTGCGCCGTTGGGGCCGACGATGCCGAGCCGATCGCCGCGCGCGATGCGGGTGGAGAAATCGCTGACGATGGCGCGCTCGCCGAACGACTTCGCGATGTGCTTCGCCTCGATCACGAGCTTGCCCGATGCATCGGATTCGGCGGCCGCAAGCGTGGCCTTGCCCGTCGCGCCGCGATAATCGCGCCGCTGCTGGCGCAGCGCATGCAGGTTGCCGAGACGTTTGACGTTGCGCTTGCGACGGCCGGAGACGCCGTAGCGCAGCCAGTGTTCCTCCATGACGATCTTGCGGTCGAGCTTGTGCTGCTCGCGTTCTTCTTCCGCCAGCACGTCGTCGCGCCACGCCTCGAAGGCGTCGAAGCCCTTTTCGATGCGGCGCGTCTCGCCGCGGTCGAGCCAGACGGTCGCGCGCGACAGGTTGGCGAGGAAGCGGCGGTCGTGGCTGATGATGACAAGCGCGCTGCGGCGCGAGGCGAGTTCGCCTTCCAGCCATTCGATGGTGGTGAGGTCGAGGTGGTTGGTCGGCTCATCCAGCAGCAGGATATCGGGCGAAGGTGCCAGAACGCGGGCCAGCGCCGTACGCCGCGCTTCGCCGCCGGAAAGGTTTGCCGGGTCTTCATTGCCGGTGAGCCCGAGTTGCTCGAGCAGGTAACGCGCCTGATAAGAATCGTCGCCGGGGTTCAATCCGGCTTCGACATAAGCCAGTGTCGTCGCTGCGCCGGAGAAATCCGGCTCTTGCGGCAGGTAGCGGACCGTTGCGCCGGGTTGCACGAAACGTGTGCCGCGGTCCGGCTCGATCAGTCCCGCGACGATCTTGAGCAGCGTGGATTTGCCCGAGCCGTTGCGGCCGATCAGGCAGACGCGGTCGCCCGCTTCGACGGCAAGCTCCACGCCTGTCAGAAGCGGCGTGCCGCCGAAGGTGAGGGCGATATCCTTGAGCTGGATGAGGGGGGCCATGTGTTTCAGTCTGCTGTTTGCGCGCGCTGGATGCGGCGGATGGCCTGATCGAGTGCCGAAAGAAAAGCCGAGCGATCCTTCGGCGAGAAGCCGCGCGGGCCGCCGGTGATTTCGCCGCTGGCGCGCAGATCCGTCATCAGGTTGCGGACGGCCAGCGTCATGCCGATCGACTCCTCCGTAAACGGCTTGCCGTTCGGTGCGATGACGGACGCGCCCGCCTTGACGCAACGGTCGGCGAGCGGGATGTCGGCGGTGATGACGATATCGTCTTTCGTTGCGCGCGCGGCGATCCAGTCGTCGGCGGCATCCATGCCGGCGCCGGCGGCAACGCGTTCGATCATCGGATCGTCCGGCACGCGAATGAAATTTCCCGCGACGACGCTGACGGGCCAGCGATGGCGCGCGGCGACACGGTAGATTTCGTCCTTCACGGGACAGGCATCGGCATCGATATAGATTCGCATTAATTCGATCGTTCGCGGGTGCTTTATGTTTTGCGTTGCGATATCACGGCTCGCGCAGTCGTGAAAGCTGGCTCTGTTCCTAAGCATTTCGGCGATGCGGGAACAGGATGGGTTGCACGCGACGCCTGCGCTGATACATTTGGTAACGAACAGGTATTTCGCGCCGCCTCGGCGCAGATTTGGATTTGCATGACGGAGCATGCGCAGTTGCGCCCCGCCGTGAAGCGGGAGGCGGACCTGCTGGTAGACGAGGCGCAAGCAAGCCGTGCCGCCGGCGCGCCTGCTTATGCCGCGATCGATCTTGGCACCAACAACTGCAGATTGTTGATCGCGCGCCCGATAGGCGACGGCTTTCGCGTCGTGGATTCGTTCTCCCGCATCATCCGGCTCGGCGAGGGCATCGTGTCCACCGGCCGCATCAGCGATGCCGCGATTGAGCGCGCTGTCGGCGCGTTGTCGGTCTGCCGGGACAAAATGGACGCGCGCGGCGCGCTGCGTCGGCGCACCATCGCGACCGAGGCCTGCCGCGCGGCGGAGAATTCCGATGCGTTCCTGTCGCGCATCAGGTCGGAAACCGGAATCGAACTTGAGATCGTCGACCGTGAAACGGAATCGACATTTGCCGCAATCGGGTGTTCGCCGCTGCTCGATGAGCATGCGCGCGGCGCGATCCTGTTCGACATCGGCGGTGGCTCGACCGAAGTGGTGAAGCTGATGCGTCCGAAAGGGCAGCTCGATGCGCCGCCGGTGAAGGGGCCATGGGTGTCGTTGCCGCTTGGCGTCGTGACGCTGGCGGAACATTTCGGTGGCATCGACGTCACGCGCGAGTCATACGCGGCGATGGTCAACGAGGTCGCCACGCATCTCGCGCCATTCGCGGCCGCGCATAACGGCGATCTCGACGGCATGCACCTGCTGGGTACCTCCGGCACCGTGACCACGGTCGCGGGCGTTCATCTCGGCCTTGTGCGTTACGACCGCCGCAGGGTCGACGGGCTCTGGATGAGCCGTCATGACATCAGTTCTGCGGTCGAAAAGCTCTTGACCATGACGTACCGCCAGCGCGCGGACAATGCCTGCATCGGCACCGAGCGCGCCGATCTCGTGCTTGCAGGCTGCGCCATTCTCGACGCTATCCAGGCGGCGTTTCCCATGCCGCGGTTGCGGGTAGCCGACCGCGGCCTGCGCGAAGGCATGCTGGTCGAAATGATGCGCGAAGACGGCTATATCCAGACCGTGTAAGGTCTGAAAGCGAACATCCAAGGCGTATCATGGCGAAAGACACGACGGGGCGGCTGCACGTCACGGTAAAAAGCGGCGGCAAGCGCAAGCTGTCATCCAAGCTGTGGCTGGAGCGCCAGCTCAACGATCCTTATGTCGCGCAGGCCAAGCGGGAAGGTTATCGCTCGCGTGCAGCCTTCAAGCTGCTCGAGATGGACGACAAGTACCGCTTTCTGAAGCAGGGGCAGGCGGTGGTCGATCTCGGTGCCGCGCCGGGAGGCTGGAGCCAGATCGCGGCCAAACGCGTCGGCGCCGAGGCGGGCAAGGGCAAGGTCATCGCCATCGATCTTCTGGAGATGGGCGAAATTCCAGGCGTCGCCTTCGCGCAACTCGATTTCCTCGCCGACGATGCGCCGGAAAAATTGCGCGCGATGCTCGGCGGCGGCGCTGACATCGTGATGTCGGACATGGCCGCCAACACCACGGGCCACCGCAAGACCGACCAGTTGCGCATTGTTGGTCTCGTCGAAAGCGCGGCTGCGTTCGCGGCCGAAGTGCTCAATCCCGGCGGCGTGTTTCTGGCGAAGGTCTTTCAGAGCGGGGCGGATGCCACGTTGCAGGCGGAGCTGAAACGCAATTTTGCGACCGTGCGTCACGTCAAGCCTGCGGCGAGCCGTCAGGACTCGTCTGAGCGTTATGTGCTCGCGATAGGTTTTCGCGGCGGCGCGCAGGCTTAGCCAAGCCGCTGGTCGCGCACCTCGGCGGTGGTCTCGTTGGCGGCGGTATCGGCCGCCTTCGGGCCTTCCATCGCCTCGACCTTCTGACCGGAGATCTGATAACCGGCATTGGTGGGCAGGCGATAGAACGACCAGAACGACGACAACGAGATCAGCGAGACGACGACAAAAGCAGGCCAAAAGTCGGCCGCGCTGAGTTCTGCTGCTTGCCGGAAGCGCACCGTGGCTTCCACCGCGAATGCGCCGACGGCGACGCCCGCCGAAATCGCCAGTTGCTGGTTGACGCTCGCGAGCGTGGTGGCGCGGCTCATCTGCGGCGGTTCGACCTCCGCATAAGCCAATGTGTTGATCGCGGTGAACTGCAGCGAGCGGAAGAAGCCGCCGACGATCAGGATGATCATGATGAGCAGCAGCGGCGTGGCCGGCGTGAACAGCGCGCAGGCGGCGAGCGAGGCGGATGCGACGAACACGTTGAACAGGATGACCGGTCTGAAACCGAACGTGCGGATGATGCGCGCGGCGAACGTCTTCATGCCCATCGCGCCGATGGCGGAGGCGAACGTCACCATGCCGGACTGGAACGGCGATAGGCCGAATCCGAGTTGCATGAGCAATGGCAACAGGAACGGCAACGCGCCGATGCCCATGCGGAACAGGAAGCCGCCTCCAAGACTCGCGCGCAAGGTCGGCAGTTGCAGCAGCGAGAAGTCGAGCACGGGCGAGGCGGTTCTGCGCGCGTGCCGGATATAGAACAGGCCCGAGACGATACCGCCCGCGATCAGGCCGACGACGAGTTGCCACGGCAGAAGATTGAGTCCGGCCACCGACAGCCCGAAGGCCAATCCGGCCACCGCAAGCCCCGCCAGCAGCAGGCCGACGAGGTCGAACCGTTCGGGATTGATGCTTCGGATCGGGTCGATGAAACGGATGGCGAGATAGATGCCGAGAAATCCGATCGGGATGTTGATGAGGAAAATCCAGTGCCACGAAAAATAGGTGGTGATGAAGCCGCCGAGCGGCGGACCGATCACCGGGCCGAGCAAAGCGGGTACGGTGACCCATGCCATCGCGTTGACCAGCGCGCTCTTGTCGATGGTCCGCAACAGCACCAGGCGGCCGACCGGCATCATCATCGCGCCGCCCATGCCCTGAAGGATGCGAGCGAAGACGAAGTCAGTGAGCGAGCCCGAGAGCGCACACCCGATCGAGCCAAGCATGAAAACGGCGATGGCGGATGCGAACACGTTGCGCGCGCCGAACCTGTCCGCCATCCAGCCGCTGCCGGGGATGAACACCGCCAGCGACAGCAGATAGGAGGTAATCGCGACTTTCAGCGCCAGCGGATTGGTACCGATGTCGGTCGCGATGGCGGGCAGCGACGTCGCAATGACCGTGGAGTCCATGTTCTCCATGAACAGGGCGCAGGCGACGATCAGCGGAATCAGGCGTTCTTTCTGCATCTGCAGGTTGGTAGCAATGGCGGGAGGATCGGCAAAGCCCGGCTGATGGAGAAAGTAGCCTGTGCCGCAGGTGAGGGCGGTCCGGCCGGTCAACTCGCTGTGACCGCAGCCGTTCCCGCGCACGGCCTTTCCGGCGGTATGGCTGCCATCGCCTAAAAGCCTGTCAAAATCACGAGAAAGGCTTTGAAATGCGGGGTCGCCATGCTATCGACCACCGCCAATCCCATTGATGGGCCACGATTCCCGTGCGGTGCCAAAGCGCCGCCGGATCGTCGTACATCCTGAGATGTTATCGCGGCGAGGCCGCTGGAGGGAGTTGGCAATGGCGTCCATCGATCAGGCAATCCGGGAAGCGTTCACCTTCGACGACGTGTTGTTGAAGCCCGGCCTCTCGGAAGTGATGCCCTCCGACGCCGATCTGCGCACCCATCTCACCCGCGCTGTTCCCCTCAACATTCCGATCATGGCCTCCGCCATGGATACGGTGACCGAGGCCCGCATGGCGATCGCGATGGCGCAGTCGGGCGGCATCGGTGTCATTCACCGCAATTTCGGCAGCCCCGAGGATCAGGCTGCACAGGTGCGGCAGGTGAAAAAGTTCGAATCCGGCATGGTGGTCAATCCGCTTACCATCGCGCCCGATGCGCGGCTCGCCGATGCACTGGCGATGATGAAGGATCACGGCTTCTCCGGCATTCCGGTGGTCACCGGCGGCGGCAACGGTCAGCCCGGCAAGCTCGTCGGCATTCTCACCAACCGCGACGTGCGCTTCGCCACCAATCCGGACCAGAAGGTTTCCGAATTGATGACGCACCAGAACCTCGTCACCGTGCGTGAAGGCGGCGTCAATCAGACCGAAGCCAAGAAGCTGCTGCACCAGAACCGGATCGAGAAACTTCTCGTTGTCGATGACCAGTACCGTTGCGTCGGCCTCATCACCGTGAAGGATATGGAGAAGGCGGTGGCCTATCCGCTCGCTTCCAAGGACGAGCAGGGGCGCTTGCGCGTTGCTGCCGCGACCACGGTCGGCGATGGCGGTTTCGAGCGCACCGAACGGCTGATCGACGCGGGCGTCGACGTCGTTGTGGTCGATACCGCACACGGTCATTCGCAGCGCGTGCTCGATGCGGTCAACCGCATCAAGCGGCTATCGAATGCGGTACAGGTCGTGGCGGGCAACGTCGCGACCAAGGAAGGCACCCAGGCGCTGATTGATTCCGGTGCGGACGCGATCAAGGTCGGCATTGGCCCGGGCTCGATCTGCACCACGCGTATCGTCGCGGGCGTCGGCGTGCCGCAGCTCACCGCGATCATGGATTCGGTCGAGGCGGCGAAGAAGGCGAACATCCCGGTGATCGCTGATGGCGGCATCAAGTTCTCCGGCGATCTCGCCAAGGCGCTGGCCGCAGGCGCGGACGTCGCGATGGTCGGCTCGCTGCTCGCCGGTACCGACGAGACGCCGGGCGAAGTGTTCCTGTGGCAAGGCCGTTCCTACAAGGCTTATCGCGGCATGGGTTCGGTCGGGGCGATGTCGCGCGGCTCGGCCGACCGTTATTTCCAGCAGGACATCAAGGACACGCTCAAGCTGGTGCCGGAAGGCATAGAGGGGCAGGTACCGTACAAGGGACCGGTCGCCGCCGTTCTGCATCAGTTGGCCGGTGGCCTGCGCGCTGCGATGGGATATGTCGGCGCGCGGACGCTGAAGGACTTCCACGCCAAGGCGGAATTTGTCCGCATCACCGGCGCGGGATTGCGCGAAAGCCACGTCCACGATGTGACGATTACGCGCGAGAGCCCGAACTATCCCGGCGGAGCGTAGTTATTACGGCAAGCCCGCGACGCATCCATGATCTGGGTGCGCGCGGGCGATCCATACTTTGATGTTTGGAGATGCCGTTATGATGTACCAGGGCATTTTGTTGCCGGTTTTCGTTCTTGTGGCCCTGACATTCGGGGTGCTGTTCTGGCATGGACAGCGTCTTTCACTCGCAGGCGGTCCTGCGGAAGGTTCGTTCAACTACCACCTTCATACCTTGTTCTACGTCGTTGTGGCGCTTGCGCTGCCGCTGCGGCAGGCCGATCTGGTGATGGTTCTGCTGGCATGGGTGTTTCTGGTGGTGCAGGCGCTGCATGCGGGCATTCTGATACGGAGCGCGGGCGAGGGATCGCGAGGTTCGCTCTTTATCGCCGGCGCGCTGGTATTGCTGGCGATGTGGGTGTACTTCGCACTACGCATCCTGTTTCCGACGCTCACATAACGACTGAAGGATAGTCATGACACCTGCTGCACGGCTGTCCGCTGCCATTGAAGTTCTCGACGCCATCGATGCCAACCGCTCCCCGGCGCAAACCGCGCTGAAGGAGTGGGGCACGGCGCATCGTTTCGCGGGGTCCGGCGACCGTGCCGCGATCGCGGGTCTTGTGTTCGACGCGCTGCGCCGCCGCTCGTCGAGCGCCTATCTTCTCGATGACGATAGTTCGCGCGCGCGCCTGCTTGGCGCGTTGAGGCTGGAGCGCAGGCTGGACACCGATGCCATCGCGGCGCTGTGCAATGGTGAGCGTTTCGCGCCCGTGCCGTTGTCGGATGCCGAGCGGAGCGCGCTCAACTCCCGCACGCTCGACGATGCCGCGCCGGAGATCGCGGGCGATTATCCCGCTTGGCTCGATCCGCATCTGGCGGAGGCTTTTGGCGACGATCGCGTGAAGGAAGCGGCCGCGATGGCGAGCCGCGCACCGCTCGATCTGCGCGTCAACACGCTGCGCGCAAAACCGGAAAAGGCGCTGGCCGCGCTGTCGCATCTGGGTGCACAGCCGACGCCATGGTCGCCGCTCGGATTGCGCATTGTGCTCGGGGCGGATGCGCGCAATCCCGGCGTTCACGCCGAGGAGATTTTTATCAAGGGCGGCGTTGAAGTTCAGGATGAAGGATCGCAGCTCGCGGCTCTGCTGACGCAGGCCAAGCCGGGCGAGCAGGTCATTGATCTGTGCGCGGGCGCGGGCGGCAAGACGCTGGCGCTGGCGGCGATGATGCAGGGCAAGGGCCGCCTGATTGCGACCGACCGCGACAAGCGCCAGCTTGCGCCGATCCATGAGCGGCTGTCGCGCGCGGGGATTCACAACGCCGACATCCGCGCGCCGAAAGGCGCGGAAAACCCGCTGTCCGGCATCAAGGCGACGGCCGATCTCGTGGTGGTGGATGCGCCATGCACCGGCACGGGCACGTGGCGGCGCAATCCGGACGCCAAGTGGCGGATGCGGCCCGGCGCGCTGGAGGTTCGGCTCAAGGATCAGGTGGAGGTGCTGGAACGCGCTGCGGCCCTCGTGAAGCCCGGCGGGCGGATCGCCTACATCACCTGCTCGGTGCTGCCGCAGGAGAACAGCGGCCAGATCGAGGCCTTTACGGCCCGCCACAGCGAATTTGTCGTGGTCCCTCCCGCCGAGGTCATCGGGGCGCTCGGGGACCGTGCATCGGAGTTCGGCAAGGCTGTGCGCCAGTCGCCTCAGGGGCTGCTGATGACCCCGCTGCGCACCGGGACCGACGGGTTTTTCGTCTCGATCCTGCGCAAGGCCGGGTAACGACGCAGGCGGGGTGGCTTTGCCGCCAAAACCTGCCGATAAGGCCGGTTTTACGGGCGTTCCGGGGTTGCGACTCCGCCCCCCCTCGCGTATCTCCCAGCCATGACAGCACACAGCCAGACCGGTGCCGCGACGCCTGATGTGGCGGCCGCGCACGAGAAGATTCTGATCGTCGATTTCGGCTCTCAGGTCACGCAATTGATCGCCCGCCGCGTCCGCGAGGACGGCGTCTATTCCGAGATCGTACCGTTCCAGAAAGCCGAGGAAGCCTTCCAGGCGATGAAGCCGAAGGCGGTGATCCTGTCCGGCGGTCCGGCCTCGGTGCTCGACGACAATGCACCGTCCGCGCCGATGTCGATTCTGACGGCGGGCGTGCCGGTGCTCGGCATCTGCTACGGCGAGCAGACCATGGCCCAGCAACTCGGCGGCACGGTGGAGGCGGGGCATCACCGCGAGTTCGGCCGCGCCGCGATCGAGATCACGGACGATTGTGCGCTGTTCGACGGTGTGTGGAAGAAGGGCGAGAAGCACGACGTCTGGATGAGCCACGGCGACCGCGTGACGAAATTGCCGGAAGGTTTTCGCGGCGTGGCGAAAGCGCCGGGCTCGCCGATCTCCATCATTGCGGACGACAAGCGCAAATTCTACGCGATGCAATTTCACCCCGAGGTGGTGCATACGCCGGATGGCGCCAAGCTGATCAAGAATTTCGTGCGCAAGGTCGCGGGCCTGAAAGGCGACTGGACCATGCGCGCCTTCCGCGAGGAAGCAATTGAAAAAATCCGCGCGCAGGTCGGCAAAGGCCGCGTGATCTGCGGTCTGTCCGGTGGCGTCGATTCAGCGGTGGCTGCGGTGCTGATCCATGAAGCGATCGGTGATCAGCTCACCTGCGTGTTCGTCGATCACGGTCTGCTGCGTATGGCGGAGGCCGAAACGGTCGTCGATCTGTTCCGGCATCACTACAACATCCCGCTGGTGCATGTTGACGCTTCCAAGACGTTCCTCGGTGAACTCGCGGGCGTCACCGATCCCGAGCAGAAGCGCAAGATCATCGGCAAGCTGTTCATCGATGTGTTCGATGAGGAAGCGAAGAAGATCGGCGGCGCGGATTTCCTCGCGCAGGGCACGCTCTATCCCGACGTGATCGAAAGCGTGTCGTTCACCGGCGGTCCTTCCGTCACGATCAAGTCGCATCACAATGTCGGCGGTCTGCCCGCGCGCATGAAGATGAAGCTGGTCGAGCCGCTGCGCGAACTGTTCAAGGACGAAGTGCGCGCGCTGGGCCGCGAACTCGGTCTGCCGGATGTGTTCGTCGGGCGTCATCCGTTTCCGGGGCCGGGGCTTGCGATCCGTTGCCCCGGCGAGATCACGCCGGAGAAGCTCGACATCCTGCGGCAGGCGGATGCGATCTACATCGAGGAAATTCGCCGTGCCGGACTTTACGACACCATCTGGCAGGCGTTCGCGGTGTTGCTGCCGGTGAAGACCGTGGGCGTAATGGGTGACGGGCGGACGTATGAATTCGTCGTCGGCCTGCGGGCGGTAACATCGACAGACGGCATGACGGCGGACTTCTATCCGTTTGACATGAAATTTCTCGGCGAAACCGCGACCCGCATCATCAACGAAGTCAAAGGTGTCAACCGCGTCGTTTATGATGTGACCTCGAAGCCGCCCGGCACCATCGAGTGGGAGTAGTCTCCTCGTCTGCCAGCGGTCGCACGGGTGTGAAGCATGTCGACCGTAATTGCCATTCTGGGTGGCGTCGGGTTGTTTCTGCTGGGCATGACCGTCATGACGGACGGTCTGAAGGCGCTGGCCGGGTCGGCGCTGCGCACGGCGCTGGGTAAGGCCGCATCCACTCCGCTGTCGGGCGCCTTTTGGGGAGCCGTCGTCACTCTGCTGGTGCAGTCATCAAGTGCAGTGACGATGACGACCATCGGACTTGTCAGTGCCGGACTCATGACATTCCCGCAGGGGCTTGGCCTGGTGTTCGGCGCGAATATCGGCACGACTGGCACCGGCTGGCTCATCGCGCTGATCGGCGTGCGTGTGTCATTGTCGACTTATGCACTGCCGATGATTTTCATCGGCGCGCTGACAAAACTGCTGGCGAGCGGACGGGTCGCGGCGGCAGGTGGTTCGATTGCAGGTTTTGCGCTCGTTCTCTACGGCCTCACTACCCTCCAACAGGGCATGGGCGGCCTCGCAGAGAGCCTGCATCCGTCCGATCTGCCTGCGGTGCTTGGTGCGCCCGGCGTCGGCTGGGGCACCGGATCGATCGGGCTCCTCACCTTGATTGTTGTGGGCCTTGCGATGACGGCGGTGATGCAGTCTTCGACCGCCGCCATTGCCGTAACGCTCGCGAGCTTTTACGCCGGAGCTGTGAGCCTTGAGCAAGGCGCTGCTCTCATCATCGGGCAAAACATCGGAACGGCGACGAGTTCGGCGCTGGCCGCCATCGGTGCGAGCACGACGGCGAAGCGTCTGGCGCTGGCCTATGTGTTGTTCAAGGTCATCGCCGCGCTGATCGCGATCGTCGCCTTTCCGTTCACAGCACCGCTAATGAAAAGCCTGGCGTCGTCGGTCGACGGCACGACGGTTCTTGCGGCCTATCATACGGCCTACAACGTCATCGGCGTAGCCGTGCTCCTTCCTGCGACGCAATGGTTCACCCGCGTTGTGGAGCGGATGTTGCCGTCGAAGGAAACCACTGTCGAGCGCGTGCTCGATCCGAGCGCTCTCGACAATCCGGTCATTGCGATTGAGGCTGCGCGCCGGATCGTAGCGGACGCACTCAAAAAAATGACGGCTTCGATTTCCGCTTTGCTTTCGGGCAGGGCTGTTGATGCCCAGCGGGAGGGTGCTGCGGCCGCCGCAGCACTTGAGGAGGTGCGCGACTTTCTTTCCGAACTGCACGAACCGCCCGAGACGGACGCAGAGCGCCAGCGCATGGCCAGCACGCTGCATGCGCTCGATCACGCCGCGCGCCTCGTGGAAATCATCCAGACCGGATTCCCCGAGCCGGCCAGTCGAGATCCTCAGGCTGCCGCGTTGTGTGAGAAGGCCACACGTGGTGCGGAAGCCATCGGCGCCTCGATCACCGAAGAGGAGGCTTTCAGCGATCATGCCGGGCCTATCGGCTGGAACGTTTCGGCGGAGATTGAAGCAGTGCTCAGGGAGACTGAGGGTGCTGCGCGGGAGCTTGAAGGCATGCAGCATGACTATCGTGCGGCCACGCTTGCTGCTGTCGCAACGGGAAAATCCGCAGCCGCAGACGCTTTTGCGAAGATCGACGCCGCGCGAACGCTTGAGCGTATTTCATATCATGCATGGCGGTCGGCGGCCCATCTTGCGGGCCGGGGCCGCGACACGGGATCAGCGCACGAGACATGACGCGCCGCTTGGCATGCGCTATGAAGCAGCCTGACGGAATTCAGTAAGGAGCAAGACAAGTAATGGCAAAGGTACGTTGCATCACCGAAATGGGCATGGGCGTGGATGTTCATGGCAAGGACGGCACCAAGGCGGCGCGGCGCGCAGTGTCCGATGCGCTTCGTCACTCCAGCCTGAGCTTCTTCCCGCTGGTCGGTAAAACGCGCGACGACATGTTCGTTGATGTCACGGTTGCCGTGCCGGACCCGAGTGGCGTGGACACCACGGCTGTGGCGCAGGAACTGCCTTACGGCAAGATCACCGTGAAAGCGGTGCAGGGCGGTCTGGAAGTGCCTTACGAAGGCAAGGATTCCATCCTGATCGCGAACGCGGCCATCATCGTCTACATCGACGACGGCAAGTAAAGCACGGGCGCGGGGAAGCCGGGATACTGGTCCGCGTGATTGCCGTCATGGTTGGCCATGCCGGGTTTTGTCAGAACACCACGGGGCGCCGCGTAGCTTGAGATGTGGCGCCTCGGACATTCGTGCCAGCCGATGTTGAAGGCGGCGAGCTTCGGGAAAAACTGAAGGGTGCTGTAGGGCAGGTGGTCGTGAATCCACCATGCCATCGATTGCCAGGTCGTGCCTTCGGCAAGCCGATCGACCAGCCAGGGCACCACGATCGTCGCCATCGCGCCCATGCCGCCGTCGTCGCTGCGCTGATCCCAGATATGGCGTCCGCGATTGGCCTCGTTGGATGCGCAGTTGAGGTCGTGTGCGTTGCAGAAGCCGTTGACTTCGGGCGACCGATAGGCCGAGCGGATGGCGATGCGGCCGAATGTGTCCTGCAGTGGTTCGAGCAGGTTTTCGCAGAGGCCACGCCCGGCCGCGATGGCGAGGCCGGGATCGGTCGGAAGATTGGCAAACCCGTGAATGCTGGCGACTTCGCTGTAAAGGAAGTCGCGCATGAAAAACGATCGGGAGAGCCTGACCCTTCCAAGCTCTTCAGCCGCTTTGACGGATGTCGGCGTGCGCATGGCTATTCCTGCGGTCGGGCTGGTGGCGTACTTTTACGCGGCGAGAGCGTTCCTAGATAGGCTGGTGCCGGAAATCGGGTGGTTCTGCAGCCGGGACATTCCATCTTATGGAGAGAGCAAAGGCATCACCATGAGCAGCGATCGCTATTTCATTTTTGAAACGAGCGCCGGGTTCTGCGGCATCGCGTGGAACGAGGATGGCATCGCGCGCTTTCAGTTGCCCACGCGGAATGCGGATGAGGCGCGCCGCCTCCTGCTGAAAAGAACGCCGGGTGCAGCACCAGCGGAGCCAACTTCGACCATTGCCGATGTGGTCGAGACGGTGCGTCATTACTTCGAAGGAGCGGAAGCCGATTTTTCGAATCTCGAACTCGATCTCGCCAGTCAGGATGAATTGTTCCGGCGCATCTATGATGCGACCCGCCGGCTTCGATGGGGACAAACGACGACCTATGGCGCGCTGGCAAAGGAAATCGGCTCGGACCCTCGCATTGCGCGCGATGTCGGTCAGGCCATGGCCAAAAATCCGATCCCGCTCATCATTCCGTGCCACCGCGTGCTGGCCGCAGGGGGCAAGGTCGGTGGATTTTCCGCGCCCGGCGGGGCGGCGTCGAAGGTTCGGATGCTGCGGCTCGAAGGCGTGAAGCTCGATGGGGATGACCCGGCGCAACAGTCGCTGGCGCTTTGAAAGCCGCTCTTGCGGGATTTGCACTTTTCGCGGCGCGCCTTAGAAAAGGCGCCACGATCCCGACCCGACAGGTGCGCATGTGACCATCACGATCTACGGCATCAAGAACTGCGACACGATGAAGAAGGCGTTCGCCTGGCTCGACAAGGCCGGCGTCGCCTATGACTTTCACGACTACAAGAAAGCGGGTGTGAACAAGGCCGACCTTGAGAAGTGGTGCAAGGCTGAAGGCTGGGAAACCGTTCTCAATCGGGCCGGCACCACGTTCAGGAAATTGCCGGATGCCGACAAGGAGGGGCTGACCGAGCGCAAGGCCATTGCATTGATGATGGCGCAGCCTTCGATGATCAAGCGGCCGGTGCTCGACGACGGCAAGCATCTGCTGATCGGCTTCAAGCCGGACGTTTATGAAAAGGCACTGGGCGGCAAAGCGGCGCGCGGCAAAGCTTCCCGCTGAGGCGGGTTGCCGGCTGGCGCAGGTTTATTCGAACTCGATCTTGTCGCGCGTTTCGATGCGAGAGGGACGCGCGAAGTAGAGTTTCTTGTCGATCACGGCGCGGACGACGTCGATGGGAAGCCGCTCGCGCATAATCCGATTGATGTCGAAATGTCCCTCGAGGCTGATCGTCTCGAACGAGGCAATGATGCGGGTGACGCGTTTGCCGTCGCTGAACGGCAGCAGCAGCCGCTCCCAATCCACCGTCCGTTTTTCGCGATCCTGCACCCTCGACACGGTGTAGACCGGAAGTTCGCGCCGGATGCATTCCTCATAGATCGGCATGATGACCGGCGCGAGTTTGGGGCCGACATAGTCCCCGAGTTCATGTCCGCCGCCGGCTGTACCGTAAGCCTGCGCGAGGCGGGTGCCGACGCTGTCGATCATGATGCGGGGGCGGCCGTTCTCCAGCTTCACGGTGTAGAGAACGAATGATGCGCGCTCGCCCTCGGCGCATTCGAGATGAAATTCTTCGAAGGGGGGCGCGCGCTGGAGAGGGCTATAAAGGCTGAGCCATTTGTTCAGCAGGTCACGCTGCCGAATGGCGCGGATGACTTCGATCGAGGTGCCTGTAAACGGGTCGGTATCGTCGGGCGAGATATCTCGTTTGGCCGACATGGTGCAGCCTCCGAAAATCAACTCCGATAAAGGTCCATCATGTTCCCGATATTGACAAACGCAAGACAGAAATTGAGTTGAGCAGTTCCTAAGCCGCTTTTTTAAACTTGAGAAGTTGTGCACTGCACTTCAATGTCCAAAGGTCTCGTTGCGCGGAACGCGGAATCCGCTCCATAATTTTGGGACCGGAGGCTTCTGGCAGTCGGGATGTGCCGGTGCTTATTGCGGTGCGAAGACGGGGATTTTGATTGGCAGAGCCTGAGTATATTCTCGAGACCATCGGCCTGACGAAGGAGTTCGCGGGCTTTACTGCGGTCAACAATGTCAGCCTGAAGGTCAGGCGCAATACCATCCATGCGTTGATCGGCCCGAACGGCGCCGGCAAGACCACGGTTTTCAACCTCCTGACGAAATTCCTGCAGCCGTCGAAAGGGACCATTCTTTACAACGGAAAGGACATCACCGTGACCAAGCCCGCGGATGTCGCGCGGCTCGGCCTGGTGCGTTCGTTTCAGATATCGGCGGTGTTTCCCAATCTGACGGCGTTGGAAAATGTGCGCGTCGCTCTGCAGCGCGAGCACGGCGAGTCGTTCGACTTCTGGCGGTCGAAATCGGTCCTCAACCGCTTCAACGAACGGGCGAGGGCGCTCCTGGACGATGTCGGACTGTCGGCCTTTGCCGACATCCGCGCAGCCGAAATGCCTTATGGGCGCAAGCGTGCGCTGGAGATCGCGACGACGCTGGCGCTTGAGCCGGAGATGATGCTGCTCGACGAGCCGATGGCCGGCATGGGCCATGAGGACATCGACAAGATCGCGGCGCTCATCCAACGCATCGCCGCCAACCATACCATCCTGATGGTGGAGCATAATCTCAACGTGGTGTCGAACTTGTCGAACAAGATCACGGTGCTGACGCGCGGACATATTCTGGCCGAGGGCGATTACACGACGCTGACCCAGGACGAGCGGGTGCGGGAAGCCTATCTGGGAGCCGGGCATGCCTGAGGCAGCAACGGTGCCGGTGCTCGACATCAAGGGACTGCAGGCCTGGTACGGCGAGTCCCATATTCTTCACGGCATGGACTTTCACGTCCAGCCCGGCGAGGTGGTGACGCTGCTCGGCCGCAACGGTGCGGGCAAATCGACCACGCTGAAATCGATCATGGGCATCATCGGCAAGCGCCGGGGCTCGGTCATGTTCGAGGGCAAGGAAACGATCAACCTGTCATCGGACCGGATCGCGCGCCTCGGCGTCGCCTTCTGCCCCGAGGAGCGCGGCATCTTCTCGAGCCTCGACGTGAAGGAAAACCTGCTGCTGCCGCCGACGATCCGTCCGGGCGGCATGCCGGTGGAACGGATTTTCGACCTGTTTCCGAACCTGAAGGAACGGCTCACCAGCCAGGGCACCAAACTGTCCGGCGGCGAACAGCAGATGCTCGCGATCGCACGCATCCTGCGCACCGGCGCGCGCTTCCTGATGCTGGACGAGCCGACCGAAGGCCTTGCCCCGGTCATCATCCAGCAGATCGGGCGCACGATCTCGCGGCTGAAGGCGGACGGTTTTACGATTTTGCTGGTCGAGCAGAACTTCAGGTTCGCGGCGGACCTCGCCGATCGCTTCTACGTCGTCGAGCATGGACATGTGATCGACACGTTCGCGAGCGGCGAGCTGGAAGCCAATATGCAGAAACTTCACCAATATCTCGGCGTGTGACATGCAGGCGCTTTACGGACAGCTTCTTGTCGGACTGATCAACGGCTCGTTCTACGCGCTCTTGAGTCTCGGCCTTGCCGTCATCTTCGGCATGCTCAACATCATCAATTTCGCCCATGGCGCGCTCTACATGATGGGCGCGTTCACCGCGTATTTCCTGCTGCAATATGGCGGCCTGAATTACTGGTGGGCGCTGCTGCTTGCGCCGCTGATCGTGGGCGCGTTCGGAATGTTGCTGGAGCGTACGCTGCTACGCTGGCTCCAGGGACTCGATCCGCTTTACGGCCTGCTGCTGACCTTCGGCCTTGCGCTGGTGATCCAGGGTATCTTCCAGAATTATTTCGGCTCGTCCGGCATGCCTTACGCGATGCCATCCGAACTGCGCGGCGGCGTCAATCTCGGCTTCATGTACCTGCCGATCTATCGCGGCTGGGTCGTCGTGGTTTCGCTGATCGTCTGCCTGGCGACATGGTACCTGATCGAGCGCACGAGGCTCGGGGCTTACCTGCGCGCCGCGACCGAGAACCCGACGCTGGTGCGGGCTTTCGGCATCAACGTGCCGCTGATGATCACCTTGACCTATGGGCTCGGCGTCGGTCTTGCCGCGCTCGCAGGCGTACTGTCGGCGCCGATCAATCAGGTCGGACCGCTGATGGGAGCGGACCTCATCATCGTTGTGTTCGCGGTGGTGGTGATCGGCGGCATGGGCTCGATCATGGGTTCGGTCATCACTGGCTTCGCGCTGGGCGTGATCGAAGGGCTGACGAAGTATTTTTATCCGGAAGCATCCAACACCGTGGTTTTCGTGCTGATGGTGCTGGTTTTGCTGGTAAGGCCCTCAGGCCTGACGGGACGGGCGAACTGACATGGCGACCATCACCGAAAACGCGACCCCCACCAAGAACCGCTCAATGGCGGACGAGATCGTTGGCTTCATCATCATGGCGGTGTTGCTGGCCGCCGTGCCGCTGACCGGGATCTATCCCTATTTCGTGATGCAGGCGTTGTGCTTTTCGCTGTTCGCCTGTGCCTTCAACCTGCTGATCGGCTATAGCGGCCTTCTGTCGTTCGGCCACTCGATGTTTCTCGGCACCGCGAGCTACTTTACGGCTTATACCTTGAAGTCCTGGGGTGTGCCGCCAGTGGTCGGCATCCTGATCGGCGTATTCGCGGCCGCCGTGTTGAGCGTCATCACCGGCGCGATCGCGATCCGGCGGCAGGGCATCTACTTCGCCATGATCACGCTGGCGCTGTCGCAATTGATGTTCTTCATTTATCTGCGCGCGCCGTTCACCGGAGGTGAGGACGGCATTCAGGGGATTCCGCAGGGCACGCTGTTCGGCTTTATCGACCTGTCGAACACCAACACGCTTTACTATTTCATTCTCAGCGTGTTTTTGCTGGCATTCCTCCTGATCCACCGCATCGTCAACTCGCCCTTCGGCGAAGTGCTGAAATCGATCCGCGAAAACGAACCGCGTGCGATTTCACTCGGCTACAAGGTCGACCAGTACAAGCTGATGGCGTTCATCCTGTCGGGAACGCTGGCCGGTCTTGCGGGCTCGATGAAGATGTTCGTCACCCAGAACGCGTCGCTCACAGACGTACACTGGACGATGTCAGGTGAAGTGGTGCTGATGACGCTGGTCGGCGGCCTCGGGACATCCTTTGGCCCCATCGTCGGCGCGTTCATCATCGTCGCGATGCAGCAGTATCTCGCATCCTTCGGTCAATGGGTGATGGTGATGCAGGGCGCGGTGTTTATCATCTGCGTGCTGACCTTCCGCCGCGGCATCGTCGGCGAGATCGCGCACTACTTCAAACGCTCGCTTTAAATTGCAGTCATTGCGACGAGGCAAAGCCGACGAAGCAATCCAGTCCCGTCAAGCTGACTCTGGATTGCTTCGCGGCTCTCGCAATGATGAGGACTTCAGGTCGCGAGTTTCAATCCGACGATCCCGGCAACGATAAGCCCGATGCAGGCGAGCCGTCCGGCCGTCGCCGGATCGCCGAACAGCACGATGCCGAGGATGGCGGTGCCGACGGCGCCGATTCCGGTCCAGACCGCATAGCCGGTTCCGACCGGCAGGGTTTTCAGCGCGATCGCGAGCAGGATGACGCTGATCGTCATCGCGGCGAGCGTCAGGACCGAGGGGACCAGCCGGGTGAATCCCTCGGTATATTTGAGCCCGATAGCCCAGCAGATTTCCATCAGCCCAGCGAAAAACAGAACAACCCACGCCATGACGCGCTCCTTCGGCAGGCAGGGTCGTCCCCGCAAAAATGATGGGATTTGGCGGGCGGGTGAGTTCCCGGAGCCGCGAAGCGGGGTCGTCCCCGCCAAGGGCTATATTTAGGGAATTGAAGGCGGCTTGCGCAAGGGCAGCCCATGCCGGGGGCGGTTTTCCTTGATCCTGAGGCATTTCCCTGCCACATGCTCGCGATCATGACCGACACTGCCATTGCCGCCGATTCTGCGTCTCCGCTTGCCCATGAAGTCGAGCGCCGACGCACTTTCGCGATCATCTCCCACCCTGACGCGGGCAAGACCACGCTGACCGAAAAGCTGCTGCTGTTCGGCGGCGCGATCAATCTTGCCGGGCAGGTCAAGGCCAAGGGCGAGCGGCGTTCCACGCGCTCCGACTGGATGAAGATCGAGCGCGATCGCGGCATTTCCGTCGTCACCTCGGTGATGACGTTCGAATTCGACAATCTCGTTTTCAATCTGCTCGATACGCCGGGCCACGAGGATTTCTCCGAGGACACTTACCGCACGCTCACCGCCGTCGACTCCGCGGTGATGGTGATCGACGCCGCCAAGGGCATCGAGGACCGTACGCGGAAATTGTTCGAGGTCTGCCGTCTGCGCGACATTCCGATCATCACCTTCATCAACAAGATGGATCGCGAGAGTCGCGATCCGTTCGATCTGCTGGACGAGATCGAGAAAACGCTCGCGCTCGACACCACGCCGATGACATGGCCGGTGGGCCGTGGTCGCGACTTCCTCGGCACCTACGACATCGCAACCGGCGGCGTGCGCCTGCTGGAAGGCGGCGGCGCGAAGACAGGGGAGGCCGAGCAGATCGAGATCAGGGAGCTTGCCGGACGCAACCCCAACCTCGATGCTGATGCGATCAGCGAAGAACTCGCGCTGGTGACCGAAGCCTGTAAGCCGTTCGATCTGGAGTCGTTCCGCGAAGGCCATCTCACGCCGGTGTTCTTCGGCTCGGCGCTGCGCAATTTTGGCGTTGGCGATCTGCTCGAAGGGCTCGGGCGCTATGCGCCGCCGCCGCGTGCGCAGGAATCGAATACACGCAAGGTCGAGGCCTCGGAGCCGAAGATGAGTGCGTTCGTCTTCAAGATCCAGGCGAACATGGATCCGAACCACCGCGACCGCATCGCCTTCGCACGGCTGTGCTCGGGCAAGCTGACGCGCGGCATGAAGTCGAAACTGGTGCGGACCGGCAAGAATATGACGCTGTCGGCGCCGCAGTTCTTCTTCGCGCAGGACCGCGCCATCGCCGACGAAGCGTTCGCGGGCGACGTGGTCGGTATTCCGAACCACGGCACGTTGCGGATCGGCGATACGCTGACGGAAGGCGAGGACATCCAGTTCGTCGGCGTTCCATCATTTGCGCCGGAAATCCTGCGCCGCGTCCGCCTCGGCGATGCGATGAAGGCCAAGAAGCTGAAGGAAGCCTTACAGCAGATGTCGGAAGAGGGCGTCGTGCAGGTGTTTCGCCCGCGCGACGGTTCGCCCGCGATGGTCGGCGTCGTCGGCCAGTTGCAGCTCGACGTGCTGAAGGCGCGACTAGATGCAGAATATTCGCTGCCGGTCGATTTCGAGATCAGCGAATTCCAGTTGGCGCGCTGGTTCACGGCGGAAGACCGCAAGACATTCGACACCTTCGTCAACGCCAACGGCTCCAGCATCGCTGAGGATGTCGACGGCGATCTGGTGTTTCTCGCCAAGAACGAATTCTATCTCGGCTACACCCGCGAACGCTCGCCCGGCATCACCTTCATGAGCGTCAAGGATGTGAAGAAGGCCGGCAAGGGCGACTAGGCGTTTCAAATCGAGATACGCCTGCATGCCGGGCTGTGAGGGCGCGGCCGTCAGGTGCATTGCGCGTTGCACCATAAAAATGCTACCCGACGCCATCGATCCGATGGGGTGCTCTCATGGGTTTTGCGCTTCTGATTTTGGGGCTTGTGCTTTTTCTGGGCGTGCACGTGCTGACGACACGCCGTGATTTGCGTGCCTCGCTGGTCGCGCGGCTCGGCGAGGGTGGCTACAAGGCAGTCTACAGCGTCGTGGCGATCATCGGTATCGCGCTCGCGGCCAAGGGATTCAGCGTCTATCGCGCCACGGAATGGGTCGATATCTGGTACCCGCCCAAGGCGATGCGCCATCTGACCCTGGCCTTGATGCTGCCTGCGGTCATTTTGGTCGTGGCGTCCTATATCCGCGGTCGCATCTTCGTGAAGCTGAAGCACCCGATGCTGGCAGGCGTGAAGCTGTGGGCGCTCGCGCATCTGCTCGCGAACGGCGATCTCGGCTCAATCATCCTGTTCGGCTCGGTGCTGGCGTGGGCGGTGTATGACCGCATTTCGCTGAAGCATCGCACTGACAGCGGCGCTCCGCCGATTCCGGTCGGCGGCATCGGCAACGATCTCATCGCGGTCGCGGTCGGGGTTGTAGCCTATCTTGCGCTCGCATTTGCCTTCCACCCGCTGGTGATTGGCGTTCCTGTCGTTGGAGTCTGACCATGTCTGTTCAAACCGCAGCCAAGCGCAAAACTGCGCCCGAGATTTTCGCGCGCAAGGGCGGCGAGCCGGTCGTGATGCTGACCTCGTATCACGCGCACACCGCTGCGCTGGTCGATAAATATTGCGACATCATTCTCGTCGGCGATTCACTCGGCAACGTGATGCATGGTTTCGAGACGACCGTGCCGGTCACGCTCGAGATGATGATCCTGCAGGGCCATGCGGTGATGCGCGGCTCGAAACAGGCGATGGTGGTGGTCGACATGCCGTTCGGCTCCTATGAGGCCTCGAAGGAGCAGGCATTTCATTCCGCCGCGCGCGTGCTGAAGGAAACCGGCTGCGGCGGCATCAAGGTTGAAGGCGGGCAGCGGATGGCGGAGACCATCGAATTTCTCGTCAACCGCGGCATTCCGGTGATGGGCCATGTCGGCCTCACGCCCCAGTCGATCAACACGCTCGGCTCGTTCCGGGCGCGCGGGCGCGATGAAGCCGACTCGGCGATGATTCTGGAAGACGCCAAGGCAGTGTCCGAGGCGGGCGCGTTCTCGATCGTCGTCGAGGCCGTGGCCGAACCGCTCGGCCGCAAGATCACCGAGAATGTCGCGGCGCCGACCATCGGCATCGGCGCGAGCGCGGCTTGCGACGGTCAGGTGCTGGTGCTGGAGGACATGCTCGGCCTGTCGCCGTGGGCGCCGAAGTTCGTGAAGCGCTATGGCGACCTCGGGCCGGGCATCGAGAAGGCGATTCAGGACTACGCCAGCGAGGTTCGCTCCCGCGCGTTTCCGGGCCCCGAGCACGTCTACAACCTGAAGCCAAAGGTCGCCAAATAGCCATTTTCTGGCCTTTATCGGTTCTGGGCGTCGGAGACGGCGGTTAACGCTTTGATCCGCCTCGCTTTGCCTTGTGGCCGCCACAGCGTTACTGTATCGGCTTGCATCATCGCAGGGGACTGGCGCCATAGAGCGTCGCGACGATCGGCGGGGTTTTCTTAAGTGTCTGAACTATTTAATGAAATTGACGAGGATCTGCGTCGCGAACAGCTTAAGAAGCTGTGGGACCGCTATTCGCTGCATTTCATCGCGCTCATCGTCCTGATCGTCGTCGGCGTCGGCGGTTGGCGCGCCTACCAATATTTCGAGAATCAGAAGGCGGAAGCAGCCGGAAAAGCCTTCGAGGCTGCGGTGGCGCTGACCGATCCCGCGCAGGCGCAGGCGGCTTTCGACAAGATCGCGAGCAGCAATGCGCAGGGTTATAGCGCTCTGGCGCGACTGCATGCGGCGGCGGAAGCAGCCAAGCAGGATTCCAAAAAAGGTGTCGCCGCTTTCGATGCGATTGCCAATGACAGCAACACCACAGCATCCATCCGCGAAATCGCGCGCTTGCGTGCGGCGAGCCTGATGCTCGACACCGCGCCTTATGACGATATCGAGAAGCGCCTGTCGGACGAAGCGTCCGGCACTCACACGTTCCGTCACTCCGCGCGCGAATTGCTGGCACTGTCGGCCTGGCGGGCCAAGAACAACGACGCTGCGCGCCGCTGGCTCGACATGATCGGCGACGATCCGCAAAGCCCGGCGACGCTGCGCAGACGGGCGGAAGCCTTGCTCGCGCTGCTGCCTCCGGCCGCGAAAAGCTAAGCCCATGCCGGTCCGTTCGCCCAGACGCTCCCTTTCCCGCGCAGTCACCGGTGCCATGCTGGTGGCCACCGCCTGCGTGCTGTCGGGTTGTGGCGGCGCGATGAACAGTTTCGATCCCACCGATATGCTGAACTTCCTCGATCAGAAGAAGCCATTGCCGGGCGCCCGCAAGCCGGTGTTTCCGGAAGGCGTGCCGGGCGTCGAACAGGGCGTGCCGAAGGAGCTTTACAAGGGGGCACCGCAGGACGATCTTGCTGCGACGGCTCCTGTCGCTCCCGGCGGTGCGCCTGCCGGGGCAGCGCAGCACAACGGAGCGCCGGTCGCCGCCGAAGCGTCCCCTGAACCGAAGCCCAAGAAACGGGTGCACACCGCCAAGCGGAGGAGCATCACCGCGCCGCCGCCGGACGAAGCACCTGCCGCGGCTCCGCCGCCGCAACAACAGCAGCAACCGGCTGCCGCTCCGGCTCAGGAGCAACCATTGTCCTCATTCCCTGCACCGTTGCCGAGCGGCAGCTTCTCGCATTAAATCCGCCGCACGCGGCATCCGGCATATGACCGCGTAAAGGGCGGGCGGGATCGATCATGTCCTTCACCATTGCGATCATCGGCCGCCCCAACGTCGGCAAATCGACGTTGTTCAACCGGCTGGTCGGGCAGAAGCTCGCGCTTGTCGATGACCAGCCCGGCGTTACGCGTGATCGTCGCGAAGGGCTCGGCCGTCTTGGTGATCTCGAATTCACCATCATCGATACCGCAGGCCTCGATTCAGGGCCGCGTGGCTCGCTGACCGCACGGATGCAGGAGCAGACGGAGACGGCGATTGCCGCCGCCGATGCGCTGATGTTTGTGATCGACGCGCGCGCGGGCCTCACGCCGAACGACCGCGCTTTTGCCGACTTCGCGCGCCGCGCCAACAAGCCGGTGCTGCTACTCGCGAACAAGAGCGAGGGCAAGCACGGCGAGAGCGGCATCGCGGAATCCTATGCACTTGGCCTAGGCGAGCCGATCGGCATTTCCGCCGAGCATGGCGAGGGTCTGAGCGATCTTTACGATGCCTTGAAAGATTTGATGCCGGAGCCCGTCGATGATGAGGCGGATGAAGACGACATCGGTGATGAGGACGATATTGATCCTACGCGCCCGATCCGCGTCGCTGTGCTCGGTCGTCCCAATGCGGGCAAATCGACACTCATCAATCATCTCCTCGGCGAGGAGCGGCTGCTGACAAGCCCGGAAGCCGGCACCACGCGCGACTCCATCGCGGTGGATGTCGAATGGAAGGGGCGCAAGCTGCGGGTGTTCGACACAGCGGGGCTTCGCCGCCGTTCGCGCATCGACGACAAGCTGGAGAAGCTGTCCGTTTCGGATGCGCTGCGCGCCGTACGCTTCGCTGAGGTCGTGGTGCTGGTGATGGACGCGCAGAACCGCTTCGAGGAGCAGGATCTGCGGCTCGCTGATCTCGTCGAGCGCGAAGGCCGCGCCCTCGTGCTCGCCGTTAATAAATGGGATTTGATGGAGCGCGCGCCGAGCGCAATCGGCAAGCTGCGCGAAAGCGCCGACCATCTGCTGCCGCAGGTGCGCGGTGCGCCAGTGGTGGCGGTGTCGGGCCTGATGGGCGAGGGCATCGACCGCCTGATCGGTGCGATCGAGAAGGCCTACGCCACCTGGAATAAGCGGATCCCGACCAGCGCGCTCAACCGCTGGTTCGAGCAGGCCACCAGAAACAATCCGCCGCCCGCCGTTTCGGGGCGCAGGCTGAAGCTGAATTACGTGACGCAGACCAAGGCGCGGCCGCCGAGCTTTGTGGTGTTCTGCTCGCGCGCCGATGCGGTGCCGCAATCCTATTTGCGCTATCTCACGAACACCCTGCGCGAGGCATTCGACCTGCCGGGCACTCCAGTGCGCATCACTCTGCGCGAGAAGGCCAATCCTTTCGCGCACAAAGCGAAGCGGAAGTCGTAAGTTTCTGAAAACTCTGCGGGTCAGACCGGTGACCGGAAACTCATCAGCGAGCGGGTGCGGTAGTCGTAGACTTTGCCCGTCTCGTTCCAGTCCGGCATGCACATCGGCAGGATGTATTCGGCGGCCTGCTCGGGCGTGTCGAGGATCATCGGGTCTTCGCCCGGCATGACGGAGGCGCGCATGCGGGTGCGGATCGGTCCCGGATTGAACAGATTGACGCGGATCGTGCTGGTCGCCGTCTCGTGCGCCCACACCCGCGCGAGCGCTTCCAGCCCCGCCTTAGAGGCGGCATAGGGCCCGCGATAGGCGCTGGCCTTGGAGGCGGTGCCGGATGTGACGAACACCGCGCGCCCTGCGTCCGAATGGATCAGCAGTGGCTCCATACAGCGGATCAACTGGAAGTTCGCGGTGAGGTTGACGCCGATCGCGTCCATCCACGGCTTGAGGTCAATATGACCGAGCGGCGAGGACGGACCCGCGACGCCGGCATTGCCAATCAGGATGTCGAGCTTGCCGTGGCGTTCGTTCAATGCCGCCCCGAGCCGCGCCACGCCGTCGTAATCAGTGACGTCCAGCGGCACCAGCGTCGTGCTGCCGCCCTCGCTGCGGATTTCGTCGTCGAGTTCTTCCAGGCCGCCCTGGGTCCTCGCCACGGCGATGACATGCGCACCGGCACGGGCCAAGGCTCGCGCCGTCGCGTGGCCGATGCCGCGGGACGCGCCGGTGACGAGAGCGATACGGGAAGCGAGGGGTTTGGTCATCGAGCGCCTGTCGGGATCGAAGCCCGCGGGGTGCAGGGCTATTTTCGTTGCAGAGGTTTTACAGACGCCGGTGGCCGGGACAAGTCCGGCGTGACGCGGAGGGGTGGGGGCGAAGGCGATGGGTATGCTAGAAGGCGGACATGATCCCCGAACGCCCTTTATGGCGGCCGATGCAGCCTGCCGATCTGCCCGCCGTCAACGCGCTGGCCGCGCTTATCCATCCCGCTTTTCCGGAGGATGAAGCGGTCTTCGCGGAACGATTGCGGCTCTATCCGCAAGGCTGCCGGGTTCTCGTACAGAACGGGAAGGTCGCGGCTTATGTCGTCAGCCATCCGTGGGTCGATCGCGCACCGCCAGCGCTGAACGCGCTGCTCGGCGAATTGCCGGCCCGACCCTCGACCTATTATCTCCATGACATCGCGCTGTTGTCGGACGTGCGGGGCAGCGGCGCCGCCGCCGAAATGGTGGTGTCGCTGGTTGAGCAGGCGCGTCTTGAGCGCCTGCCGTCGTTGTCGCTGATTGCGGTCAATGGTTCGGCTGGGTTCTGGCAACGGCAGGGATTTGCGGCGGTGCCGGATGGTCCGCCTGCCGAGAAGCTGCACAGCTATGGTGCGGATGCGCAATTCATGATGCGACGGCTTTAAGCCGAACCGGTCGCTCTCCGGGATTCCAATTCAATGCGCTTAGCTTGCTTCCGCCAGCAGCGAGAGCTGATGCTGCGGCTGCTCGACCTGAGTCTGGTCGGTGAGGAGAGTCGGATAATCGCCGGTGAAGCAATGATCCGAGAATTTCGGATTGGCCGGGTCACGACCCGGCTCGCCGACTGCGCGGTACATGCCATCGATCGACAGGAAGGCAAGTGAATCCGCGCCAATGATGTCGCGCATTTCTTCCAGCGAGTGCGTCGCTGCGAGCAGGCCGCCGCGATCCGGCAGGTCGATACCGTAATAGTCCGGATGCACGATCGGTGGCGAGGCGAGGCGGAAATGCACTTCCTTGGCGCCTGCATCGCGCATCATGCGCACGATTTTCCTGGAGGTGGTACCGCGTACCAGCGAGTCATCGATCAGGATGATGCGCTTGCCTTCGATCGCGGCGCGGTTAGGCGCATGTTTCATGCGCACACCGAGTTCGCGTACGCTCTGCGTCGGCTGGATGAAGGTGCGGCCGACATAATGGTTGCGGATGATGCCGAGTTCGAACGGTACACCCGATTCTTGGCTGTAGCCGATGGCGGCGGGCACACCGGAATCCGGCACAGGCACGACCACGTCCACATCGACGTGGCTTTCACGGGCGAGCTGCGCGCCGAAGCCCTTGCGCACTTCGTAAACGGAGCGCCCGCCGACAATGGAATCCGGGCGGGCGAAATAGATGTATTCGAAGATGCAGGGGCGCGGTGGCTGCGGCGGGAAAGGTTTATGAATCTCGGTGCCCTTTTCGTCGAACACGATGACTTCACCGGGCTCGATGTCGCGGACATATTTCGCGCCAATGATGTCGAGCGCGCAGGTCTCAGAGGCGAGGATCGGGCAGCCGTCGAGTTCGCCGAGCACCAGCGGACGGATACCGAGCGGATCGCGCGCGCCGATCAGCTTCTTGTTGGTGAGCGCCACCAGCGCGTAGGCGCCTTCGATGGCACGCAACGCTTCGATGTAGCGCTCGATGAAGCGGGTACGCTTGGAATGGGCGACGAGGTGAAGGACCACCTCGGTGTCGGTGGTCGATTGCATCATGGCGCCCTGGCGAACCAGTTCGCGGCGCAACGACAGGCCATTGGTGAGGTTGCCGTTATGCGCGATGGCGAAACCGCCGGCGTTGAGCTCGGCGAACAGCGGCTGCACATTGCGCAGAATGGTTTCGCCGGTGGTGGAATAGCGGACATGGCCGACGGCGTTGTCGCCGGGCAGGCGGGCGATGACATCGCCGCGGGAGAAAGTATCGCCGACGAGGCCGAGACGGCGTTCGGAATGGAAGCGGCTGCCGTCGAAGGAGACGATGCCGGCTGCTTCCTGACCACGATGCTGGAGAGCGTGAAGTCCGAGGGCGGTGATGGCAGCGGCTTCAGGGTGACCGTAGATTCCGAAGACGCCGCATTCTTCCCGTAGCGTATCGCCTTCGCCGTGCAGATCGATATCGCGCTGGTCGCGTTCGCCCGTGGCGGCTGCACTACCGGAGAAGTTGCTCATCGTTTCACCAAGCCTCCGCGACATTGAGACGATATCTAGCTGAAACCACCGCCCGATTCCCAAGCATCATAGCCTACAGTTAACGTCCTGCTGCTTTGCCATCGATCAGCGACTTCATGCCGTCACGCTCCGACTTGGCATAGCCGCCGGGGTCCGACGGGTTTTCCGTCCGGTTGTCCGGAGCGGAATCGGCCGGCTCGTCTTCCGGCTTGGTTTTCTTGAACCGTTTTAAGATGGTGTTTTCAGGGTCGTCCGGCAAGAGCGACATCAGCCAATCGCCGGTTCCTTGCAGCACAACACGTGATTTTGCGCCGCGAACCCAGTCAGGCTGCTGCTTCTCGGGGACCAGCCATGCAAAAAACAGGAAGGCGACGACCATGATCAGCAGGCCACGGGCGAGGCCGAACAGGAAGCCGAGGGTGCGATCCAACGCACCGATTCGCGAATCCAGGATCATGTCGGAGATGCGCACCGTGACGATCGACACCACGATCAGCGTGACGATGAAGATGCCGGCGACGACGGCGATGGTCGCGAGCGTGTCGCTGGCGATGTAGGTCTTCGCGGTCGGAAGCAGCTTTTGATAGGCATAAAGGGTCGTAAGCGCTGCCGCGCCCCAGGCCGTGATCGACAGCACCTCGCGCACGAAACCGCGGATCATCGCAAGCAGGCCGGAGAGCAGAAGGACGGCGAGGACGATGATATCGAGCAGTGTAATCGGCATCGGAAAGGCTGTTCCGGTTATGGCGGCGACCCCGAATCGTAGGGCTCGCCGGATTTCAGCAGACGGCGTAGCGGCGTGGCCCGCAAGCCATGCGGGCGTTGTATAACCAGCCAATTTTCAGGCGTCACGCGATGCGGACCCGTAGAGGTGTCAAATCGGGAACTTGAGGTGAATTTTTCCCCGCCTGTGGCTTTTCAAACCATCTGTGTGGCGCCGTTCGGCGGTCGATATTTCAAATTTTACCTGTTGGTCTATCCCTGAGCGGCGGGCCGTAAACGCTTCTCGCTGCGCGCCGCGATTTCCGCCACCAGCGAGGTCAGAGAATTGACGCTGTTCAGGCTCAGCCCGACATCGCCCGTGCCTGCATCGCCACGCGCGGTGTCCGGCAGCACCGCACGAGCGAAACCGAGCTTGGCTGCTTCCTTCAGCCGCGCGGAAGATTGCGCGACTGGCCGTACCGCGCCGGACAGCGAGATTTCTCCGAAATAGACGGCGTCGACCGGCAGCGGGGCATTCGCAAGCGAGGAGACGAGCGCGGCGGCGGCGGCAAGGTCAGCGGCGGGTTCCTGAATGCGCAAACCGCCGGCGACGTTGAGGTAGACGTCGTGCCCCGAAAGCTTGATGCCGCAATGGGCTTCCAGCACGGCCAGCACCATCGACAGCCTGCTCGGGTCCCAGCCGACGACGGCGCGGCGGGGCGTGCCGAGCGAGGTCGGCGCGACAAGCGCCTGCAATTCCACCAGCACCGGGCGTGTGCCCTCGATGCCGGCGAACACGGCCGTTCCCGGGCTGCCGAGATCGCGTTCGGAGAGAAACAGTTCGGATGGGTTCGTGACCTCGCGCAGACCAAGCCCGGTCATCTCGAAGACGCCGATCTCGTCGGTCGGACCGAAACGGTTCTTCACGGAGCGCAGGATGCGAAACTGCTGGGAGCCTTCGCCCTCGAACGACAGCACGGCATCGACCATGTGCTCGACGACGCGCGGTCCCGCGATCTGGCCGTCCTTGGTGACGTGGCCAACAAGAATGAGGGCCGCACCGGATTTCTTGGCGAAGCGAATGAGGGCCTGCGCGGACGCGCGGACCTGCGTCACCGTGCCGGGTGCGGATTCCACCGTGTCGGTCCACATCGTCTGGATGGAGTCGATGACGACGAGTCGGGGAGGTGTGCCTTCCGAAAGGGTTGCAATGATATCTTCAACCGAAGTCTCTGCCGCGAGTTGAACCGCCGCGTCAGCCAGACCGAGTCGCGCGGCGCGCAACCGAACCTGTGCGACGGCTTCCTCGCCGGAGATGTAGACGGCGCGATGGCCGGCGCGCGCGAGCAGGCTGGTGGCCTGCGTGAGCAGCGTCGATTTGCCGATGCCGGGATCGCCGCCGACCAAGAGGACCGAGCCGCGCACGAAACCGCCGCCAGTGACGCGATCGAGTTCCGCCATTCCGGAAGGCAAGCGCGGGGCTTGTTGGGACTCACCCGTCAGCGATTCCAATGTGAACAGGCGGCCCTTGCGCTTGGGGCGGCTGCTCGCGGGCATCGCGGTGGCCGCAATCGAATCCTCTTCGGAGAGCGTGTTCCACTCGCCGCAGCCTTCGCATTTACCCTGCCATTTGTTGTAGGCCGAGCCGCAGTTTTGGCAGACGAAAGAGGGGGCGTGTTTGGCCATCGGGCACCCGCGAACAAATATGTTCTATCTTTGTTCTTATTCGGGTTAAAAAGTCAACCCGTCGCCGGCCGCGTTTGCCTTAGGTAGGGGACTTTTCCGAAATTGTATTTTCCGAAGCCGCCCTCTCTGGGGTCGTCTTGGAGTCGGGGATGACATTGCCCCGATAGTCGCGCGCGTAGCGGCGGCCGAGGCTGGTCAGCACCTCATAGCCGATGGTACCGAAATGGTGCCCGAGTTCGTCGACGGTCACTCCGTCACCGATCAGAGTGATGAAGTGGCCGCGGCGGACCGTGCCGTGCGGCAGGTCGGTGATGTCGATCGCCATCAGGTCCATCGAGATACGTCCCACGATCGGGCAACGCTGTCCCGCCACGACGGCCTGTGCGCTGCGAGTGCCTTCGATGCCGCTTGCAGCACGGAAATAGCCGTCGGCGTATCCGGTGCTGACGATGGCGAGCCTTGTCGGGCGCTTGGCGTGCCACAACGCGCCGTAGCCGACTGTCTCGCCTTTGGGCACGTTGCGAATCTGGGCGATGCGGACCTTGAGGCCCACCACCGGCTGCATCGGGTTGTCGGCTTCCGGTGTTGGGTTGACGCCATACAGCGCCGCACCTGGTCTCACCATGTCCATGTGGAAATGGGAGCCGAGAAAGATGCCGGACGAATTCGTTAGCGAGGCGGTGACGCCGCTGAATTCGGACGCGACGGACCGGAAGGCTGCGAGTTGTCGCCCGTTCATCGCGTTGGTCATGTCTTCGGCGCAGGCGAGATGGCTCATCACCAGTGCGATGCCGTGATCGGCCTGCCGGATGCGCGGCGTTAGTCCGCGCGCCTCGTCCACGGTCAGACCGAGGCGGTTCATGCCGGTGTCGACATGGAGCGCGGCAAGGCCGGTCCAGCCGCGGGTGCGGCGGAATGCATCCCATTCCGCAAGCTCATTGAGATCACCGATCACCGGCCGACAATCGATCTTCGCAAAATCGTCTCCGCAATTGGCGAAGAATCCGTCCAGCACGTAGATTGCGGCCTTCGGCGCAGCCTCGCGCGCGAGCTTCGCCTCGTCGAGAGTTGCGACGAAGAACGTCTTGCAGCCGATGCTGGCGAGCTTGCGCGTCACGGGCACGATCCCGCAGCCATACGCGTCGGCCTTGACCACGGCGGAGCACTCCGCAGGCACGGCACGGCTTTCCAATGCCTTCCAGTTGGTGGCGAGCGCGTCGAGATCGACGGTCAGCACGCCGGTTGCTCCCTGCAGCGTGTGGGAATCGATCTGGACCGAGGTATCGGGAAAAGGTGTCATGAAAGGACGCGGCTGGAGGCTGAGATCAGCCTCTCATATCACGCTTCCCGTGCCAAAGATCAAATGTGCGCCGGCAGGTGATCGTCTTCGGCGAGATCTGCGAAACGGGTCACGTTGGATTCGAACGCCAGCTTGATGGTGCCGGTAGGTCCGTGACGCTGCTTGCCGATGATGACCTCGGCCTTGCCGTGGACCAGCGACATGTCCAGTTGCCACTTTTCATGTTCCGGCGTGCCGACCTTCGGCTCCTTGCTTTGCAGGTAGTATTCCTCGCGGAACACGAACAGCACCACGTCGGCGTCCTGCTCGATCGAGCCGGATTCGCGAAGGTCGGCGAGTTGCGGGCGCTTGTCGTCGCGGGCTTCGACCTGACGCGACAACTGCGACAGCGCGATGATCGGGACGTTCAGTTCCTTCGCCAGCGCCTTCAGGCTGGTGGTGATCTCGGTGATTTCCTGCACGCGGTTGTCGGAGCGCTTGCCCGAACCCGACAGGAGCTGGATGTAGTCGATGATGAGAAGGTCGAGACCCTTCTGCCGCTTCAGCCGCCGCGCGCGCGCCATCAATTGCGCGATCGACAGGCCGCCGGTGTCGTCGACATGGAAGGGCAGGTGCTGCATTTCGATGGCATGATCGCGGATTTTCTCGAAATCTCTTTCAGTGATGCCGCCGCGGCGGATCAAACTCGACGAGATGCCGGTGCGTTCGGACAGAATACGGGTGGCGAGCTGCTCGGCCGACATTTCCAGCGAGAAGAAGCCGATCACGCCGCCATTGACGGTTTTCGTTGTGCCGTCAGGCTGTAGTTCGCCCTGGTAAGAACGTGCGACGTTGTAAGCGATGTTGGTGGCGAGCGCGGTCTTTCCCATCGCCGGACGTCCGGCAAGAATGATGAGGTCGGAGGGTTGCAGCCCGCCCATCTTGCTGTCCATGTCGCGCAGGCCGGAGGCAAGACCGGAGAGATTGCCATCGCGCGCATAGGCTGCCGCGGCCATGTCGATGGCGACTGTCAGCGCCTGTCCGAATTTCTGGAAGCCTCCGTCATACTGGCCTTGCTCCGCAAGTTCGTAGAGGCGTCGCTCGGCATCCTCGATCTGCGCGCGCGGGGCGAAATCGACCGGCGCGTCGTAGGCGACATTGACCATGTCCTCGCCGATGCGGATCAGGTCGCGGCGCTGCGAGAGGTCGTAGATCGTCCGCCCATAATCCTGGGCGTTGATGATGGTGGTGGCTTCCGCAGCGAGGCGGGCGAGATACTGGCTGACCGTGATACCGCCGAGATCGATATCGGCGGGCAGGAAGGTTTTCAGCGTCACCGGTGTCGCGACCTTGCCCGCGCGGATCAGGCTTGCCGCCGTCTCGAAAATCTCCTGATGGATCGGTTCGAAGAAGTGTTTCGGTTCGAGAAAGTCCGAGACGCGGTAGAACGCATCGTTGTTCACGAGGATCGCGCCGAGCAGACTCTGTTCCGCCTCGATGTTGTGGGGCGCGGTACGGTAGGCCTGTGCGCCGGCTTCGGGCGCGAGCTTGACGATGTTCGAGTCGGAAACGGCCATGACGTTCAGATGCGCTTTCAAATCGGAAAAGGCGGGCGCTCATCAAGCACCCCGGCTGTCAGTGTTCAAAGCAGGATGTCAGCTTATACACACGCCACCCACAACCTGATCGTCACGCAGCATAAAGACAACGATTCGTGTTGATCTTTTGTTATTCCCCGGCCTGTTGCAGGGGCTGCGTGTGTGCGGTTTCCAATTCTCGCAGCCGCTGTTCCTCTCGCGCGATGTAGTCGCGTGTGATGGGAACCACGCCCTGCCGTTTGCTGAGCTGAATCTGGAACACCATCATGTTCTGCTTGCGGAAACTCATCTCCGAGCAGGCGAGGTAGAAGCGCCACATCCGTACGAAACGCTCATCATAAATTCTGGCGGCTTCCTCCGCCCGAGCGAGAAACCGTTCATGCCAGGCCTTCAGCGTCTCGGCATAGTGCAGGCGGAGGATTTCGATGTCGTCGACCAGAAGACCGGCCCGCTCGATCGTCGGCAGCACTTCCGATAGAGCAGGAATATAGCCGCCGGGGAAAATATACTTCGCGATCCAGGGGTTGGTAATGTCGGGTCCCTCGGAACGGCCGATGGCATGCAGCACCATCACACCATCGTCCTTGAGCAGCTCGGCGCAGCGGTTGAAGTAGGTCTGGTAGTGATCGATGCCGACATGCTCGAACATGCCTACTGACACGATCCGGTCGAACGGGCCGGGCACCTTGCGGTAGTCTTCAAGCAGGAATTTCGCGCGTTGCGACAGTCCCTTCGCCTTGGCGCGCTGGTTCGACATCTCGAACTGCTCGTTCGAAAGCGTGACGCCGGTGACGAGACCGCCCGCGATCTCCGCGATGTAAAGGCCAAGCCCGCCCCAGCCGGAGCCGATGTCGAGCACACGCTGGTCGGGCTTCACCAGCAGTTTGGCGGTGACGTGCCGTCGCTTCGCGAGTTGGGCTTCCTCGAGCGACATGTCCGGCCGCTCGAAATAGGCGCAACTATATTGGCGGTCGGAGTCGAGGAAGAGCGAGTAGATCCGGCTGTCGAGATCGTAGTGGCTCTGGATGCGACGCTTCGCCAGCCCCATCGGATTGAACTGGTGCCAGCGGCGGACCAGAAAGCGTTGCAGATGATGGAGTTTGGCCCAGCCGGGCAGGTCATAGGGCTGGGCGAGAGCCACGGCGAGGACGTCGGTGATCGAACCCTGTTCGATCACGAGTTCGCCATCCATGTAGATTTCGCCGAAGGCCATCTCGGGGTCGAGCAGCAACCGGCGTTGAGCCGAGGGGGTGGTAAAACGGACCGTGACCGGGGTGCCGGTCCCGTCGCCACAGGTAAAAGACTGTCCGTCCGCGGTGATGAAAGTGATTGAACCGTAGCGGAAAAACCGGCGGAGAACGGATTTCAGCAAAAAGCTCATGGGCGGCGGCCTGAGGTAATGTGCTATTCCTGTTAAACGAGCCCCACGGTCCGAAGTTTCACTCCTCTTGGCCTCGCCTTCAAGCCCGAATAGCGGGCAGGAGAGGCTATGCCCTGTCGCTGCAATCTTACTTAGAGTGTTGCATTCTCAGCGTTTCCATTCCGCGGATTATCCGCTAAGGACTTGTCTTACGATCATTTGAACTCCCGGCAGGGCCGTTGCCGGTCGAGCAGTTTCTGGAGATCACGATGTCGAGGCGAACGCTTAGTCTGGCGGCGGCGGTGCTTTGGATGAGCGCTGCCGGTCCGGCAGCGGCGCAGAATCTGGAGGCCGGTAAGACCCCGGCCCAAATCTTCGCCGCGACGTGTGCCGTCTGTCACAAGAGCCCGCACGGGCTGCTGAAGAGCGTCGCTCCCGGATCGCTCCCGGGCTTCCTGCGCCAGCATTATACGACCAGCGTCGACATGGCGGGCGCGATGAGCGCCTACGTCCTGTCGAACGGTGCGGCGAACAGGCGGGCGGGCGACGACCTCACGCGCGAGGGACGAGAATCCCGGACGTTGCCGAAGCGTCGCGAGCCGGAGGACAGGCAGGAGCGGCATATCGGAGCCGAGAGGCCCGTGCGCGGTCATGTGGCCAAGCCGAAGGAAGAAGGCGCGTCCGAGGCCGACGTCAAAAAACCAAAGATTGACAAGCGCAAGCCGAAGAATGCTCCGGCAAAGGATGAGCCGAAAGATACGTCCAGGCCGAAGTCCGACGAGCCGAAGCCGGAGGCACCCGCCGAGAGCAGTAAGCCTGCCGCCGCACCGGAGAAACCGGCCGAGCCGGTAGCGCAGCCCGACGCCAAACCTGCCGCGTCCGACAACGCGCCCGTGAAGAAGCCGGAGGAGGACAAGCCTGCGTCCTCCAACATGCCGGTCTTCAACATCGAGCCCAAAACGGAAGCAAAGCCGGACTCGAAGCCTGCGGAGGCTCCGGCCGCGCCTGCGCCGGACAAGGCACCGCAATAAACGCTTCAGGCGAAAGCCGTTTGCATCAGAAGGGCTGTGGATGCTGCATCCGCAGCCCTTTTTTTGGCGTGCTACACGCCGGTCCTTTTTCAAACCACATAAAAAATCCGGCCCGTTTCCGGGCCGGATTGATCGCGATTGCGGTGGAATGAAGCTTACTGCTCGTTCGGAGCCGCTTCCTCGCCGTGGTCCTGCGCTTCCGGATCGAAGAACTCGCCGGCCGCAGCGATCGCTTCCGCTGCCGCATCCTGATCTTCCTGACGGGTGCTGATGTCTTCGCCACGGTTGATACGCTCGGCTTCCGCCTCGCTGCGGGCCACGGTGGCGGTCACATGAATCTCGACCTCGGGGTGAACGGCGATCGTGATCTTGTGCTGGCCGATAGTCTTGATCGGATGCTCGAGCAGAACCTGCTGGCGGCTGAGCGAAACGCCGTCGGCTGCCAGCGCCGCCATGATGTCGCGCACCGAAACCGAACCAAAGAGCTGGCCGCTCTCGGACGCCTGGCGGATGACGATGACGTTGCGGCCCTCGATCTTCTCGGCGACCTTGGAGGCTTCACCCTTGGCGGCGATGTTCTTCGCCTCGAGGTCAGCCTTCATGCCTTCATACTTTGCGCGGTTGTCCGCGGTCGCGCGCAGCGCCTTGTGGCGCTTGAGCAGGAAGTTGCGGGCGTAGCCGTTTTTGACGTTCACGATGTCGCCCATTTGGCCAAGCTTGGCGACGCGTTCGAGCAGAATGACTTCCATGATGTTCTCCTTGGAAAGGCTGATAGAGGAATCTCTTGAGGTGAAGGTTGAAGTTCAGTTGGGGTCGGGCAGGCCGTCCTGCTTTCGCCAGTAGCGTCGGCGGATGCCGAAGGCCGCGTCGGCGAGGCCGAGTACGACGGCGCCCGCAAGCGGCCAGCCGATGAAGAGGGTAAGGGCGTAGATCCCGCTCAGCATGAAGGAGCGCCCGGCCATGGCCTGGGTCACGGTGTGCAGGACCGCAAAGCCGGTCATGCCATAGGCGAGCAGCAGCGAGGCGCTGACGATCTTGGCGACCAGCGCGGTCAGCCCGCCGAAGAAGCTGAATACGAGCGCGATGGCGAGCGCAGCGAGCACCGGCTGCGGCATCTCGGTGGTGCGCAGATCCGGCCATGGACGCTTCAGAAGCTGGGAAGTCTGCGCGATCTTGGCGGCGAGCCACAGATTGAGCGTCAGGGTCAGCATCGCCACCAGTGCCGCCGCGCCAGGTGCGATCGACACCAGCGCCTCGATGACGGGGTCGGGGGTCGCATTATTGGCGGTCCCGCTCTGGTTTGCGACGGTGGACAGATGCGTCAGGCTTTTGCGCATCACCGCGGTGATCGTATCGACGTCGGTACCAAGAGTAAGAAGCGCGCCGGCGGTGGTGAGACTCGCGAAACCTGCGGTCCAGACGAGGATGCGGCCGACTGGGTACCAGTCGAGTGTGGACGGAGATGCGTCGTTATCGGAAGCACGTGCGAGCAGCGCGAGATGGCCGAGCCAAAGTGCGGGCAGGGCGACCATGACGCCATAGGCCAGCATGTACATCGGCCCGAAGATGGCACCGAGGCCGAGCACCGCGGCCACGCCGCCGATGGCCGCGATCCGCGATCCCCAGCCGAGCGCGACCACCATCAACGGCAGTGGTGCGAGATAGAACAGCGCAAGCGACAGCACCGCGCCCGACGCAATCGAGGCGAACATCGTGGCCGACGCAAGCGCGGCCGCCAGTGCAATGAAAATCGTTGCCATCATCAGCTGTCCCGCCCCCTTCGAGCGGTTAGAGGCCGTTTGCCCCAACCATCCACGACCGCTGTCGCTGCCGTGTTATGAAAAATCGCTTCTTGTGAAGCGCGGAGTTTGCTCCTCATCCCGTGGGATGAGGAGCGGAATCGTTCGCCTTAGCGGATCACGTAAGGCAGCAGGCCCAGGAACCGCGAGCGCTTGATGGCGCGGGCGAGTTCACGCTGCTTCTTTGCCGACACGGCAGTGATGCGGCTCGGCACGATCTTGCCGCGCTCGGACACGTAACGCATCAGCAGCTTGGAATCCTTGAAGTCGATCTTCGGCGCGTTCGGACCCGTGAACGGGCAGGTCTTGCGACGGCGGAAGAACGGGCGGCGTGCACCAGCGTCAGCCATGTGTCTTACTCCTCTACCGATGCGGTTGCTTCGTCGTCACGCGAACGGCGCGGGCCGCGCTCGGAGCGGAAACCGCCATCGCGGTCGCCACCACGGCCGCCAAAGCCGCCGCCACGGTCGTCGCGTTCGCGATCGCGGTCGGCCTTGCGCATCATTGCGGAAGGGCCTTCCTCGAGCTCGTCGACACGCACGGTCAGATAACGGATGATGTCTTCGTTGATGCGCTCCTGACGCTCGATCTCGGAAACGATCGCAGCCGGGCCATCGATGTTCAGCAGCACGAAGTGAGCCTTGCGGTTCTTGTTCATGCGGTAGGTGAGCGAACGCACGCCCCAGTTTTCGGTCTTGGCAACCTTGCCGCCGAGACCTTCGATCACGCCGGTGATCTGGGTGGTGAATTCTTCGACCTGTTGGGCGCTCGCGTCTTGGCGCGCGAGGAAAACATGCTCGTAAAGAGGCATGGGAGTCCTTTCCAGTGTTAGCGCGGTTCCTGGCGGCAAGCCCTTCGAGACCTTCGGAAAGGACCTCGATATTGCTCAGAAGGCGGAAGCACGGGACGACGGACCAACTGGCCCTGTCGCATCAACCCAATTTCGTTTTCAGAAATGAAGATTGCTGAGACCGTCCGTTCAGCTCCCGGCCGGGATCCACGGATGCGCGCTTTATAGGCGATTTGCGGCCATTGGCAAGGTGATTTGAGCCGGTTTTGGCTCGAAAATCGAGGCATTTAAGGGCTTCTTTGACAGAAACGGACCCCAAAAACGGGGATTTGTCAGCCGTTCCGTGTCGTCAGCTTGACATCTTATGGCTTGGCGGTGTCTTACCACCCGACTTGGGGAGGCCATTCATGACGGCAGCATTTACATTTCCGGGACAGGGTTCACAGGCCGTCGGCATGGGCAAAGCGCTCGCCGAAGCTTTCCCGGCCGCGCGCGCGGTGTTCGACGAGGTCGATTCGGCACTTGGCGAAAAACTCAGCACCGTCATCTGGGAGGGCCCCGCGGAGGCGCTCCAGCTCACCGAGAACACCCAGCCCGCGTTGATGGCGATGTCGCTGGCGACCCTGCGGGTGCTGGAGACGGAGGCAGGCATCGATCTCGCGCGTGATGCTGCGTTCGTTGCTGGCCATTCGCTGGGCGAGTATTCGGCGCTGGCGGCGGCGGGGAGCCTCTCGATTGCGGATACGGCGCGGCTGTTGCGGATTCGCGGCACCGCGATGCAGAAGGCGACGCCGGTCGGCGTCGGCGCGATGGCGGCGTTGCTCGGGCTTGATTACGAGACCGCTGTGGCGGTGGCGAACGAAGCCGCGCAGGGGCAGGTCTGTCAGGCCGCCAACGACAATGGCGGCGGTCAGGTCGTGGTGTCGGGCGATAAGGCTGCGGTCGAGCGCGCGGTGGAAATCGCTAAGGCGAAGGGTGCCAAGCGCGCCATGCTGTTGCAGGTGTCCGCGCCGTTCCATTGCCGCCTGATGCAGCCGGCGGCCGACGCGATGGCCGAAGCGCTTGCGAAGGTTACGGTCAACAAGCCGGTGGTGCCGGTCGTCTCCAACGTGCTGGCCGCGCCGATCACCGATCCGGATGAAATCCGGAAGCGGCTGGTGGAGCAGGTCACCGGCACGGTGCGCTGGCGCGAAAGCGTGGCTTATATGGCTGCTCATGGCGTCACGCATTTTCTCGAGATCGGTTCCGGCAAGGTGCTTACGGGCCTCGTGAAGCGCATTGCAGACGGTGCCGTCGGCGTGGCGGTCGGCGGTCCCGGCGACATTGCTGCCGCGAAGGATGCGATCGCCGCTGCGCGAGGGTGATTTCAGGGAGAATTCGAATGTTCGATTTGACAGGCAAGACCGCGCTCGTCACCGGCGCGACCGGCGGCATCGGAAACGCAATTGCCAAGGCGCTGCACAAGCAGGGTGCAACGGTCGCGATCTCGGGTACCCGGCGCGAAGTGCTCGATGCGCTTGCCGGTGAATTGAAGGAGCGTGTTCACGTCCTGCCGTGCAATCTGTCCGACAAGGATGAGGTCGAGGCACTGGTGCCTGCGTCCGAGAAAGCTATGGGGCAACTCGATATCCTGGTCGCCAACGCGGGCATCACCAAGGACAACCTGTTCGTGCAGTTACGCGATGAGGACTGGGATCAGGTGATCGACGTCAATCTCACTGCGACGTTTCGTCTGGCGCGTGCGGCGACCAAATTGATGATGCGCAAGCGCTTCGGCCGCATCATCGGCATCACCTCCGTGGTCGGTGTCACCGGCAATGCGGGGCAGGTCAATTACGTGTCATCGAAAGCTGGCTTGATCGGCATGATGAAGTCGATTGCCCAGGAATATGCACGGCGCAACGTGACGGCGAACTGCATCGCACCCGGTTTTATTGCGACTGCGATGACGGATGCGCTCAACGACAAGCAGAAGGAAGGCATCCTCGCCAAGGTTCCGGCGGGACGGCTCGGTTCGCCCGACGACATCGCGGCCGCAGCCGTCTATCTGGCCTCCAACGAGGCGGCCTACGTCACCGGCCAGACTATCCACGTCAATGGTGGAATGGCAATGATTTGAGTGCCTTAGGGAGTGCTTAAAGCCGTTTTGTGACGGTTTGGCGCGAGCTCCCGGCTTGGCCAAGACCCCCGACCTGTGCTATTCGAAGGTCATCTCGTTGCGCGATTTCCGGTCGCATGGGGGAAAATTTTCGACCGGGCAGACTTCAGGATCGGGGCGGGGATTCGCTGCAAAACGGCTTACTGTTTTGGAGCGGGCGCGCAAGGGAAGAACGTCGTTGCAGGAAATCAAAACCCTGTATATTCCCGGAGCGCCATCTGTTGAGGTTCGCAGGGGACTGACGGTCTGCGGGTACGTGGATCGAACTGGGCGGACGGCATAGAGTTTTAGAAGGTCAACACCGGCTCGTATCGTTTTACGATCGGGTTAAACGAAGCAAACACGAGGTTGAAAACGATGAGTGAGATTGGCGAGCGCGTGAAGAAGATCGTTGTGGAGCACCTCGGTGTCGAACCGGAGAAAGTGGTGGACTCGGCGAGCTTCATCGACGATCTCGGCGCCGACAGCCTCGACACGGTCGAACTGGTGATGGCTTTCGAAGAAGAATTCGGTTGCGAGATTCCGGACGACGCGGCGGAGACCATCCTCACGGTTGGCGACGCCACCAAGTTCCTTGAAAAGAACGCGAAGAGCTAAGCTCCTTCTGCGGTAGCTGATGTCGGCGGGTTGTTGTGCGCAACGGCCCGCCGTCTTTCTGTTTGGCACATCGGAGCATCTGACATGAGGCGAGTGGTCGTCACCGGCCTCGGCATGGTTTCGCCGCTGGGCGGCGGCGTGGAGCCGACCTGGAAACGTATCCTCAACGGCGAAAGCGGCGCACGGAAGATCGAGCATTTCGATGTGTCCGACCTGACTAGTCAGATTGCCTGCATCGTGCCGCGCGGCGACGGCACCAACGGCACCTTCAATCCCGATCTGTGGATGGAGCCGAAGGAGCAGCGCAAGGTCGACGACTTCATCGTCTTCGCGATGGCGGCCGCATCCGAGGCACTCAACGATGCCGGCTGGCATCCGTCCACCGAAGAAGAACGCTGCGCGACCGGCACGCTGATCGGCTCCGGCATCGGCGGCATCGAGGGTATCGGCGAGACGGCAGTGCTGCTGCACGAGCGCGGCCCGCGTAAGGTCTCGCCCTTCTTCATTCCGGGACGCCTTATCAATCTGGCGTCCGGTTACGTCTCAATCCAGCACGGCCTCAAGGGACCGAACCATTCGGTCGTCACTGCTTGTTCGACCGGCGCGCACGCGATCGGCGATGCGTCACGCCTGATCGCGCTCGGCGATGCCGATGTAATGGTCGCGGGCGGTGCGGAATCGCCGGTCAATCGTCTGGCGATGGCGGGCTTCTGCGCGCTGCGCGCGATGTCTACGAAATTCAACGACAAGCCGACCGCCGCGTCGCGCCCCTATGATGTCGATCGCGACGGGTTCGTGATGGGCGAGGGCGCGGGCATTGTCGTGCTCGAGGAATACGAGCACGCCAAGAAGCGCGGCGCGAAAATCTACGCCGAAATCGTCGGCTATGGTCTGTCCGGCGATGCCTATCATATCACCGCACCGGCTTCCGACGGCGACGGCGCCTATCGCTGCATGAGTGCGGCGATGAAGCGCGCGGGCCTCCTGGCCTCCGATATCGACTACATCAACTCCCACGGCACCTCGACGCCGCTCGGGGACGAGATCGAACTGGGGGCGGTGCAGAAGTTGCTCGGCAATACGGCTTCGAAGGTGTCGATGTCGTCGACCAAATCCTCGATCGGTCATCTGCTCGGGGCCGCGGGAGCGGTGGAGGCGATCTTCTGCGTGCTGGCGCTGCGCGACAGTATCGCGCCTCCGACGCTGAATCTGGACAATCCGTCGATCGAGACGGCCATCGATCTTGTGCCGCACAAGGCCAAGTCGCGCGAGATCAATGTCGTCTTGTCGAACTCGTTCGGCTTTGGCGGTACCAATGCATCGTTGATCATGAAACGGGTCGTGAACTGATCCCTCGGCTTCACCGCCGGGGAAGTTTCGGTCATATTGCGAGCCCAAGTCTGTGCGAGAGATCGGGCCAGAACGGATTCGGATTTCGGACATGAGTCAAAGGCCACCCATCGAACCGCGCAGTCCGCGTGCGGCACTTGAGCCGCAGCAGGTTCCGCCTCCGAAGCGCTCCGACAGTGCGCGCAATCCGCTCGTGGTCGCAGGCAACGCCATCATCACAATCCTACTGGTGCTGATTCTCGGCGCAGGCGGGCTCTACGTCTACGGCAAGCAGATGCTGTCGGCGAAAGGGCCGTTGACCGAGGACAAGGTCGTCAATATTCCGCCGCGCGCGGGTATGACCGATATCGGCGATCTTCTGCTGCGCGAGGGCGTCACCAAGGCGGACCGGTGGAGCTTCATCGGCGGTGTGCTGGCACTCAACGCGCGCACCTCGCTGAAGTCGGGTGAATTCCTGTTTCGGAAAAACGCGAGTCTGTCCGACGTCATCGACACCATTGTCGAGGGCAAGGTGGTGCAGCATGCCTTCACCATTCCGGAAGGGCTGACGTCGGAGCAGATCGTTCAGCGGCTGCAGGACAACGACATCTTCACGGGCTCGCTGCGCGAGGTGCCGCGCGAAGGTACGTTGCTGCCGGACACCTACAAGTTTCCGCGCGGCACGCAGCGCGAGCAGGTGATCCAGCGCATGCAGCAGGCGCAGAAGCGGCTGCTCGGGGAGGTATGGGAGCATCGCAATCCCGATCTGCCGCTGCGCTCGCCGGAACAACTCGTGACGCTGGCTTCTATCGTTGAGAAGGAAACCGGCCGCGCCGACGAGCGCAGTCGCGTCGCCTCAGTATTCGTCAACCGGCTGCGCCAGAAGATCAAGCTGCAGTCCGACCCGACGATCATCTACGGCCTTGTCGGTGGCAAGGGCACGCTCGGACGACCGATCAAGCGCAGCGAAATCCAGCAGCCGACGCCGTACAACACCTACGTCATCGAAGGACTGCCGCCGGGACCGATCGCCAATCCGGGCCGCGCCTCGCTGGAGGCGACCGCGAACCCCGCACGCACGCGTGATCTCTATTTCGTCGCTGACGGTACCGGCGGGCATACGTTCACCGAGAGCTACAACGAGCATCAGAAGGCGGTTGCGAAACTGCGCTCGATCGAGCGGCAGCAGAACGACGCGGCTGAACCGGACGACGTACCGCCTCCGGTCGCGGTCCCGTCAGGCGCAACCGCTGAGCCTCCTGCCGCGCAGCCGGCGGCGCCCGCCAAGCGTGCTACGCCGAAGGCCTCACCGAAAGCGTCTCACGGCAAGCAGTCGGCTGCGCCCAAGGCGAACGATGCATGGGCGGGTGTGATCTCGGCGATGCCGCAGGGCCGCAAGCCTGCATCTCATACCAAGCCGGCTCCGCCGTCAGCCCACGCCGCGGCGGACGCGCCTTCCGCCACGCGCTAAATTCCCGAAAAATCTCAAGGGATGGGCGTCAAAACGGTCTGCACCATGACCCAATTCAGGGTATGGTCGCGGCGGTTCACGCCCAACGAATCCACCTGATCTGAACGGAGTTTTTCGACAATGGCGTTGTCGAGCATGACCGGCTTTTCGCGAAGCCACGGCACCAGCGGACTTTATACGTTCGAATGGGAATTGAAGTCGGTCAACGCCAAGGGTCTGGATCTGCGGGTGCGCTTGCCGCAGGGGTGGGACGATCTGGAAAGCATCGTGCGCAAGCGGGCCGGAGAGGCTTTGTCGCGCGGCACAGTCTACGCCAATCTCTCCGTCAAGCGTGCAGGATCTGCATCGGTCGCGCGGATCAACGAGGACATTCTCGCTTCGGTGCTCGAGGTCGCCCGCGAACTCGCGCTGAAAGCGGGCGCGATGCCGCCGACTGTTGATGGCCTGCTCGCGGTGAAGGGTGTGATCGATATCGTCGAGCCGGAAAGCGACGAGAGCGAAATTGCCGCCGCGAAGGCTGCCGCGGGAGCTGCGTTCGAAACGGCGTTGCAGGGTCTTGTCGAAATGCGCGTGCGCGAAGGCGCCTCGCTCGGCGAAATTCTCTCCCAGCGCGTCAATGACATTGAGATTCTTGCGGCAAAAGCCGAAGCCGCGCCGGGTCGCAAGCCCGAAGCGATCAAGGCGCGCCTCGCCGAGCAAATCGCAACGCTGCTCGATGCATCGGATCGTTTCGATTCCGACCGGCTTTCTCAGGAGGCGCTGCTGATCGCGACCAAGGCCGACATCCGCGAAGAACTCGACAGGATCGGATCTCATGTCGCGCAGGCGCGCGAACTGTTGTCGAAGGGCGGCCCGGTCGGTCGGCGACTCGATTTCCTGTCGCAGGAGTTCAACCGGGAAGTGAACACCACCTGTTCGAAGTCGAACGATATTGAATTGACCAATATCGGCCTCGAGATGAAGAACATCGTCGAGCAGTTCCGCGAACAGGTTCAGAATCTGGAGTGAAGGCGATGGTTCGCAATGCGCTCGCCGGAGAGCGGCGTGGCCTGATGTTCGTGTTGTCGTCACCGTCCGGTGCGGGCAAGTCCACGCTGTCGCGCATGCTGATTGAAAAGACGCCGGGCCTGCGGATGTCGGTGTCAGTGACCACGCGCGCGAAGCGGCCGGGCGAGGTCGAGGGCGAGCATTATTATTTCATCGACAAGGCGCGCTTCGATCAGATGGTGCGTGCCGACGAATTGCTCGAACATGCGCCTGTGTTCGACAATCATTACGGCACGCCGCGCCATGCGGTGGAGAAGGCGCTGGCCGCCGGTGAGGATGTGCTGTTCGACATTGACTGGCAAGGTACGCAGCAATTGCGCGAGAAGGCGCGGGCGGACGTGGTCAGCGTGTTTATCCTGCCGCCGTCGGCGCAGGATCTGGAAAAACGACTCCACACCCGTGCGCAGGATACTCACGAGGTAATCCGTGGCCGCATGGACCGCGCGGCTCACGAGCTCAGTCATTGGGCCGAATACGACTACGTCGTGCTCAACAACGAACTTGATCAGGCATTCAGCGAGGTCGAAACGATCCTGCGTGCCGAACGGCTGAAGCGCGAGCGGCAGACGGGGCTATCGGCGTTCGTGCGCGGGTTGCAGGATCAGCTAGAGAAATAACGTTTTCCGGATTTGGCTCGCGCGCGGCGCGACGCAGGAGTTGTTCGATTTCGTCGAGATCCTGTGGTGTGCGCGCAGGTGTTCGACGGGATGGCGCTATCATTTCTGCGTAGGACGGCGCGGCTGCCGTCTCGTCTTTGTCATCGCCCCAGATGTTGCGAAGCCGCCCGGGGACATTGCGGGCTTTGTCGTCTGTGCGCCAGAAATATCGGAAGGTGACGAGCGCAAGGATCGCGATCAGCGCCAGGACGAGAAACGAGACGCCGAAGATCACGCGCCAAGGCGTGAGGTCAGCTGGCTGGCTGGCCGCCGGGGTGTTTGCTGGCGTCGCTGCTCCCGGAGTTGCTTCCGACGGTGTGGGTGCGGCTGCTGGCGTTTCGGACGTCGCAGGCTGTGCGTTCGCAAGCGGCGTCGACTGACCTGTGGTTGTCTGGCTCGGACGGAAGGCATCGGCGGCAGGCCAGCGTTCAGTGAGCAGCGGCGTTGCGGCAGGCACAGCGGCGATGGCGTCGGGTGCCGGCTGTGCTGTCGTGTTGCTCTCCGCTCCCGGATCAGTTGCGGTCTCCGTAGCGGACGCGGCCAGAGGCGTACCCTTTGCGGCCGGTTCAGTTCTGGTCGGCGTGTCAGAGGCGTTCTGTTGTGGCGACGGCGCGGCGTCGGCCTCGGCAGGCGGTGCAGGTTTGTGTTTTGCCGCGGCCGATGTCGTCGTCTTCATTCCAACCTCGCCGAGATACCAGCACTTGCGGCCAGCGCTGCGGTCCGTGTGGTAGTACCAATGCTTGCCTTGCGGCGCGACGCCTTTGGGTGACGCCTGACAGGCGTCGGCTGTAGCAGCGGCCTGCGGTGTGGAAGCCGCCGGCGGTTGTTGTGCGAGAGACGGCGTCAGGCCGCCGATGAAAACGCTCAGGGCGGCTGCCGCGAGCTTGAAAGTCCGGTTTGTCATGGTTCCCCCCACGTCGGATCGTGGCGTCGTGCGCAGATGCGTTAAAGGGATCGTCGTCAACGAGAAGGGCCGCAATGGGCCGCAAATGCGAACCGCCCGGGACGAAATTGGGGCGCTGGGAACCTGCGCAGAACGCTCTCGATCATGCTTCTCGGGCGGATCACAGCTGAGCCGTTCATGCGAGATGCGGGACGTGCGTTTTACTGTAGATGCGTGACGTCCGCTTCACGCGTCGTTGGTAAGGATGATCCGTCCGGTCACGCCGCCCTTGCGCAATTGCTCCATCCAGTGCGCCGCGTCGCGCATCGGCGCTTCATGCATCGGTACCGGCGCGATGCGGCTCGTGCGGGCGAGGTCGAGCAGTTCGCGCGCTTCGTTGAGCGTGCCGGTCATGAAGCCTTCGATGCTCATGCGCCTGTGAACCCAGCTCACCACAGGCATGTTGAAGGCACCACCCATCAGGCCAGACACGATGATCTTGCCGCCGCGCGCGAGCGCGCCCATCGCGAATGCCATCGAGGATTCGCTGCCCGCGAAGTCGATGATGACGTCGAAACCGCCACCGCTGTCTTTCAGCATGCGGCGGGCCGTCTCCCGCGCCGCAGGATCGTAAGCCGTCGCGGCGCCTGCATCGAGCGCAGCGGCGCGTGCGGCCTCGCTGAGATCAGCGACGGCGACAGTGTCGATAGCCATCGGGCGTGCGATTGCGAGTCCCATCAGCCCGACGCCGCCCATGCCGACCAGCAGGAGATTGCGACGGCGTGGATGCGCAAGAGCGCGCTTCAACGCGCCATAGGCGGTGAGACCGGAACACATCAACGCGGCAGCAAAGCCTGCCGGCAGCGGCTCATAAGGGAGAAGGTAACGGCTGTCGGGCACGAGGACATGGCTTGCAAAGCCGCCGTCGATCGCCACGCCGAGATAGCGGTTGCGAGCGCAGAGATTTTCGTCGCCGTTGATGCAGTCGCGACAGGTGCCGCAGCCGATCCATGGAAAGACGACGCATTGTTGTCCAACGATATCGCGCGGAGCATCGGGGCCGGTCGTCTCGACGGTGCCGACGATTTCATGGCCGAGCGTGAAGGGCAGCTTGATGCCACGCGTGATGTCGATCCGCTGATTGTCGCCCGCGTCGAAGAAGCCGTCCTGCAAATGCAGGTCGGAATGACAGAGGCCGCATTTCGCCACGCGTAGCAGCACCTCGCCGCCTTGCGGTGTGGGCACGTCTGCAACCGTCTCGCAGACCGGCGCTGCGAATTGAACAAGCGATTGGCGATGCATCAAAGCCATGATGCGTCTTCAGCCAGACTGCTTGAGTTCGGACAGGCGATTGGCCATCGCCACGAATCCGGAGATCGGCACCGTCTCCGCGCGCCGTGTCGGATCGACGCCGGCGGCTTCGGTGAGCAGCGCCGGATCGACGCCGAGCGGCTTCAAGCTCTGGCGCAGCATCTTGCGGCGCTGATTGAAAGCGGCGGCGGCGACCTGTTCCAATGCGCGACGCGGGCATGGGGCAGGAGCCTGTCGCGGCACAAGACGCACGACGGACGATGTCACCTTCGGTGGCGGCACGAATGCGCCAGGCGCGATGTCGAACAGGATTTTCGTTTCGGCGCGCCAGTTGGCGAGCACGCCGAGGCGGCCATAGGCGTCGTCGTCCTCTTGCGCGACAATACGTTCGGCCACTTCGCGCTGGAACATTAGCACCATCATATCGAACCACGGCGGCCAGGGCTCAGTGGTGAGCCAGCCGGTCAGCAACAGGGTCGCGATGTTGTAGGGCAGGTTGGCGACGATTTTGGCGCGCTCTCCATTGAGAACCGCAGTCGGGTCAAAATCGATGGCGTCGTCATGCACAATCTCGAGACGGCTAGGGTAATGCTGCGCGATTTCCTCCAGCGCCGGAATGGCACGGTCGTCGCGCTCGACCGCGATCACGCGCTTCGCGCCGGTCGCGAGCAATGCCCGTGTCAGCCCGCCGGGGCCGGGACCGATCTCGATAACGGTAGCGTCGTCGAGCGGCCCCGCGGCACGCGCGATCCGCGCGGTGAGGTTGAGGTCGAACAGGAAATTCTGGCCGAGCGACTTGCGCGGGGCGAGATCGTATTTGCGGATGACCTCGCGCAGCGGAGGCAGATCGTCGATCTGGCTCATGATGCGGCGTTCGTGCGCGCCATGCGGGCGGCGAGGCGCAGCGCGGCGATCAGGCTCGACGGGTTGGCGCGCCCGCTGCCCGCGATGTCGAACGCGGTGCCGTGGTCCGGCGAGGTGCGAATGAACGGCAGCCCGAGCGTGACGTTGACGCCGCTGTCGAAGGCCAACGTCTTCACCGGGATCAGCGCCTGATCATGATACATGCAGATCGCGCAGTCGTAGGTCTTGCGCGCGGCTTCATGGAACATGGTGTCGGCGGGCAGCGGGCCGCGTGCGTCGATGCCTTCGCGCTGTAATTGCGTGACGGCAGGCGCGACGATGGCGTCGTCTTCCTTGCCGAGCGAGCCGCCTTCGCCCGCGTGCGGATTGAGTCCGGCAATGGCGAGGCGGGGGGCGTGCAGTCCGAGCCGGTACTTCATGTCAGCGGCGACGATACGCGCGGTTTCGAGAATCAAATCAGTCGTGAGGCCCGCAATCGCCTCGCGCAGTGGCAGATGGATCGTGACGGGCACGACCGCGAGCGTCTCTGACCAGATCATCATCACGGGCTTGGGCGTCTTGCCATGCGCCGTGGCAAGCTCCGCCAGGAATTCGGTGTGGCCGGGATGCTTGAAGCCCGCCTCATAGAGGACGCTCTTGGCAATGGGATTGGTGACGACGGCGGAAGCGACGCCCGCCTTCACGTCTGCGACGGCCTGTTCGATCGAGGCAATCGCAGCCCATGCGCTGGTGGCGTCGGGCCTACCCGGCGTGCCGGTCGCGGTGTGGCCGGTTGGCGCGACGGGCAGGGCTCGCGCGAAAATCCCGGCGGCGTCCTGCGGCGATGTTTCGGCAATTTCGATCTGCTCCCCAAGCAAGGCGGCCCGGCGGCGGATCAGGTCGGCATCGCCGATCAGATAGAACGGAGGAAGATTTTCAGCGCTGCGCTTCAGCCACGCGGCAATCGTGATGTCAGGCCCGATCCCGGAGGGTTCACCGATCGTGAGAGCGAGCGGGGCGTGATGCATCTGCCTTATTTCTGCTTGTACTCGATCATCGCACCCTTGCGAAGGTCGGCCAGATAGGACTTCGACTTCGCTTCATATTTCTGAGCGAATAGCTTGTCACGCGCTTCGCGCTTGGCAGGCGTGTCCGCCGTGGTCACCTTGCGGTCGCACAACGCAACCATCTCGATGCCCTGACGGGTCACTTCCGGCGGGGTCATCTGGCCGACGGGAGTCTTGTCGAGAAGCTGGCGCAAATTCGCAGGCAGGTCAGCCGAGGTCTTGACGATGGTGTCGCGGATGGTGGCCTGACGCAGCGATTTGAATGTGGTGGAGGCTTCCGCACAGCTCTGCACGCGGGAGCGAATGAGTTCGGCTTCCTTCTTGCGCTGCTCGACGACCGCTGGGGACGATCCGCGCGGCACGAAGATTACGACCGGGCGCAAATGATATTCGTAGCTTTCGGTTTCCTGCGGGGAGGTATCACCGCCGGCCGCCGCGCGCACGTCACGCTCGCCGACCATCAGGCTCTGCTTGTAGCGGCCACGCACGAGCGCACCCCAGGCCATGTCGGCCTGTAGGCGCAGCTTCATGGTTTCGGGCCGCACGCCCTGCGCAGTGAGAACCTTGGCCAGTTGATCCGGGGACATTCCCATCCGCTGCCCCATGGAGGCGAAAGAGGAATCGATGTCCGACGAGGTCAGGTTGATGCCGAACTTCTTCGCTTCGATGATCTTGAGACGATCATCGATCAGCTGCTGGATGACTTCCTGACGGGGGGCCGTCTTGTGCGTGGTCAGGGCGACGAGCTTGGAGCGCTGCTCGATATCGTAGGTCGTGATTGGTGCGCCATTGACCATCACGACCACAGCCTGCGCGCGTGCGGAGGGCATCGCCGCGAAAAGCGTCAGCAAGGTTACGATCGGGAGAACGAGGCGGCGGGTAAAAACAGAGAGGAATGTCGCGTTCATCATCACATTGCTGTCGGTTTCACCACGGGTCGAAAAATGCACCGTAGAGGTGCAATCGACCACAATTATGTCACTGGGTGTACGAGGAGACATTCTGCGAAATCGAAGTTCCGCCGATGGTGCGCAGGCTGAGCTGGAACATGACCCGGTGATCGGTAACAGGGGTGAGGCTGCCGATCGTGGTGTAATTGTAGTCGGTCACGTAATTGACGGCGAGCAGGAAGCAATCGTCCACGTATCCGGCGCCGACGATGTACTGGTTCACCTTGTCGTTGGCGATGTCGTAGCGCAGTCCGCCCGAGACCTGCCAGTTGGCGGCGAGCTTGAATGAGCCGGTGCCGAGCAAGCCCTGACGCTCGGTCAGGAAGCCGAGTTCGGGCTGCGCCGCGTACTTGCCGTACAGCAGGCTCACCGACCAGCGATCGAAATTGGCGCGTCCCTCGGCTTCGAACCGCTTCACGTCCATGGTCGCTTCGTCGAGCCGGAAGCGTGTCGTCAGGCTGAAGATCTTGTTGGGCGCGTAGGCGACACGGCCGACGTAGTCCGAGGCAGCTTTGTCGAGGCCGGAATCGAGGCCGGTGTTCGTCAGGCTCTGTACCGCGTACGAATTCAGGCCGTAGAGCTGGTAGGACTGGCCGAACAACACGTTGATGGTGCCGCCGCGGTCGAACTGCGTCGTCGCCTGTACGCCGACGTTGGCACGGCCGCCGCCTTCGACGCGGTCCCAGCCGGAGAATTTGTTGACGCTGAACAGATTGGTGTCGTCGAAAGTCAGGCTCTGTGCGTCTTCGTTCGGCAGCTGACCAGCCTTCTGCTCGTTCGGGCGGAGGATGACCTGCGCGATCGGTTCGATCGTCGTGGTACCCCACGGCTGCACGTTGATGAACGGGTAGCGATATTCGAGGCCGATCGCCGGCATCAGGCGGGCTTCTTGATGATCGCCCGGAGTGATGAAGTTTCCAACGCTGTTTGTGGGATCGTTGGCCACATTGGCGTGGATCAAATCGCCGCGCAGCGACACGAACGGCGTGAAAATCTGACCCCACGAGTCGGTAAAGGACCGACGCCACTGTGCCTCACCCGACAAGCGGGTGTAGTCGCCAGGTACGCCGCGCAGCAGACAGTTCGCAGGCGTTTTTGCAGACGGATCGGCGCTGAGGCAGGTTGTATTGCCGACAGCCTGCGAAGTCGCAGAGATCGCATCAAAGTTCGCCTGACCGCGCGTTAGGTTGACGAAATTGCCCTTGTAGCTGAATTCGCCGCCCAGCACGTTCTGGTTCAGGACGTTGTTGTAGTCGATGACCGGCGCGACGATCGGAATCTGCTTCTGCACGTCGGCTGCGTTGAAGCCGTAATAATAGAGCGAGCGGATATCGAAGTAGCTGCGGTTGCCGACGCCGGTGAGGTACACCTGCGAGACGCCTTCGGTCGGCGTCAGCAGGAACGAGCCCAGCGGGTTCTTGTAGGGGCCGAGCTTGTAATCGCTGAAGAAGCGATTGTCGGTCGCCATCACCGCGGTCCAGCCCGCGACCCATTTGTCGTTCAGCGCGAACTGACCGTTCGAATCGAGGCCAGCGCGCCAGTTGCGGTCGCCAACCTGCCCGGCATAGGCGTCCGGATCTTGCTGATGGATGCCATAGGCGCGGATTTCATACGCACCGTTGACGAGACGCTGGCGGAAATCGATCTGACCGAGCACGCCCTGCCGCGACATGATGCGTGGCGAAATGGTCATGTCGTAGTTCGGCGCGATCGCCCAGTAGAACGGAATCTCGGCGCCGTAGCCGGTGAACGAGTTGTAGCCTGCCCACGGCATCAGGAAGCCGGTTTTGCGCTTCACGGTCGGGTCGGGCGTCGAGAAATACGGCAGATAGGCGAGCGGCTGACCGAAGAACTCCACCTTCGCATCTTCGAAGTAGAGCATCTGCTCGGTCTTGTTGTGGATGATGCGCGCGGCCTTCACCTGCCATAGCGGTGGACGTTCGGGATGATCGCGGCAGGCGGCGCAGGCGGTATAGGTGCCACTCTGGAAGATGGTGATATCGCCGTTGCTGCGGTCAGCGCGCGCCGCCGACATGCGCGTTTCGTCCGGCGTATTGAGACGCAGCGAATCGACGAAGCCGTCGCGATAGTCGTCGGAAAGGTCGAGCAGGTTGGCGTTCACCACCTTGCCGTCGGCCTCGGTGAGACGGACGTTGCCTTCGGCGTGAAGGCGTTTGGTCTTCTGATCGTAGATGACCTTGTCGGCCTCGAGGGTCGAGCCGTTGTAGTAGATCTGCACGTTGCCGACGGCGGCGACGCGGTTGTTGTTGTAGTCGTAATTGATCTCGAGCGCCTTCACGAGCATCTGCCCGTTATTGGCATTCTTGTCCTTCGGCGGTTTCGGCACCGGGGGACGCTTGTTGTAGACGAAATTGTTGGTGGCGGCCGTGGCGGAACCGGGCAGGGCAAGCGAGCCCGCGCCGAGCATCAGAACGGCGGACATAGCGAAGCGATAGCGGCGCAGCCTCATGCGCCGCCTGAACTCAGGCGTCCGTCGATGGAGGGCGGCAAAACCAGCCACTACCCGTCCTCCTGATGCAGCAAGGCCAAAAAGCCGGTCAGGCCGCCCACACAGACAGGGAGCCATGCGGCAGCGAGCGGATGCATCAACTCGGCCTTGCTTAAATCCTCGGTTACTTTCGACAGGACATAGAGCAGAAAGCCCGCTGCCACGCCACTTAAAACCATCTTTTGCACGCCGCCGAAGCGGAAGAACCGCAGGCTGACAGCGGCCGCGACGAGCACCATCGAGGCCAGCAAAAACGGCCTTGCGAGCAGCTTCTGGTACTGCAAGCGGTAACCCGCTGTGGCCAGACCGGAGCTTGCCGAAGACCGGATGTACTCGGGAAGTTGCCAAAATGACACAGTTTCGGGGGTGGCGAAACTGTTCCGCACCTGGGCGGGCGTCAGATTGGTCTTCAGCGGAAGATTCTCCTGAGACGCCGGCGCGGCCGTCATGGAATAGATTCGAGCACCGCCAAGCCGCCATTCACCGGGCTCAAGATTGGCTTCACGGGCTTCGATTCGGTCCCGGAAGCTGCCGTCCGGGTTGAAGCGGAAGACCGTCACGCCCGACAGACGGGTGCCCTGATTCTGGCTCAGCGCCGCGCTGATGATGGACTGGCCTTCCGAGGTGACCTGATTGACCCAGGACTGAGCGACGTCCTGAACGCCGCCGTTGGAGAAGAGCTGCGCCTCCATCTCCTTGCTGCGTTCCTGCATCGCGGCCGAAATCGGATTGTAAACAACTGTCGCCAGCACGCCCATCACGAGGGCGGCGACCAGGGCAGGGGTAATGAACTGCCACGCCGAAATCCCGGCGGCGCGTGCCACCACCAGTTCGAGGCTTCGCGATAGCGCGAGATAGCAGGACATCGCGCCGATCAGAATGCAGAACGGCATCAGCCGCTCCAGCAATTGCGGCACGCGAAACAGCGAAGTTTCCGCGACCATAAAGGCGGACGCGGTCGCGATGCTTGAGGTCCGGCGCACCATTTCGATGTAGTCGACCAGAACCAGCAGCAGGAAAATGCCGAGGAACACCGCGAGCGAGGCGATGATGAAACGCTTGGCGAAATAGCGGGCGAGGGTGGTGGTCAGCATGTGGCTGATCGCTCATTTGCGCAGCGCTGCGTCAGCACGCAGGCCTGTCGCGCGAGGATTGCGCGACGACCAAAGGCCGGGTCCGGCGTGGTGGCCGGCCCTGCGCAGGCGATAACAATCGACGCCATCGAACAGCAGTATCCCCAGTGTCTCCGCACGATGCCGGTCCGGATCTGGCCGTGAGGCCGAAATCCCCCTCGGGCCGGTATCGTTCGAAGTTTATTATAACTCAACTATCCTGTTGATCTGCCGATAAAATGGCTGACCTAAGGCAGCGCAGGCAGAGTGGTTAACAAAACCTGTTTGCGTGACTTTCGCGTCACGATTCGGGGTATCTGCGTCCGCAATCGTGATGAAGCGGCTCTCGCCCGGCACTTTGCAGGGCCGGGGCGGAGGCGCATATAGTGAGCGCTCCCGCCGCAGCATCCAGCCGCACGTTCAAGTTTGGAGGATTCCCCATGACCGACGCCGTCAAGGTCGGCTTTGTCCCGTTTTCTACCGCGCCGAAGGGCGTCCTCGTCGTATTCACCGATGAATCGATGAAGTTCGGTCCGGCGAGCCGCAAATTGCTTGCGGGCGCGGAGGAGACCATCAAGCGCGCCGCGGCGGCGTCCGATTTCAAGGGCAAAAGCGGCTCGGCGCTCGACATCCTCGCGCCGCAGGGCCTGAAGGCCGCGCGCTTGATCGTCTCCGGTACCGGCAAGGCCGGTTCGGTGAAGGAAGAGGACTTCATCAAGCTCGGCGGCGCTGTGACCGGCAAGCTCGGATCGAGCGTGACCGCGGTCATGATTGTTGCCGAACTGCCGGGCGGTCCGATGAAGCCGCATCAGGCTGCGAGCATTGCTGCGGGCGCACGTCTGCGCGGCTACAAATTCGATCGCTACAAGACCAAGACAAAGGACAAGGACAAGGCGCTCGCCGCACAGGTATCTGTTGCGGTCGCGGACGTTGCGGCTGCGCGCAAGGCGTTTACGCGCGACGCCAACATCGTCGACGGCGTTCTGCTCGCGCGCGAACTCGTCAACGAGCCGCCGAACGTGCTGTTTCCCGCCGAATTCGCGCGCCGCGCCGCGCAGTTGCGCAAGCTCGGTGTTCAGGTCGATATTCTTGACGTCAAGGCGATGACCAAGCTCGGCATGGGGGCGCTGCTCGGCGTCTCGCAGGGCTCGTACCATGAAGGTCGCATGGTGGTGATGCGCTGGAACGGCGCGGCCAATAAATCCGACAAGCCCGTCGCGTTCGTGGGTAAGGGCGTGTGCTTCGATACTGGCGGCATCTCGATAAAGCCGGCCGGCAGCATGGAAGACATGAAGGGTGACATGGCGGGCGCGGCCTGCGTGGTCGGCCTGATGCATGCGCTCGCCGCGCGCAAGGCGAAGGTCAATGTCGTCGGCGCGATCGGTCTTGTCGAGAACATGCCGGACGGCAACGCGCAGCGCCCTGGCGACATCGTCAAGACAATGTCGGGGCAGACCATCGAGATCATCAACACTGACGCGGAAGGCCGCCTCGTGCTCGCCGACGTGCTCTGGTACGTCGCGCAGAAGTACAAGCCGAAGTTCATGGTCGATCTCGCGACGCTGACCGGTGCGATCATGGTTGCGCTCGGCACCGAATATGCGGGCCTGTTCTCCAACAACGATCAGTTGTCGGAGCGCCTGTCGAAATCCGGCGATGCCACCGGCGAGCGCGTCTGGCGCATGCCGCTCGGTCCCGAATACGACAAGCAGATCGATTCCAAGTTCGCCGACATGAAGAACGCGGCCGGACGCTGGGGCGGCTCGATCACCGCGGCCCAACTGCTGCAGCGGTTTGTCGATGATGTGCCGTGGGCGCATCTCGATATCGCGGGCACCGGCATGGGCGCGCCGTCGAGCGACATCAACACGAGCTGGGGCTCGGGTTATGGTGTGCGGCTGCTCGATCACCTCGTCGCCGAACATTACGAGGCCAAGCGCTAACGTTTGCGATCCAGCGCCGGAGTCCGGTGACGATGACGGAAGTCCTGTTCTATCACCTGCAGGATATGAGGCTGGAAAACGTGCTTCCGCCGCTGCTCGAGAAATCGCTCGAGCGCGGCTGGCGCGTCGTCGTGCAGGCAGGCTCCGAAGAGCGCGCCGAAATGCTCGACTCGCATCTGTGGACGTACCGCGACGATTCGTTCCTGCCGCACGCTACATGGCGCGAAGCGGATGCCGGCAACCAGCCGGTGGTGCTGACGGTGAACGACGCCAATCCCAACGGCGCATCGGTTTGCTTTCTCGTCGATGGCGCATCGGTGCCTGCGGACTGTTCCGCGTATCAGCGCATCGTTCTCATCTTCAACGGCGATGACGATGAAGCGCTTGCTGCGGCGCGCACGGCGTGGATGGATTGCAAGGCGAGGGGATTCGAACAGACCTACTGGCAGGCAGACGAGCGAGGCCGCTGGCAGCGCAAGGATTTACGCGGCGGCGGTTAAGGATAGAGCGATCTTTCCTTTTTGATGCTTGCGGTTAGCCACCATCGTGCCGCAAAGTGATGATGCAAGCGCCCGAGGGGACGGGTGTTTGCCGTCACAGATGATCTGCTGTCATCGAAATGAAACGGAACGCGGGGGTTCCAGTTTTGCGATTGATTGAATTGAAGAGTTCTGTGTCTCGATCCGTGATGAAAGCAGCGCTGGCTGCACTCATCATCGCGCCGATGATGAGCGGTTGTGGTGGAACGCTGAGTGACTACTCACTTAAAGACCAGGAATGGTTTCAGCGGCCCGGCCGAATCTTCGGCACCAAATCGCTGTCGCTTGAGACGCCACCGTTGCATACCGACAAGCCGGTTTCTCCGGATGACCTCATCACCGCGGAAGGTGCATGCCCTGGCATGGCGCCGGCTGGTCTTCCAGCTGACGCTAACGCGCAGCAGGCTGGCGCGCCGCCTGATGCATCTGCTCCGCCGCAGCAGCCCGTCGGTACGGTTGCGCTCGGCCATACCGAATGCGACGTGGCCCGTGCCGCTGGCACACCGAACAACGTCAACATCGCGACGAACGAGCGTGGCGAGCGTCAGACGGTGCTGACCTATACGCAAGGTCCGCGGCCCGGAATTTACACGTTCACCTCGGGCCGCCTCACGGCCATCGACGCCGTTCAGGCCCCGCCACCATCGAAAAAACCGGCCAAGCATTCCAAACGCAAGCACTGATGTGCGCGTGAATCAGTCAGCGCTTTCAAAGGAAGCGCTGGCCTCGAGCCATTCTTCCTCGGCTTTCTGGAGCGCGGCTTCGGCAGCCGCGCGCGCCTTGGTGAGTTGAGTGGCCTGTTTCGGATCGCGCTGGAAGATGTCGGGCAACGCGAGCGCCGCGTCGATCTTGGCGATGATGCCGCCGATGCGTTCGATTTCGGCTTCCGCGCCCGCGATTTTCTGTCTCAGGGAATTCTTTTCCACTCTGTTCCGTGCCGGCTTCTCGGTCTCGCGGGAGATGCGGGGCTGCGCCGGAGCGCTGGTGTCGCGCGCGCTGAGGACGGAACGGCGATATTCGTCGAGATCGCCGTCATAGGGTTTCACGGTGCGGTCCGCGACCACCCACAATTGATCGGCGCAGGCCTCGATCAGATACCGATCATGGGAGACCATGATGATCGCACCGGGAAATTCGTTGATTGCCTCCGCGAGCGCCGCGCGGCTGTCGATGTCGAGATGGTTGGTCGGCTCGTCGAGGATGATCATGTTCGGCGCGGCGAAGGTCGCAAGTCCGAGCAGCAGGCGCGCCTTCTCTCCACCGGAGAGGTTCCTCACCGTGGTGTCGCCGGCCTTGCCGGAAAAGCCGATCGCGCCGACGCGGGCGCGCACCTTCGTCTCCGTCGCATCCGGCATTAGCCGCCGCAGATGGTCGTAGGGCGAGCCTTCGAGATCAAGTTCATCGGTCTGGTGCTGGGCAAAATAGCCGACCGAGAGATTGGCGGCGCTGACGATCTCGCCAGAGAACGGCGGCAGCTTGCCCGCGAGCAGTTTCACCAGCGTGGATTTGCCGTTGCCGTTGGCGCCGAGCAGGGCAATACGGTCGTCATTGTCGATGCGTAACGTGACGCGCCGCAGGACCGGCTTGCTGGGCTCGTAGCCGACGCTGACATCGTCGACCGCGATGATCGGCGGCGACAACAGCTTCTCCGGTTCGGGAAACTTGATCTCGCGCACATCCTGCGTCACCAGCGCAGTGACAGGCTTCATCCGCTCCAGCATCTTGACGCGCGACTGCGCCTGTTTCGCTTTCGAGGCCTTCGCCTTGAAGCGGTCGACGAAATCCTGCAGGCGCTTGCGTTCGTCGGCCTGCCGCTTGGCGTGCTTGGCGTCGAGCATCTCGCGCGTGGCGCGTTGCTCCTCGAACGATGAATAGCTGCCTTTGTAGAGCGTGAGCCTGCCGTGATCGAGATGCAGGATCTGATCGACGGAGGTGTCGAGCAGATCGCGGTCGTGGCTGATGACGATGACCGTGCGCGGATAGTGCGCGAGATGATCCTCGAGCCAGAGCGTGCCTTCGAGATCGAGATAGTTGGTCGGCTCGTCGAGCAGCAGCAGGTCGGGCGCGGCGAACAGCGTGGCCGCGAGCGCAACGCGCATCCGCCAACCGCCGGAAAATTCCTGACAGGGGCGCAGCTGATCGGCTGCGGAAAAGCCGAGGCCGCTCAGGATCGCCGCCGCACGGGCGGGCGCGGAATGGGCGTCGATATCGACGAGGCGGGTCTGGATGTCGGCGATGCGTGCCGGATCCAGCGCGGTCTCGGCTTCCTCCAACAAGGCGTGGCGTTCGACGTCAGCTTTCAACACCACGTTGATCAGGCTTTCGGGGCCGTCGGGCGCTTCCTGCGCGAGGCTGCCGATCCGCCAGCGCGGCGGGATCGAAATCGACCCGCTTTCCAGCGCGAGGTCGCCGCGAATTGCGCGGAACAGGGTGGATTTGCCGACGCCGTTGCGGCCGACGAAGCCGACGCGCGCGCCCGGCACGATCTGCACCGTACTGTCTTCAATGAGCACACGTCCGGCGATGCGGATCGAGATGTCGTAGATGGAAAGCATGCCGGGGTTCTCCCCGGAATGAGATGCGAGCGCAAGCCGTCAGAAGGCAGAAAACGAGAAAGGGCTAGCGCTGCCGAGCCATGCCCGCATCAGGGATGATCGAGGGGGCATCCTCGACCTCCCGGAAGCGGTTCATGAGCTCCTGAAGATGGTGGGGCAGCGTCGCGGCCGGCTTCATCTGATCGCGCAACCGCTCGCCGATGCCTTCGCAAACCGCGAGGCTGGTGCGGTGATCGATTTCGACGCTCCCATGAGGAGAAGGTCTTGCCGAAAGGTTTGCCATGACGCTCACCATCGCCACCATTTCATTCAAATTGATCGTATCTCACCAATGGTGAGAGCCAAGAAATGTTTCAGGCGTTCGAAAGTGATGGTGAGTATTCGGTAAATATTGAATCAATTTGGAGGGAACGAATCGAAAGGAACCCAGGCCTCTCGGGCACGGGCGCACAAAAAAGCCCGGCAAAGCCGGGCTTTTTCGAAAATCAGTTGCGTTTGTTAATAGCAGCGATTGATAAGCCGCCAGCGTGGACCCCACGGAGTGGGAACGAGGCGACGGACGTAGCAGCCGCCATAACCGCCGTAATAATAGGGGCCGCCATAGAAGCGCGGGCCGCCCCATCCGCGATAACCCCAGCCGCCACCGTGCCAGCCGCCACCGCCATGCCAATGGCCTCCGCCACCGCCATGCCAGTGGCCACCACCACCATGTCCGCCGCCGCCATGTCCACCGCGCGCGGATGCTTCGGATGCCATACCGGCCATGCCGATGATGAGTGCAGAAGCGGCAACCAGTCCGAGGCCGAATTTGCGTAACATGATCGTTTCTCCTTGCCATGGCGCGGATGCCGCGCGTCACTGAAGTCTTGATGCTCTGACGCGGGGAACGCACCTTCAGGTCAGTCAAAACTCTATGTCACTCAACGTGAATGGCGTGCGGATAGCCCCTTCAGAATGGGTTCATTTTGATGAAATCGGCGTAATGTTAAGGTTGGAATCCCGCTCATCGGAAAGGCTCTGGTCCTACGATACCGATGCTTGCCGCGTTGCAGGGGCGCCGCTATAAGCCCCGCACAATTTCCATTCCATCCATCAAGGATTAAGTCTCATGGCGACCGAGCGTACGTTTTCGATCATCAAGCCCGACGCGACCGAGCGCAACCTGACGGGCGCCGTGAACGCCATCATCGAAAAGGCCGGTCTGCGCATCATTGCCCAGAAGCGGATTCTCATGACCCGCGCCCAGGCCGAAACGTTCTATGCCGTCCACAAGGCCCGCCCATTCTTCGGCGAGCTCGTCGATTTCATGACCTCCGGCCCGGTCGTGGTGCAGGTTCTGGAAGGCGAGGGCGCCATCGCCAAATACCGCGACGTCATGGGCGCGACTGATCCGTCGAAGGCGGCTGACGGCACGATCCGCAAGGTCCATGCCAAGTCGATCGGCGAAAACTCGGTCCACGGATCGGATGCTGCGGAGACAGCAGCCATTGAGATTGCTCAGTTTTTCTCCGGCAACGAAATCGTCGGCTAAGAATCGGAGTTATCACGCGTCAATTTGACGCGGTACGGTGCGCCCCTACGAAAATACTGGTATCGAATATGCCACCTGCGGCAAAATAGCCTGCGGCATAATAACCAGTTGGGGGAAGCACGGTGAGCATAATTCAAGCAGTCGGCGCGTTTTCTATTGTCGATACGCTTGCCCAGATGAAGACTGAGGTTGTCCAACCTCAGTTCTGGGTCGGCCTGAGCAAGATCATCTGGATCAACATCCTGCTGTCAGGCGACAACGCGCTCGTTATCGCCCTGGCTTGCCGTGGCTTGCCGCCGAAGGAACGCCGTCTGGGCATGGTGATCGGCGCGGGTATCGCGGTCGTTCTGCTCATCCTGTTCACCGGCATCGTCGCGCAGTTGATGACGCTTCCGTTCCTCAAGCTGGTGGGCGGACTGGCGCTTGTCATAATCGCGGCCAAGCTTCTGGTTCCGGATGACGGCGAGGGGCATGTCGCGGAGGGCGCCAACCTCTGGCACGCCGTGCGCATCGTCGTGATCGCCGACATCATCATGAGTCTCGACAACGTCATCGCGGTGGCCGCCGCTGCGAATGGTCAGCTTGCACTGCTGATCGTCGGTCTTGCCGTCAGCATTCCGATGATTATCGCCGGCGCGGCCCTCATCATGGCCATCCTTGATCGTCTGCCGATTCTCGTCTGGCTCGGTGCGGTTTTGCTCGGCTGGATCGGTGGAGCGGTGATCGCAACAGATCCGGCGGTCGCGCCGCGTCTGCACGCGATGCTCAACGGCGACATCAGCCTCAACATCGATACGACGTCGCCGCTGTTCGGCTTCGTCGAGCACCTGCGCTTTGATGGCGAGGTCGATGAACTGATCTTCGCGGGTCTCGGTGTGATCGTCGTGCTCACGCTTGGCACGATCTGGCGTCGTCGCAAGCTGCAGGAGATGGCTTCGGAAGCGCAGACCGAAGGAGCGCCTGCGACGATCTGAGCGGCGTGCCGCTTCCGATCGGAGAGCGGTAGTTCCTCAAATCCTCGACGCTTAGTTTGATTGCTGCATTATGTTCAAAGCCGGGCTGACCAGCCCGGCTTTGCGACAAATCGTCACAAAAGTTTGCGACAAATCGCCTCCCAGACAAGACTCACCATTTGCGGTACCGAGGGGTGGTACGCACGGGGAGGCGAAGTTAAGAGACGATGTTGGATATTTTTGATACGGCGACGATCGGCAATTTCTTCAACAGCTTTTATTCGGAACTACAGCATCCGCAGTTCTGGGTCGCGCTGACCAAGATTATCTGGATCAACATCCTGCTCTCCGGCGACAACGCGCTTGTCATTGCGCTGGCCTGCCGCAGCCTGGAACCGCGTCAGCGCATGTGGGGCATGGTCCTCGGCGCGGGCGTCGCGGTCTTCCTGCGCATCATCTTCACCTTCATCGTCGCGTCGCTGCTGGCGCTGCCTTATCTCAAGCTTGTCGGCGGCATTGCGCTCCTCGTGATCGCGGCAAAGCTGCTGGTGCCTGAGAAGGCTGACGAGGACAACGTGCAGGCGGCACAGCATCTGTGGGCCGCCGTCAAGATCGTCGCCGTTGCCGACATCATCATGAGCCTCGACAACGTGATCGCGGTGGCTGCTGCTGCGAACGGCAGCGTGGTCCTTCTGGTGCTAGGCCTTCTGATCAGCATTCCAATGATCATCGCCGGCGCGGCGCTGATCATGGCGCTGCTCGATCGCGTTCCTGCGCTCGTCTGGCTTGGTGCGGCGCTACTCGGCTGGGTGGCTGGCGAAGTTATCGCAACGGATCCGGGCGTGCACCCGTTCCTCCAGCGCGTGCTCGACGGTCAGATCTCCCTCAATATCGATCCGACCTCTACGATTTTCAGTCTGCCGAGCCATATGCAGGCCGCCACTAACCTTGGCGAGCTCGTCCTTGGTCTTCTCGGTGTCGCGATCGTTCTGGTCGTTGGATCGATGTGGCGCAGCCGTGCGATGAAAGAGCACGGCGTGCCGGCGGAGGCTGCTACCACTTAAACTCGAGGCCCACCGTGCCCTGGTGGGAGTGGAAGCCGTCGCGGAATTTTCCGTCGTAATTGGCATAAAGCCGCGCCGTCCTGTTCATGCTCCATGACAGGCCGGCGCCGGCGTCTGCGCCATACTGGCTTTCACGAACGCCCTGCATGAGGATGCTGTTGGCGCCGAGGCTGACGAGATACGGCGGCATCGACTGCGAGAAGTTGTCGACGAATTTGCCGTAGCCCGACACGTCGATGATCTGACTTCCGACAATCCAGTAATGGCCCGCTTCAGCGCCGAGCATAAAGCGTGCGCGTTGCGCGTTGGACTCCGCGACGCTCACCGGCTCGAAGCCGCCGGTTTCGCTGAAGGCGTTGGTACGGGCGACGACGTATTCGATCGCGACTTTCGGCACGATGCGGCTTTGGCCGAGTGCCTGATAGTAGCTCAGCTCGCCAAGCGCGCCGTCGATGGCACCGCGATAGCTTGAAAGTGCAGGTCCGCTGAATGTCGCGCGCTTCGCATCGATCGACGCAAACCCGTGAACCACGGCGAAGGCGACCGTCCACGGCCCACTGACATAAGAGCCGTTGACGCCGAGCTGGGTGAGGTCGAGCTTTGCCGATTGCAAGGCGAGCGGCACGTCGACGTTGGTGTGGCTCTGATCGACCGCGATGCCGAGGTTGAAGCCCGGCGCCACGGTCATGCCGATGCCGGCGACCCCGCCTGCGGTCGAGCGCTTGTCGCCGACAAAACCCGGTTGCGCGTCGGTGCGCGCGGATGTGCCGTAACCCTCGAACCAGCTTCGATAGACGGGCGCCGCGAAATCAGTCGATGCGCCGCCGCCTGCGCTGTTGTCGCGCGCGGCATAGCCGGTCGCGGCTGCGCGCCCGAGCCGTTGCAGGAAGTTACTGCCGAGATCGAGCTGCGCCGCGCCGGCCGAACTGGTCGTGTAGAGAGGTGTGGGTGGCGCGAACTGCGCGTAAGCGGCGCAGGGAAACGTTGCGGCCGTAAATGCGCCGATCGCGGCGGCACGGGACAACGTCGATGCGGAAGCGGTGCGTTTTGCTGCGAGGGGCGGTGCGATCATGCGGCTGCCGGGACCAGGATGCGATATATCGCAATGATGATCGCATGGAACCGGGCACGGCCTCAACGCGCCGCCTATCGGCCGGAATCTATTGACCCGGCTTGTGGTCGACGCGCCACAGTGCAACTGCCGTTAGAACGAGGGCGAAATCAGCGTTTTCTCGCTGGCCGTCGCGGTAGTGCTCTTGCAGACCCCGCCGTGAATCGACGCCTGTCCACTCGCGACCATCCGCAGCGCCTGCGGATAGATGCGATGCTCGACCTGCAGCACGCGCGCGCCGAGCGTCTCCGCGGTGTCGTTGTCGTGAACAGTAACCGCGCCCTGCACGATGATCGGCCCGGCATCGACATCGGGGATGACGAAATGCACGGTCGCGCCGTGGATTTTCACACCGTCCGCGAGTGCGCGCTCATGGGTGTGAAGGCCGCGATAGGACGGCAGCAGAGCAGGGTGGATGTTGATCATCCGTCCGTCCCATTGCTGGACGAACCATGGCGTCAGCAGGCGCAGGAATCCCGCGAGGCAGACAAGATCGATCTTGTGTTTGAGCAGTTCGTCCTGCATCGCGCGCTCGAAGGCCTCGCGATCACGCCCGAATGGTTTGCTCTCGATAGTTGCCGTCTCGATGCCGGCTGCGCGCGCACTTTCCAGCCCGCCCGCGCCTGCAATGTTCGACATCACCAGCACGATCTCGGCGGGAAAGTCGGGAGCATTGGCCGCCTGGATCAGGGCCGCCATGTTGGAGCCCCGGCCGGAAATCAGAATGGCGACGCGGCGCTTGGTCATGGTGTTCGTCACGGAGCGAGGTCGAGGTGGCCGTCATAGACGACACGCTCGGGACCGGCCTCGGTGACTTCGCCGAGCATCACGGCCCGCTCGCCATTGTCGGACAGCACCTTCATGACGTCGACGGCTTTGTCGCGCTCGACCACCACAACCATGCCGATGCCGCAGTTGAAGGTGCGCAGCATCTCGAGTTCCGCGATGTTGCCTTCCGTGGCGAGCCATTTGAACACCGGCAGGACCGGAACGGCGGCGAGGTCGACGCGGACGCCAAGGGCCTTCGGCAACACGCGCGGGATGTTGTCGGTGAATCCGCCGCCGGTGATATGGGCCAGCGCCTTGATGCCGCCGGTCTCGCGGATCGCCTTCAGGCAGGATTTGACATAGAGCTTGGTGGGTGTGAGCAGCGCGCCGCCGAGTTTCATGACCGGTGCGAATGGGGCCGGATCGTTGAAGCCAAGGCCTGCGCGTTCCACCACCTTGCGGACCAGCGAGAAGCCGTTGGAGTGGACGCCGGAGGACGCCAACCCAATCAGGGCATCGCCCGCTGCGATGTCTTTGCGCGGCAGCAACGTGCCGCGCTCGGCCGCACCGACGGCAAAACCCGCGAGATCGTAATCGTCCTTCTGGTAGAGGCCGGGCATTTCGGCGGTCTCGCCGCCGATCAGGGCGCAGCCGGACTCCCGGCAACCTTCTGCGATACCTGCCACGATGGTGGCGGCTGAGTTGGGGTCGAGCTTGCCGCAGGCGAAATAGTCCAGAAAGAACAAGGGCTCTGCACCCTGGACCACGAGGTCGTTGACCGACATGGCGACAAGGTCGATCCCGATACCGTCGTGGATACCGGTCTCGATCGCGATCTTCAGCTTGGTTCCGACCCCGTCGGTGGCTGCGACCAGCACCGGGTCGCGGAAACCCGCGCCCTTGAGGTCAAAGAGGCCACCGAAGCCGCCGATCTCGGCATCAGCGCCGGAGCGGGCAGTCGCGCGCACCATCGGCTTGATGAGGTCGACCAGCCGGTTACCGGCGTCGATATCCACGCCGGAGGACGAATAAGTGAGGCTGGATTGTTTGTCGCTCATGCCATTTTCCCGAAACCTGGGCGGTGGTTACGTCGGATTCCCAAGCCGTGCAATGGCTCGCATCCGCAGCAAGGGTAGATTATTAGAGGGATGGGAGCCGAAGCGCATCACCGCTGGCCTGGCTCCGCACAACTGAAGCCGCCAAACGGGATTTATGGCTTGAATATCCCCAATTTCATTACGCTCGGCCGTATCATCCTCGTTCCGCTGGTGGTGTGGGCGATCGCGTCCTCGCAGATGACGGTGGCCTTCGTCCTGTTCGCGGTGGCCGGCCTGAGCGATGCCGTGGACGGGTTTCTCGCCAAGCGCTTTAACATGACGACCGAACTCGGCGCGCTGCTCGATCCGATCGCCGACAAGGCACTTCTGGTCTCGATTTATGTCGCGCTGGGGATTACAGGAGCGATCCCGCGCTGGATCGTCATTCTGGTGGTCTCGCGGGATTTCATGATCGTGGGTGCGATGATCGTGTCGTGGATAATGGACAACCCGATGCCGGTGAAACCGCTGATGGCTTCGAAGCTGAACACGGTGGCGCAGGTGGGCTTCGCGGCGCTGGTGCTGGCCTCGCTCGGGTTCGGGTTCAATGCCTCGCCCTATGACGCGATCCTGATGGCGGCGGTGACCGTGCTGACGCTATGGTCTGTCGCGCTTTATTTCATCGCCTGGGTTCATCATGTCACGCCGGAGGCAATGTGAGTACGCCGATGGCCCGCACGCCACCTCGCCAACTTGCGCTCGAACTGCCGCATGCGGAAAGTCTGTCGCGCGACGATTATCTCGAAGGGCCGAGCAACGCGCAGGCGCTTGCGCTGGTGGAGCGTTGGCCGGACTGGTCGAACCGCGTGATGATGCTGGTCGGGCCGGAAGGCTGCGGCAAGAGCCATCTCGCGGCGATCTGGGCGTCGATCTCCGGCGCGCGGATCATCGCAGCGCATGCGCTGACACCGGGGGAGGTTCCGGCCTCGCTCGCGACCGGCGCGCTGGTGGTGGAGCATCTGGAGCCGGGCAGCTTCGATGAGCGCGCGATTTTCCATCTCCTCAATCTCGCGCGGGAGACCAATGCGTTCGTGCTGATGACGGCGCGGACGGCGCCGGCGTCGTTCGAGGTCGAATTGCGCGATGCGGGATCGCGGTTACGGGCCATTCCGGTGGTAAGCGTCGAACCCCCGGACGATCAGTTGCTGCGGGCTTTGCTGGTGAAGTTCTGTGCCGACCGGCAGATGACGGTCGACGAGGGGGTGGTGGGCTATCTCGCCACCCATATCGAGCGGTCGTTCGTGGCTGCCCGTCAGGCTGTCGAAATGCTCGATGCGGAGGCGCTGCGGCAGCGCCGTCCTGTCACCCGCGCGCTCGCGTCGGCGCTGTTTCGCGGGCAGGGCTCATTGCCGTTTTGAAGCTGCTGCCAGCGCCTTAAGTCTTCGCTGACAAACGTCAAATACCCTGATTTTCAAGGGTATCGACCGGTTGCTGCGTCCAATTGACGGGCGGAACGATCCTGTCATTGAATGGTCATGTGCTTTGCCGATGATGGACGAGAGTCGCTCTGAGTCTTAACAGGTTAGATCATGGACGCGGTTGAAGCATCTGTAATTAAAAGCGAAAATACGATTGAGCCTGTGCGTTCGGATGTTGCCGAGAGCCCCGAGCGTTTCATCAACCGGGAATTGTCCTGGCTTCACTTCAATCGCCGGGTGCTGGAAGAGGCGGTCAATACCGATCATCCGGTACTGGAGCGGGTTCGGTTTCTGTCGATTTCCGCCAACAATCTGGACGAGTTCTTCATGGTCCGCGTCGCGGGCCTGAAAGCGCAGATCCGGGAAGGCGTCGCCGAGCGCAGCCCCGATGGCCTCACGCCGACGGAACAACTGCACCTCATCAACAAGACTGTCTCCACGCTCGCCACCGATCAGCAGGCGATCTGGCGCGACCTGCACAAGATATTGGTGGATGCCGGAATCGTGCTGGTGGAAGGGCGCGATGTCACCAAATCAGAGACCAAGTGGATCGAGGAGCATTTCCTCCATCACATCTTCCCGCTGCTGACGCCGCTCGCGATCGATCCGGCGCATCCGTTTCCGTTTCTTTCCAACCTCGGCTTCACCATCGCGCTGCACCTTGTCCGCAAGTCGGACGGCAAGGCGATGAACGCACTGATCCGCCTGCCAGTGAAGATCGACCGTTTCATCCGCCTGCCGTCCGGTGACGATGGCGTGGTGCGCATGATCACGATCGAGCAGGTGACGAGCCTGTTCATTGGCCGCTTGTTCCCGGGCTACACCGTCAGCGGCCGAGGCGCGTTCCGCATCATCCGCGACTCCGAACTCGAAATCGAGGAAGAGGCCGAGGACCTTGTCCGCCTGTTCGAGACGGCTCTGAAACGCCGCCGCCGCGGCTCGGTGATCCGCCTTGAGATGGAAGCGGCGATGCCGGAAGACCTGCGCGCCTTCGTGCAGCGCGCGCTGTCCACGCCCGACGACGACGTGCTGCTGGTGGACGGCGTGCTGGCGATGAACGAGCTATCGCAGCTCACGCGCGTCGACCGGCCCGACCTCGAATTCACGCCCTATGTGCCGCGTCATCCCGAGCGCGTCCGTGACCATGGTGGCGATATTTTCGCGGCGATCCGGCAGAAGGATCTGATCGTCCATCATCCTTACGAGTCGTTCGACATCGTCGTGCAGTTCCTGCAGCAGGCGGCGCGCGACCCGGACGTCGTGGCGATCAAGCAGACGCTTTATCGTACCTCGCGCGATTCACCGATCGTGCGGGCGCTCGCGGAAGCGGCGGAGGCGGGCAAGTCCGTCACCGCGCTGGTTGAACTGAAGGCGCGCTTCGATGAGGAGGCCAACATTCGCTGGGCGCGCAATCTCGAGCGCGCGGGCGTGCAGGTCGTCTACGGCTTCCTTGAACTCAAGACCCACGCGAAACTGTCCTTCGTCGTGCGACGCGAGGGCGGTGGGCTCACCACCTATGTCCACACCGGCACTGGCAACTATCACCCCGTGACGGCGCGCATCTATACCGACCTGTCGTACTTCACGTCCGATCCGGTGATCGCGCGCGACGCCGCGCGGGTTTTCAATTTCATCACCGGCTATGCCGAACCTGTCGATATCGAGAAGATGGCGGTGTCGCCGCTGACGCTGCGCAAGCGGATTCTCGAACATATCGAGGCGGAGGCGAACTTCGCGCGCCACGGCAAGCCTGCGGCGATCTGGATGAAGATGAATGCGCTGGTCGATCCCGACATTATCGATGCGCTTTATGCAGCCTCCCAGGCAGGCGTTTCGATTGACCTCGTGGTGCGAGGCATTTGCTGCCTGCGCCCGGGTATGCCGGGGTTGTCGGAGAACATCCGGGTCAAGTCGATCATCGGTCGCTTCCTGGAACACGGCCGCATCTATTGTTTCGGAATGGGTCACGGCCTGCCCAGCGTGAAGGCGGCTGTGTATATTTCGTCCGCCGATATGATGCCGCGCAATCTCGATCGCCGTGTGGAAGTGTTGTGCCCGCTGCAGAATCCTACCGTCCATTCGCAGGTTCTCGACCAGATCATGGTGGCGAACCTGGAGGACAATGAGCAGAGCTGGCAGTTGTTGCCGGATGGATCGTCAACGCGTATGAAGGCCGGGAAGGGTGAGGAACCTTTCAACGTGCATAAATACTTCATGACGAATCCGAGTCTGTCCGGCCGTGGAAAATCCCTCAAAGAATCATCGCCGCGCAGGCTCACGCGCCGCTCGAAGCGCTGATACGGCTGGCTCTGCCGTGCGGTCGCACGCGTTGCGGCCGCACTTGTCGAAGCATCGCAGGTCGAAAGAGAAAACGGTCGGCGTCATCGACATCGGCTCGAACTCGGTGCGTCTCGTCGTCTATGAGGAATTGACGCGCAGCCTCGCGCCGATCTTCAACGAGAAGGTTCTCTGCGGGCTCGGGCGCGCTGTGCAGACGACGGGCCTGCTCGGCGAAAGCGAAGTTGCGAAGGCGCTGGTCGCACTGCGGCGGTTTCATGCTCTCATCAAGCTGATGAAGGTGGGGCGCGTTTATGCCATCGCCACTGCCGCCTGTCGCGATGCAACCAACGGCCCGGATTTCATCGCCAAGGCGGAACGCATCTGCGGCGTCGAGATCGAAGTTCTCTCGGGTGGTCGCGAGGCCAAGCTGTCCGCGCTCGGCGTGGTGTCGGGCGTGCACAAGCCGGACGGCATCGTCGGCGACCTCGGCGGCGGTTCGCTGGAACTGATCGACGTACGCGGCCATCGCGTGAGTGCGGGTGTGACGCTGCCGCTCGGCGGGCTTGCGCTGCAGGACTCTTCGCAAAAATCGATCAAAAAGGCTGTGCGGATCGTACGCACCAAACTTGCCGACGTGCCGCAGTTGCTGGAAGGCAAGGGACGCACCTTCTATGCAGTCGGCGGCACATGGCGCGCGCTCGCGCGTATCCACATTCTCCAGAGCGGTTATCCGCTGCGGGTGATGCACGGTTACACGCTGACGGCTGCGAGCGCGCTCGATTTCGCCCGCCGCCTGCGCAAGCTTGTATCGAACAACATGCTCGCCGACGTCGAGACGGTGACGGAAGCCCGTCGCCCGCTGCTCGCTTATGCGGCGCTCGTGCTCGAATACATCATCCTGACGGCGCAGCCCTCGACGATCACGTTCTCAAGCTTCGGCGTCCGCGAAGGCCTTTTGTTCGAGATGCTGCCCGAGCACGTCCGCCGGGACGACGGCCTGCTTTCGACCGCGCGGCATATGAACAATCTGCGTTCACGTGCGCCGCGCCATGCCGACGATCTGATCGACTGGACCGACCGTTTTGTCAGGATCGCGAAGGTCAAGGAAAGCCCAGAGGAGAGGCGGCTTCGTCATGCCGCGTGTTTTCTGTCCGATCTCGGCTGGCGCGCGCATCCCGATTATCGTGGCGACGAGACGCTGCATGTCATCGCCAACGGCAATTTCGGTGCGGCGAGCCACGAGGAGCGCGTGTTCCTCGCGCTTGCGGTTTATTTCCGCTATGCGGGCATTGGTGAAAAGAACCAGCCGCGTACCGGACTAAGCGTACTTCTGTCCCCGGCGATGATCGAGCGGGCGCGGGTCGTCGGGCAGATGTTGCGCGTCGGGCATCTGGTTTCGGCGGCGCATCCGGGCGTATTGCCCGCGACGCATTTCAGGGCCCGGGAGCGCAAACTCGTTCTGTCGTTCGATCGGCGGCTGGCCAGCCTGGCCGGGGATCGCATCGCGAACCGTTTCAAGCAGCTCGCGCGGCTTGTGGGGCGCAGCGGAACGCTCGAAGTGCGCTGAAAAGGACCGGCAGATTTTGCCGGACCCGGTCGCTTCTGCACCTGTGCGCACTCAATATCTCCGAAATTCTCCTGAATCTCCAGTCGTGGACGTGGCACGACTCCTGCACCGCTTTCCGTGAGCCACAACGGCTTCCCGGAGCCTGCCATGACCACCATCGGTGCCTATTCGCCATCGCTGCTCAACTCCGCATCGCAGGGATATGCGACGGCGACGCAACCGAGCCTCGCGCAGGTTCTGGATGAGCAGGCATCTGATTCGTCGCCATTCGCCTCGACGAACGTGACCTTGTCGGATGCCGCGAAGAATTATCTTGCCAGCATGCAGGATACGGCCGCTGCAACGGGCGACACCGCGGCGGATGTGACGCCAGCCACGCTGGCTACGAATGCGCGCGCCTGGTTCGATTCCCAGTATAAATCGCTCGGCATTTCGTCGGCGATGCTCGATGGCAAGGTTGCCGTTGATCTCAGCTCGCAAAGCCGTGCAACGCTGTCTGCGGTAGCCTCCAACACCAGCGGTCTTTTCACGTCGGACGAAAGCAGCGCCGCGACGAGTGAGTTACAGGCCCGTTTCAACAACGCGATGGCGCCCCGCGTTGTTGTTGCCCGTCACACCGGGGACTATGCGAGCCTCTATCAGGCAGCGTCCGATTATCTCGATCAGGCCAGCGACGGCGAGAAGGCGAGCACGACGTGGAAAGCGCAGAAGCTCGCCGTGACGAACGGACTGGCGGCGGCCAAGGCCAGTTTCGGAAAGGCGCCTAATACAGGCGATACGAACGATCCGGTCGCGGCGTTGCTCAATGCGCCGAGCAGCGGCATCACCCAACTCGGCTCCGATGCGACGACTTCGCAGGTGGCGGCCAATGCCCGCGCAATGCTCGACGATCAGATCGGCAAGGCCAGGGATAGCGGCAGCACGCTTGTGTTCAATTCGGCGCAGTCTGGGCAGCACGTCGATTTCACCAATTTCGACAACCGGACGCTTGCGACCATCGTGCTCAATCCGGATTCGTCTTTCTCCAGCGATGAAATCTATGCGGCGAAGCAGGAACTCAATCAGCGCACGCGAACGTCGATGTACAACGCGCTGTTTCCGAGCGCGAACAGCAGCAATAATTCAAGCTCGACCGGTGCGCTGGGCCTGATGCAGACCTACAACAACATGAGCGCAGAGGAGAAAACCGTGCTGGGTGTCTCGGACACCGTCACCAACCGCGTGCTGGCAAGCTACAAGACCCAGCAGTCGGTGCAGAACACGCTGGCGTCGTATCTTTAACGCGAGTCTATAATACGGGACTATTTGCGCTCGGCGCTGATCACCCGGCCTTTTTCGATCGCGAGCGCAAGCTTGCCGTGCTTGAGCGCGAGCGCGGATTCGCCGAACAATTCCCGCCGCCAGCCGTGCAGGGCGGCAACATCAGCTTCGTCGTCTGCGGCGATCTGTTCGAGATCGTCCACCGTCGCGATCACCTTGCTTGCCACGGCATGCTTCTCGGAAGTCATCCGCAGCAGCACTTTTAAAAGTTCGACGGTGGCCGCACCATTATTGTTACCACGTGGCTTGTCGAGCTTGGGCAGCGTCGCGGGATCGCGGTCGACGCCGCGCCTGATCGCTTCGACAATGTCCTGCCCCCAGCGCGAGCGGTCAAAGCCCTTCGGCAGCGAGCGCAGGTGCGCGAGCTTTTCCAGCGTCGTCGGCGCATGGGTGGCGATATCGCCAATGGCGTCGTCTTTGAGCACGCGTGAACGCGGCACATCGCGGGTCTGCGCCTCGCGTTCGCGCCACGCGGCGACCTCGATCAGCACGGCCAGTTCGCGCGGCTTGCGTACGCGGGTCTTGAGGCGCTCCCACGCGCGCTCTGGCGGCGCGTTGTAGGTGGAGGGTGAGGTGAGGACTTCCATCTCCTCGCTGACCCAGTCGGCTCGCTTGCGCTTCTTGAGGTCGGCATCGAGCGCGATGAAGACGTCGCGCAGATGAGTGACGTCGGCGAGCGCGTAGGCACTCTGTTCCTTCGTCAGTGGGCGACGCGACCAATCGGTGAAGCGGTGGGTCTTGTCGATCTTGTGGCCGGTGATGCGGCTGACGAGTTGGTCGTAGGCGATGCTGTCGCCATAACCGAGCACCATCGCGGCGATTTGCGTATCGAACACCGGATGCGGGACGATCCCGGCCAAATGCCAGATGATCTCGATGTCCTGCCGCGCGGCATGGAAAACCTTCAAAACCTTCTCGTCGGCCATGAGGTCGAAGAAAGGTTTCAGGTCGATGCCCTCGGCGAGCGCGTCCACCACCACGCCTTCGTCGGAACTGGCGAGCTGCACGACGCAGAGCAGGGGGTAGTATGTCGTCTCGCGAAGAAACTCGGTGTCGACGGTGACGAACGGATGTTTGGCGAGCCGCGTACAGGCAGCGGCCAGTTGCTCGGTGGTGGTAATTAATTCCATGTGTGCTGCATAAACGTTCCCGGGCCGGATGTCGCGCCCGGTTTGGGCGGCCGGCCGAATTTTGATCTGTTTTTCAAGCAATCTGAGACGGCCTCGTCAACCGGGCGTGAATGTTGCATGTGCGTCGAGATGTTGTTCTGCGAGGGATCAAGCAGCGTCTCCACATTCAATTCTGCGGTGCACGCAGCAGGCGATGGCGGAAAGTTTCGAAACTCATCGTACGATCATTCCTGAAACTGCCGCGGCAGGACGATCGGCGCCAGCCGGACATCGTGCCCCCCGCAACGGCTCGGCTGGGGCGTCGCGTGGCGCTTCGGGGCGGGCTGGCCAAGGCGGCGTGCTGTTTCCGGCATCCGCTGCCCGCTGGGAGGGGCCGGTCTGCCCCCGCGAGGTACCGGCAGGCGTTCGGGGCTGGAGCTTGGCCGGGTTTTCAGGTGGTGATATTTTGTGTTGTTTTTACTGGCCTTTTAGGCCGATTTGCCCCCGCTTTCGGTGATCCGTCGGTTGCCCGGTGAACCCGGCTCGGGTAAACCCTGCCACACGCGGCTCGCCCGCGCTTTTCCGATTCTCCGTCAGAAGCCTTTTTCAGGATTTCCATGCATCGCTACCGGTCCCATACCTGCGGCGCGCTCCGCGAGAGCGACATCGACTCCAACGTTCGCCTGTCGGGCTGGTGCCATCGCATCCGCGATCACGGCGGTCTGCTGTTTATCGACCTGCGCGACCATTACGGCATGACGCAATGCGTCATCGATCCGGATTCCAAGGCGTTCAAGCAGGCGGAAAAGTTGCGTTCCGAGTGGGTGGTGAAGATCGAAGGCAAGGTTCGCCGTCGCCCCGAGGGCACCGACAATCCCGACCTGCCGACCGGCAGCGTTGAGGTATTCATCGCCGACATCGAAGTGCTGGGCGAAGCCGCTGAGTTGCCGCTGCCGGTGTTCGGCGATCTGGAATACCCGGAAGAGGTCAGGCTGAAATATCGCTTCCTCGATCTGCGCCGCGAGAAGCTCCACCAGAACATCATGACCCGCGGTCAAATCATTGATTCCATGCGGGCACGGATGAAGAAGGAGGGCTTCTTCGAATTCCAGACGCCGATCCTGACTGCATCCTCGCCGGAAGGTGCGCGCGACTTCCTGGTGCCGTCCCGCATCCATGCCGGGAAGTTCTACGCGCTCCCGCAGGCGCCGCAGCAGTATAAGCAGCTCCTGATGATGTCGGGCTTCGATCGTTACTTTCAGATCGCGCCTTGCTTCCGCGACGAGGACCCGCGAGCCGACCGCCTGCCGGGCGAATTCTATCAGCTCGATCTCGAGATGAGCTTCGTCACGCAAGAGGATGTTTTTGCTGCGATGGAGCCGGTCATCACCGGCGTGTTCGAGGACTTTGCCAACGGCAAGCCGGTGACGAAGAACTGGCCGCGTATTCCGTTCGCCGAAAGCTTGCGCAAATACGGCACCGACAAGCCGGACCTGCGCAATCCGCTCATCATGCAGGACGTGTCGGAGCACTTCCGCGGCTCCGGCTTCAAAGTGTTCGCCCGCATGCTGGAGCAGGCAGGCAATGAGGTCTGGGCGATCCCCGGTCCCGCAGGCGGCAGCCGCGCGTTTTGCGACCGCATGAACTCGTGGGCACAGGGCGAGGGCCAGCCGGGTCTCGGCTACATTATGTGGCGCGAGGGCGGCGAAGGCGCGGGCCCGCTCGCCAACAACATCGGCCCCGAACGGACCGCTGCGATCCGCGAGCAACTCGGTTTGAAGGAGGGCGATGCGGCCTTCTTCGTTGCCGGTGATCCGCAGAAGTTCTGGAAGTTCGCAGGTCTCGCCCGCACCAGGCTCGGCGAGGAATTGAATCTGATCGACAAAGACCGGTTCGAGCTGGCCTGGATCGTCGACTTCCCGATGTACGAGTACAATGAGGAAGAGAAGAAAGTCGACTTCTCTCACAATCCGTTCTCGATGCCGCAGGGCGGCCTTGAAGCCTTGCAGACGCAAGACCCGCTCACCATCAAGGCATTCCAGTACGACATCGCCTGCAACGGATACGAGATCGCCTCGGGTGGCATCCGTAACCACAAGCCCCAGGCGATGGTGAAGGCGTTCGAGATCGCGGGCTATGGCGAAGAGACCGTCGTCGAGCGCTTCGGCGGCATGTACCGCGCCTTCCAGTATGGTGCTCCCCCGCACGGCGGTATGGCCGCCGGCGTGGATCGTATCGTCATGCTGTTGTGCGGCACCAACAACCTGCGCGAAATCTCGCTGTTCCCGATGAACCAGCGCGCAGAAGACTTGCTGATGGGCGCGCCGTCGGACGTCACCACCAAACAGTTGCGCGAACTGCACATCAGGCTCAACCTTCCACAAAACTGATCGAGGGAGCGCCGAGACCACATCGGCGGAAAGCATTGGCTTCAGAAATGGGAAATTCGTCGGACGAATTGCGTAATGCAGCGTTGGCCTACCATCGCCTGCCGCGTCCCGGTAAGTTTGAAATTCAGGCGACCAAGCCACTCGGCAACCAGCGCGACCTGGCTCTGGCCTACACGCCCGGCGTTGCGGCGGCTTGCGAGACGATCGCCGCCGATCCCGCGCAGGCGGCGTCGCTCACGATTCGCTCCAATCTCGTCGCCGTCGTCACCAACGGCACCGCGGTCCTCGGCCTTGGCAACATCGGCCCGCTGGCGTCCAAGCCGGTGATGGAAGGCAAGGCGGTTCTGTTCAAGAAGTTCGCCGGCATCGACGTGTTCGACATCGAGATCGATGCGCACACGGTCCCGCACGTCGTGGACACGGTGGCCGCATTGGAGCCGACCTTCGGCGGCATTAATCTCGAGGACATCAAGGCTCCCGAGTGCTTCGAGATCGAGGAGCAACTCAAGGCCAAGATGAAGATCCCGGTTTTCCATGACGATCAGCATGGCACCGCGATCATCGTCTGCGCCGCCATCCGCAACGCGCTGGTGCTGAATGGCAAGAGGCTCGAAGACATCAAGATCGTGACCGCGGGCGCGGGCGCGGCGGCGCTCGCCTGTCTCAACCTGCTCGTCTCGATGGGCGCCAAGCGCGAGAACATCTGGGTCAACGACATCGACGGCCTCGTCTATGAGGGCCGCAATACGCTGATGGACAAATGGAAGTCCATCTACGCGCAGAAGACGGACAAGCGCACGCTGGGCGAGTCGATTGTCGGCGCGGACGTGTTCCTCGGTCTGTCCGGCCCGAATGTGCTGACGCCGGAAATGCTGAAGACGATGGCGGAAGGCCCGCTCATCATGGCGCTTGCAAACCCGACGCCGGAAATCATGCCGGATGTGGCCCGCGAGGCGCGCCCCGATGCCATGATCTGCACCGGCCGTTCGGACTTCCCGAACCAGGTCAACAACGTCCTGTGCTTCCCCTTCATCTTCCGCGGCGCGCTCGATGTCGGCGCGACCGCGATCAACGAAGAGATGAAGCGCGCGGCGGTCGATGCACTGGCGCAGCTTGCCCGTGATCCGCCGTCGGATGTGGTGACGCGCGGCTTCGATGGTTCGGAGTCCACCGGTTTTGGACCGGGCTCGCTGATCCCGGGCGCGTTCGATCCTCGCATCATTCTGCGCGTCGCACCGGCTGTCGCCAAGGCGGCAATGGAGTCTGGCGTGGCGACGCGGCCGATCACCGACTTCGACGCCTATGCGGAGCAGCTCGGCCGCTTTGCGTTCCGCTCCGGCCTCATCATGAAGCCCGTGTTCGCCAAGGCCCGCAAGGAGCCGATGCGCGTGATCTACGCCGAAGGCGAGGACGAACGCGTGCTGCGCGCCGCGCAGGCCGTAATCGAGGAAAAGATCGCGCGTCCGATCCTCGTCGGGCGTCCCACTGTGGTGACGACGCGTTTGAAGCGCGCTGGATTCTCGATCAAGCCGGGTGAGGATTTCGAACTCATCAATCCGGAAGACGATCCGCGCTATCGCTCCTACGTCCAGAGCTACGTCGACATCGCCGGCCGTCACGGCATCACGCCAGACGCGGCGCGCACGCTGGTGCGCACCAACTCCACCGTGATCGCAGCGTTGGCGGTTCAGCGCGGCGAGGCGGACGCGATGCTGTGCGGCGTCGATGGCCGCTATCTGAGCCATCTGCGCCGGGTTCGCGAAATCATCGGCATCCGCCCCGAACTGACGGATTATTCGGCGCTGGCGTTGTTGATCACCAATCAAGGCTCGTACTTCATCGCCGATACGCAGATTCGTCCGAACCCCACGGCGGAAGAACTGGCGGAGATCGCCGCGCTTGCAGCAGTGCATGTGCAGCGCTTCGGCATCAAGCCGCGTGTCGCGTTCCTGTCGCACTCCGATTTCGGCAGCCATGACTCGGAATCGGCGCGCAAGATGCGTCGTGCCACCGAACTGTTGGCGAACTCGCATCCCGAGATCGAGGCGGATGGCGAAATGCAAGGCGACAGCGCGCTGTCGGAAGTGACCCGCAAGCTGGTGCTTCCGCATTCACGCGTCGAAGGCTCGGCCAACATCATGATCATGCCGAACCTGGATGCGGCGAACATCGCCTTCCAGATGATCAAGGTACTCTCCGGTGCGCTGCCGGTCGGGCCAATCCTGATCGGTCCTGCGAAGCCTGCGCATATCCTGACGCCGTCCGTAACGGCGCGCGGCATCTTGAACATGACCGCCGTGGCGGTGGTGGAGGCGCAGGAGCGCATGAACCAGCCGAACCTGCTTTAAGATATTGCAGGCGGGCGGCAAGGGATGGCGCTGTTCGCGCCATCCGGTATGCTGGCCCGGCATCGGCTGACATGATGAGGATGGCCCTCGGGGCCATCTTGTATGACGGCGTTGTGACTTCGTGTGTTGAACTGTTCGCTCGGACTATGGGGTTCAGTCATGCCGGCGCTTTACGTCATCGGACGAATTCTGTTTGCGGCCCTGTTTCTGGCTTCGGGCATCAACAAGTTTCTCGATCTCCAGACTGCGGCGCAGGCGGTGAGCACACACTTTGCCGTCCCCGCGCAGTTGACGGACTATACCTCGCAGGTTGAAGCTTTCACGGGGATGCCGATCGCGCAGGTGATTGTCATTTTCGGCGGGGTCATCGAGATCGTGGGCGCGCTGGCGATTGCAACAAATCTGGGCGCGCGTGTCTTTGCGGTGCTGCTTGCTCTGCTTCTTGCGGTCACGATTTGCTACTTCAACGATTTCTGGAATGCGGCTGCCAACGAGCGGGCGGCGAGCCTGTTCGAGGCACTTCAGAATCTCTCCCTGATCGGCGCACTGCTGATGATCGCAGGCCGGCCGCGCGAACTCATCGCGCAGCAGCCTCCGTTGTCCTACACGGACATCTGAAGCCCCTTTAGCGCCGCCAAGCCGTCAGGTCGACGTGCTTGTCCGCATCGAGAACGCGTGTCTCCGCCGCATGCAGGCCCGCAGCAGCGAGGATATCCTGCGGCGTTCGGGCCGGTACGCCCGGCAACACGCCGAGCCCGTTCGGCAGACGGACGTTATGCGCTTGCGATAGCCAGAACGCATCGTAGCGATCGAGAAAGAAGGCATAGACGTGCGGGCCGCCGATGATGGCGATCTTCGCGGATGATGCGACGCCGGCCGCCGCGCAGGCTTCCTCGAACGTAGCGCCTTTCGGATTCCACAGCGTCGAATGCGGATGCGCGGGGTCAGGTGCGAGAGCAGGAATGGCGTTGGTCAGAATGAGCCGTGTCCGCTCGTTCGAACGCTTTTGTTCCTCATGCGAATGGCGGCCGTGGACGATCAGGTCGGCATCGTCGAGTGCGTTCTCGAAGAAAGTTTGATCCGCCGGGAATTTCAACGTGTCCGGCATGACGCCGGTGGAGTCCGCCAGCATGCCGTCGGCGGAGACAATGACGTAGGCTTCGATCGGCAAGACAGACTCGCTATTCGGAAATGGTTTCGACGACGCTCGACACTGGCCGCGAATTGACCGTGGGTTGCTTGAGGCCTTTTACGACTTCCTCGTCATATTGCGCAATCGACTGCAACTTGGTCTTGGCCTTGACCTGCACGACTTTGTACCCGCCTTCCTTCAGGCGCTTGAGCAGTTCCGGCAGGGCTTCAGCCGTGTGCTTCTGGAAATCGTGCATCAGGATGATGCCCTTGCCGAGCTTGTCGAGCTTGCCCATCACGGTGTCGATGATCTTCTTTGGATTACTCGCCTTGAAGTCGAAGGAGTCGGCGTCGCACGACCACATTGCGATGTTGCGTTCGCCCATATAGGCCACCATCGAAGGCGGATGCTGAAGGGCAGGGAAACGGATGAAAGGTGCAGGAGGTTCGCCGAGCGCCCATTTCACGGCGCTGATGCCTTTCTCGATTTCGGCCTTGCGTTGGTCGTCGGTCAGTTTCTTGTTGTTGAGGTTGGCATGCGACCAGGTGTGTGAGCCGATGGTGTGACCGTGCGCTGCGACCGACTTCAGGATTTCGGGATGCCAGGTCGCATGCTTGCCGATCGGAAAGAAGATCGCTTTGGTGCATTCATCGTCGAGCGCCTTGATGACGGCCGGCGTGTTCACCGGCCACGGGCCGTCATCGAAGGTCAGCACCACTTCCTTTTCGCGCAGAAAATCGAGCTGTTTGAAATGCTCGAAACCGAAACCGGGGCCGCCGGTGGTGTCGATGGCGACGACACGGCTGACGCCGAGCGCATTGGGATTGGCGCAGGCGGGTTTCGCCGAAGGTGGAGGAGGCGCTGCGGTTGCTGATGGAGCCGGAGCGGTCCGGCGAGGTGGAGCGGTCTGCGACCATGCGGTGCCGACCGCTAACATGGAGAGCGCGGCAGTTACGGCCGCAACGCCGGATTTAAGACGCATGGCACACTCCCGGATACGCGGCCTTGGCCGCATTCTGAGGGGAGCCTAGCGGTCTAGCCGCAATTGCGCCATGCGAGAAATCGCGGCTGGGGATAGCAGTTAACGCAGCGGCACGATGAAGTCGGTGCCGAGGCCGGTTTCGCCGCCCAGACCGAGATCGGACACGATCAGGGAATCGCCAGGCATCGCGGCTTCCGCGATTTTTTGCATGGCATCGCCGGGAATGGTGATGCGGTCCAGCGCCGCCGAAGGTGAGGGCAACGCCACCTCGACCGTGGCGCGTTCACCGTGCGGATGCTTGCGCGCCTGAGGAGCGGCGGCGGAAAGCTGGCGCGGCGGCAGCGATACCACCGACCACTGGAAGGCCTTGGGATCGTCGTTTGCCGCACGGACGGTGAAAACATGCGTGCCGAGAGGGCCGCCATCGGCGATCGTCACCGGTGCCTCGAACAGCGGCGCGAAATTTTGCCGCACGAAGATCTTGCCTTCCTTGCGGCTGATGAATGCGGCGATATGGCCGGTGCGCTTGACCGGCTTGGCGTCTGCGGAGGGTGTAGCTGATTGAGACTTGGCTTCCTGCTCCTTGGCGGGCTCGACTGCAGTCCCGGAGGTTGAGAGCGGGACGGTGCCGCTCGCATCCGCCGTACGGATCGGTACCGCGCCGGTCGGCTGCAGGCTGCTCTCCAGATTGAGGATCGGTTTCAGGTCCGGCAGGGCGTTGCCGGTGGTTGTCTTGTCGACCGACGCAGTCACCTCGGGCCTGCGGGTGAACAGGAGCGGGTGAGAGAAATCGACCGGCGACAATTCGCCCGGCGCGATGACGACGCGCGCGCCCATCCGCGTCCAGCCATACATCCGGGTCGCGAAATTCGTCGGCATGCGGATGCAGCCGTGCGAGGCGGGATAGCCCGGCAGCACGCCGGCATGCAGGGCGATGCCCGACCATGTGATGCGCTGCATGTAGGGCATCGGGGCGCCGCTGTAGATGTTGGAGCGGTGAAACTTTTCCTTGCCGATCACGCTGAACACGCCCATCGGCGTGGAATGGCCGCGCATGCCGGTAGAAATCGGCGTTTCCGCGTAGAGGCCATTTGAATCGTAAACCTTGAGCCGCTGCTCCTCGATCGAGATCGAGATAAAAACCGGGCCTTTCGGCTTCGTCGTTTCCTTGATGACGGCGGGCTTCTGCGCCTTGCGCACGTGCTTTACGCGCGGCTGTTCGGGCTGCATCGGCGCCTGAATAACCTGATCGGTATCGAATCCGGCATTGTCCCAGAAGAATTGCGCGTTCGCGGCCGAGGGCAAAGCAACCAGCGCCATCGTCGAAGCCAGCGCGATCCGCCGCATCGCGATCATCGGGCCGAGTGTCTGCAGGGTTCGTTTGGTGTTCAGGAGAGGTAATTGGTTATTCACGCCCATTCCCGCTGTTGGCTGCCTGGTGCCTGAATTCAGTGTCTCGAATGGCCCGACAGGTTCATAGATTGGGCCGGATAGGCGGGAGGCTACCCGGCTGAGCCTGACATCCGATTAATAAACCCGGATTTTGGGTCACAATGGCGTTCCTTTCCGAGAAAATCAGCTTACCTCCGATCCAGCTACCCTGCGGTCGTGCGGGGGTGTCCAGTCCGAAAGGCCAAGATGTTCAAATCAAGTTCCCGCTGGTGTGGTCTCGCGTGTGCGGCCGCTTTGTTCCTGAGCCTTGTTTCGACTGCCCAGGCGGCCGATGAGCCAGATTTGATCTTCCGCCGCTCGACCGTATTCAAATTCCTAAGCCCCGATGACAAGCTCGCGACGTACGGTCTCGATGATCCCGACGTTGAGGGCGTTGCTTGTCATTTCACGGTGCCGGAGAAGGGCGGTTACAAGGGCTGGCTCGGATTGGCCGAGCAGGTGTCGGACATCTCGCTGTCATGCCGCCAGATCGGGCCGATCCGGATCAAGGCGAAGTTCGAGCAGGGCGAGGATATGTTCCGCCAGCGCCGTTCGATGTTTTTCAAGAAGATGCAGATCGTGCGTGGCTGTGACGTAAAGCGCAACGTGCTCGTCTACATGGTTTATTCGGACAGGCTGATCGAAGGCTCGCCGAACAACTCGACCTCGTCGGTGCCGATCATGCCCTGGGGCAGTTCGGATACGATTCAGAAGTGCGGAGACTTCCTTTCGAAGTAAGCGCTGTCTAGTTGGGGCGTGCGCCGCGGCGGGAAACACATTGCTTGACGGTGCTGACGCCCTGCGGCGTCAGCTTGGTGCCGGTGATCTGCTTGATCTCACCGGTCTTGCAGCTTCCGTCGTCGACCAGAATACGCTGCCCAAGCCGGATGCTCGTGATGTCGCTTTCGCGCGAAACGATCTGCGCGGAGGCGGGCACCACCCATGTCATGAATGCTAGTGTCGAGATGATCAGTCCGGCTCGCATCGCAATCTCCCGCGCTACTTGCTCTGCACCTTCAGGCCATCCGGCCCGACATTGATCTGCAGGCCCTTCGGCTCCTTCTTGGCCTCGTACAGATTGTAGCCGAGGATGGCGATGCCACCGACCAGCACCGCGATGATGAGCACCAGAATGTTGCGGTTGGGCATATCTTTCCTTCCTAATGGGCGACGGTCTTCGAAAACAGATTGATGACGGTAACGCCGGCGATGATGAGGCCCAACCCGAGGATGGCGGGAATATCCAGTCGCTGGCCGAACCAGACCAGCCCGACGAGGGTAATCAGCACCACACCAAGACCCGACCAGATGGCGTAGGCTATGCCGACCGGCATCGTGCGAAGCACGAGTGACAGGAAATAGAACGCCGTCATATAGCCGAGCGCGGTCAGAATCAGCGGCTTCGGCCTGGTAAACTGCTCGGATGCCTGCAGCGCGGCGGTTCCAATGACCTCGAAGATGATGGCAGTAATCAGATACAGGTACGTCATGATGTATCGTATCGATGCGTCGCTGATTCTAGAAGCAGTACAATGTTGCGCCGCACGCTGTGAGAACCGGTGAATTAGACGTTCTTACAACCACCTAGCGGTGATGGAACACCAGACTGTGACCTTGATGGCGTTGCCTCATGCACGATGAATTCCGTATAGGTAACTAGCGGCCGCGGGCTGCTTTCCCTTCGGGGATTCACACAAGATCGCTGATCGGAATGCGCTGTCCATGAACCAGCTCGTCAGTATTGCCCTGCGGCGGCCGTATACGTTCGTGGTTCTTGCGTTGCTGCTTATGATCGTGGGCCCGCTGGCGGCGCTGCGTACGCCGACGGACATCTTCCCGGACATCCGCATTCCGGTGATCGGTGTCGTCTGGAGCTATACCGGTCTGCCGCCGGACCAGATGTCGGGCCGCATCACCACGCCGTTCCAGCGCGCGTTGACCACTACGGTCAACGACATCGAGCATATTTCTGCCAATTCCTATACCGGCATCGGCATCATCAAGATCTTCTTTCAGCCCAACGTCGATATCCGTACCGCCAACGCGCAGGTGACGGCGATCGCGCAGACCATGCTGAAGCAGTTGCCGGCAGGTGCGACGCCGCCGCTGATCCTGAACTACAGCGCCTCGACGGTGCCGATCCTGCAGCTCGCGTTGTCTGGCGACGGGCTGACCGAGCAGAACCTCGCCGACTTCGCCACCAACCAGTTGCGCACGCCGCTCGTCACCGTGCCGGGCGCCGCGATCCCATGGCCTTATGGCGGCAAGATGCGACAGATCCAGATCGACCTCAATGCGACGGCATTGCAGGCGCTCGGCCTGTCGGCGCAGGACGTCGCCAATGCGCTGGCTGCGCAAAATCTGATCACGCCGGTCGGTACGCAGAAGATCGGCACCTTCGAATACACCATCCAGCTCAACAACTCGCCGTTGAAGATCAATGAGCTCGGCGACCTGCCGATCAAGGCGGTCAACGGCGCGATGGTCTATATCCGCGACGTCGCCCATGTGCGCGACGGTAACCCGCCGCAGACCAACATCGTGCATGTCGACGGCAACCGCTCGGTACTGATGATGGTGCTGAAGGCGGGCTCGACCTCGACGCTCGACATCATCGACGGCATTAAGAAAAAAATCGTCGAGGTGAAGGACACGCTGCCCGAGACGCTCAAGATCGGTCTGATCGGTGATCAGTCGATCTTCGTGCGCGGTGCGATCTCTGGTGTCGCGAAGGAGGGCATCCTCGCGGCGATCCTGACCAGCATCATGATCCTGCTGTTTCTGGGAAGCTGGCGCTCGACGGTTATCATCGCGATATCGATTCCGTTGTCGGTGATGGGCGCCATCGCCTGTCTGTCGCTGATAGGCGAGACGCTCAATATCATGACGCTCGGCGGTCTCGCGCTCGCGGTCGGCATTCTGGTCGATGATGCGACGGTGACGATCGAGAACATCAACTACCATCTGGAGCAGGGCAAGGAGGTCGAGACTTCGATCCTCGACGGCGCCGCGCAGATCGTGACGCCTGCTTTCGTGTCGCTGTTGTGTATCTGCATCGTGTTCGTGCCGATGTTCTTCCTTGACGGCGTGTCGCGCTTCCTGTTCGTGCCGATGGCAGAAGCGGTGATGTTCGCGATGATCTGGTCGTTCATCCTGTCGCGCACGCTGGTGCCGACGATGGCGAAATATATGCTGCATCCGCATCCCCACGACGAGAACGGAAATCCGATTCCGCCAGCGCCGAGCAACAATCCTTTGGTGCGTTTCCAACGCGGCTTCGAGCAACGTTTCGAGCGTTTCAGGGGCGGGTATCGCGCGCTTCTGGAAATGGCGCTGCATCATCGCGGCGTTTTCGTTGCCGGATTTTTTGGGTTTGTGGCGCTGTCGTTTCTGCTGGTGCCGTTTCTCGGCCGGAACTTCTTTCCGTCCGTCGATGCAGGTCAGATCCTGATCCACGTCCGCACGCAGGTCGGCACGCGGGTGGAAGAGACGGCCAATCAGCTGGCCGACATCCAGAAAGCGATCCGTCAGATCATCCCGCCGGCCGAACTGGATACCATGACCGACAACATCGGTATTCCGTATAGCGGCATCAACATGACCTACAACAACACCGGCGTGATCGGGTCGCAGGACGGCGACATCCAGATCAAGCTGAAGGAAGATCACCAGCCGACGGATATCTACGTCAAGGCGCTGCGCGAGCAGTTGCCGCGTGCGTTCCCCGGTGTGTCGTTTGCCTTCCTGCCGGCCGATATCGTCAGCCAGATTTTGAATTTCGGCTCGCCCGCGCCGATCGATCTGCAGATCCGCGGTGCCAACGTTGAGGCGAATTTCAAGTACGCCAACGACCTGTTGCGCCGTATCCGCCGCATTCCGGGCGTGGCGGACGCGCGTATCCAGCAATCGCCGAATGCGCCGACATTCCAGGTCGATGTCGATCGTACCCGCGCACAGTATGTTGGCGTGACCGAACGCGACGTAACCAACAGCCTCGTCGTCAATCTGGCGGGCTCGTCGCAGGTGGCGCCGACCTATTACCTCAATCCGCAAAACGGCGTGTCGTATTCCGTCGTCATGCAGACGCCGCAATACCAGATCGACTCGCTGAACAAACTCGAGACGCTGCCGATCAATGCCGTCGGCGCGGCGACGTTGCCGATCCTCGGCGGCATCGCCGATATCAAGCGGACGGCGTCGAGTGCGGTGGTGACGCAGTACGACATCCAGTCGATGGTGGAGATCTATGCCATTCCGCAGGATCGCGATCTCGGCGCGGTGGCTGCCGACATCCACAAGGTGCTGGATGAGACGGCGAAGGATCTGCCGAAGGGAAGCTCGGCCGTACTGCTTGGGCAGGTGCAGACCATGAACAGTGCGTTCTCGGGACTCCTGTTCGGCCTGATCGGGGCGATTGTGCTGATCTATCTTCTGATCGTGGTAAACTTCCAGTCGTGGTCCGATCCGTTCGTGATCGTCACGGCGCTGCCGGCCGCGCTCGCGGGCATCGTCTGGATGCTGTTCGCGACAGGAACGACGTTGTCCGTGCCGGCCCTCACTGGCGCGATCATGTGTATGGGCGTCGCCACCGCCAACAGCGTGCTCGTCATTGCGTTCGCTCGGGAGGAACTGGATCGACTTGGCGATCCGGTTGCTGCCGCGCTGGAAGCAGGCTTCGTGCGCTGCCGCCCCGTGCTCATGACGGCGCTGGCCATGATCATCGGGATGACGCCGATGGCGCTCAGCCTGGGCGAGGGTGGTGAACAGAACGCACCGCTCGGCCGCGCCGTGATCGGCGGCCTGATATTCGCAACCGTTGCAACTCTCATGCTTGTCCCGGTGGTCTTCAGCATGGTCCACCACAAGCGTTATGCGAAGCCGCAGCCGGCTTCTCCGGAGATATCCCATGCCGTCTGAGTCCAGCGTCCAGATTTCACAGCGCAAGCTGCGCCTTGCCGGGATCGCTGCCGGTGCCGTGATCGTGGTGGTCGTCGTCACGGGAATCGTGTTGCGGGAAAACGGCAATGCACGGTTGCGCGAATGGACCGATGCGCAGGCGATCCCGACGGTCGCCGTCTCCAAGCCCAACATCAAGGCGCCGAGTGCGAAGCTGACGCTGCCGGGCCGCCTCGAAGCCTATTATCGTGCCCCGATCTACGCGCGCGTCAGCGGCTATCTAAAGAACTGGCATGTGGATATTGGCGCCAAAGTGAAGTCAGGCCAACTGCTCGCCGAGATCGATGCGCCGGATCTCGATCAGCAATTGCTGCAGGCCCGCGCCGATCTTGCCAACGCTGAAGCGGCCTCCAAGCTATCCGCGGCGACTTTGAAGCGCCGCCAGACTCTGCTCGCGTCGAACTTCGTCTCGTTGCAGGAAATCGACGAGCGGACCGCGGACCTGTCGAGCAAGAATGCGCAGGTCAAGGCAATGCAGGCGAACGTCGACCGCCTGCAGGCACTGACGGGTTACAAACGTGTCGAAGCGCCGTTTGACGGCGTCGTAACCGAGCGCAACACCGACGTCGGTGCGCTGATCAACGGCGGCACCGGCTCAGGCGCCGCGATGTTCGTCGTGTCTGACATCAAGAAACTGCGCGTCTATGTCAACGTGCCGCAAAGCTATCTGTCGTCCATCAAGGTCGGCGGCACCGCGTCGATTGTGGTACCCGAATATACCGGGCGTTCATTCCCGGCGACCGTCGAATCCTCCTCCCAGGCGGTCGATGTCGGCTCCGGCACCTCGCGGATGCAGCTGACGCTGGACAATACGAGCGGCGAATTGCGCCCGGGCTCCTACGCCGACGTCACACTTAACCTGACGCGAGAGAACAATTTGCTGACAATTCCCGCCAGCGCTTTGATTTTCAACCGCGATGGATTGAGCGTTGCTACTGTCGATGATGACGATCGTCTCCGCTTCAAGAAGGTGACGATTGCACGCGACCTCGGCCGCGAGATCGAGATCGCAACGGGTCTTGATGCGCGAGATCGTATCGTTGTGACGCCCGCTGACGGCGTAGTGGAGGGTGATCAGGTCCGGATCGCGGGCAAGCAGGCGGGCGAGAAGACCTCCAGCGCTCAATAAATGTTCAACGTCGCCTAAAAACTATGTGCCAGAGTGCTCCTGCACATTTGATTTTCTTTATAAAAAAGAATCCGTCTTCGTCTTTTGGCTAGGTGCGGTTGCGCGGGCTTGTCTGCGTGACCATCTTGCACCGACCGGCACCTGCCGGTCTCGCATGGCATGATCGCTGATCGCTGATCGCTTCGGCTCGAGCGCGATTGAAATATCTGGATCGTTTCAGATGGCTTTGTGTGTTGTTTCTTTCGGGGCTGACTTGCATGATTGAACGATCCGCGCATTTTCCTTTCCATACCGTTCGCCTGCCTGCCATCGCGCGTCTTGCTGCCTTGGCTGTGCCGGTCATAACCCTTGGCCTGTCAGGCTGTGGCCCGAGCCAAAATCAGCAAGCCGCGCCGCCACCGCCATCGGTGACCGTGGCTCATCCAGTCAAACGCACCGTCACCGACTGGGATGAATTCAGCGGGCGCTTCGATGCCGTTGAACAGGTGCAAGTGCGCGCGCGTGTCACCGGTTTTGTCACCGGAGTCGAGTTCAAGGACGGCGCCATCGTCAAGGCGGGCGATCTGCTCTACACGATCGACCCCCGGCAGTATCAGGCCGTCGCCGAACAGGCGCAGGGTCAGTTGCAGGATGCCAATGCGCGCGTCGAACTTGCCAAACGCGAGCTTGAGCGGGCATCGTCGCTGATCAAGACCGATGCGGTATCGCAATCCGTCGTCGATCAGCGCACCCAGCAATTGCAGACCGCGCAGGCCTCCGCGCTTCAGGCCGAAGGCGCGTTGAAGCGCGCACAACTCGATGTCGAGTTCAGTCAGGTGCGTGCACCGATCACCGGTCGCATCAGCCGCCATCTCGTTACCGTCGGCAACCTCGTGCAGGGCAGCGAAAGCGGTGCCACGCTTCTGACGTCGATCGTTTCGATGGACCCGATCCATCTTTATTTCGATATGGATGAATCGGTCTATCTGAAGAATTCGAGGCTTTGGTTCGAAGGCAAGCGTCCGAGCTCGCGCGACACGCCAAACCCGGTACAGGTGCTGCTCGCGGGCGAAACCAAGCCTTCGCATATGGGCAAGATGGACTTTCTGGACAATCGGCTGGATGTCGGCACCGGCACGCTGCGCGGCCGCGCACTGGTCGACAATCACGACCTGTCAATCCTGCCAGGCCAGTTCGCGCGCATTCGTGTATTGGGCAGCGCACCTTACGAAGCGCTCCTGCTGCCGGATACAGCGATTGCGACCGATCAGTCGCGGAAGATCGTTTTTATCGTGAAGGACGACAACACGGTTGCCGCGAAACCCGTGGTGCTCGGGCCCATCGACGATGGATTGCGGGTTGTCCGCGAAGGTTTGAATGCGGACGACAATGTCATTGTGGACGGACTGCAGCGCGCCCGCGTCGGTGCGAAGGTCTCGCCACATGCACCAGAGTCTGACAAGGGCAACGCCAAGCCATGAATCTCGGTCGTCTTTCCATTCATCAGCCCATCCTTGCGATGGTGCTGTCGATCGTGCTGCTGATTGTCGGCGCGATTGCCTATACGACGCTGCCTGTCGCGGAATATCCGCAGGTCGCGCCTCCGACGGTTGTCGTCACCACGCAATATCCGGGCGCGTCGGCGCAGACGGTGTCAGATACGGTCGCGACGCCGATCGAACAGCAGATCAACGGCGTCGAGGACATGCTGTACATGTACAGCCAGGCAACCTCGAACGGCCAGCTGAACATCACCATCACGTTCAAGCTCGGCACCGATCTCGACAAAGCACAGGTCCTTGTTCAGAACCGGGTGGCGATCGCGATGCCGCAGCTTCCGGAGGAAGTGCAGCGTAACGGCGTGACCACGCGCAAAAACAGCCCCGACCTTCTGATGGTCGTGTTCATGCTGTCGCCGGACGACACGTTCAATCAGCTCTACATCAGTAACTATGCCTTGCTTCAGGTGCGCGATCAGTTGCTGCGCCTTGATGGTGTTGGCGACATCCAGATCTTCGGTGCGCGCGATTACTCGATGCGTGTCTGGCTCGATCCGGACAAGATCGCCAATCTCGGCATGACCGCGGGCGACGTTCTTGCTGCCATTCGTGCGCAGAATTTGCAGATCGCCGGAGGTCGCATCGCGGAGCCGCCGATCACGGACCGCGCGTTTCAGCCAAATCTCACCTTTACGGGCCGCTTCAAGGACCCGCAGCAGTTCGACAACATCATCCTGAAATCGGGCGAAGGCGGGCGAACGGTCAGGCTGCGCGACGTGGCGCGCATCGAACTCGCGGCGCTGTCGTACGACACCAACGCGTTCCTGTTGCACAAGGAGACCGTCGCGATCCTCGTGTCGCAGCGTCCCGGATCGAATGCGCTTGCGACCGCCGACAAGATATCCGCGAAGATGGCGGAGCTGAAGGCGAGCTTCCCGCACGGCCTCGATTACAATATCGGCTACAATCCGACCGAGTTCATTGCGCAATCGGTTCACGAACTCATCAAGACCATCTACGAGGCGATGATCCTCGTCGTGGTCGTCGTGCTTGTCTTCCTGCAGGGATGGCGGCCCGCGATCATTCCCATTCTGGCGATCCCGGTGTCTCTGGTCGGCACCTTCGCGGTGATGGCGGCGCTTGGCTTCGCGATCAATAACTTGACGCTGTTCGGGCTGGTGCTGGCGGTCGGCATCGTGGTCGACGACGCCATCGTGGTCGTGGAGAATGTCGAGCGGCATTTGCAGGCCGGAATGAGCCGTCGCGATGCCGCGCTGCTCACGATGCAGGAGGTGGGCGGCGCGCTTGTCTCGATTGCGCTCGTGCTCTGCGCGGTGTTCGTGCCGACGGCCTTCCTTGGCGGCATTTCCGGGCAGTTCTTCCAGCAATTTGCGGTCACCATCGCTGTCGCGACGGCGATCTCATGCTTCTGTTCGTTGACGCTATCGCCAGCGCTGGCCTCGCTTATTCTGGAGCCGCACCACGAGAAGCGCCCGCCTGCGCAGTGGAACGTGATTGCGCGCGGGTGGGCCGTTTTCACCGGCTATTTCAATCGCGGCTTTGACTGGCTCTCGCATTTTTACGCAGAGGCGGCGGACTTCATTATTCGCCGGTCGGCAATTATGCTCGGTCTCTATGTGCTGCTGATCGGCTCCGCTGTCTGGATCATGACCAGCACGCCCAAGGGGTTTATTCCCGCGCAGGACCGTGGCTACGTCATTATCTCGGTGCAGTTGCCCGGTGCAGCGTCGCTTGCACGTACGACAGAGGTTGTGAAGGAAATCGAAAACATCGCGCTCGGCATTCCCGGCATCGTGCGTGTGCCGATCCTGGCGGGTTTCTCGGGCGCGACGCGGACGCAGGCGAGCAATGCCGCGGCCATGTTCCCGGTTTTCGACGATCCGGAAGTGCGCGCGAAGAAGCCCGGCCAGTCTGCGGCTGAAATTACCAATGAGCTGCGCAAGCGGCTCTCGAAGATCGAGAAGGCGTTCATCATCGTCGTACCGCCGCCGGCTGTTCCCGGCATCGGTACGGGCGGCGGTTTCGCCATGCGCATCGAGGATCGTCAGGGTCGGGGTCCCGACCTGCTGGCGGCTGCCACCAGCGAACTTGTCGGCGCCGCCAACAAGGTGCCGGGCCTCACAGCGGTGTTCTCGCCATTCGCGGCGAACACGCCACAGGTCTTCGTCGACATCGATCGGCAGAAAGCCGAGATGCTGGGCGTGCCGGTGCAGAACGTCACCGAGGCGATCGAGACATATTTCGGTTCGACCTACGTCAACGACTTCAACATTTTTGGACGTACCTATCACGTCACCGCGCAGGCAGACCTGCCGTTCCGCAAGGAGACGTCAGATCTTGCTAGGCTGCGCACACGCAACAATGCGGGGCAGATGGTGCTGCTCGGCAGCGTCGTGAATTTCCGGGATGTTTCAGGCCCGGATCGCGTGGCGCGCTACAACCTCTATCCTTCTGCCGAATTGCAGGGCGATACCTTGCCGGGCACGAGTTCGGCAACGGCTATCGAGAAGATGAAGGCCCTCGCGGCAGACGTATTGCCGAGCGGATTTTCGTATGAGTGGACCGACCTGTCGTATCAGCAAGTCCAGTCAGCCAACGCCGGTCTGTATGTCTTTCCGATCTGCGTGCTCTTCGTCTTTCTCGTGCTGGCTGCGCAGTACGGAAGCTGGACGCTACCGCTCTCGGTGATTCTGATCGTGCCGATGTGCCTGCTTGCGGCGAGCATCGGCGTTCGCATCATGGGACAGGACATCAATATCCTGACCCAGATCGGCTTCATCGTTCTCGTTGGTTTGGCTGCGAAAAACGCAATCCTGATCGTGGAGTTCGCGCGCGACATCGAGCATGAGGGCAAGGACACGCTGCATGCTGTGATTGAAGCCTGTCGTCTACGGCTCCGGCCGATCCTGATGACATCGTTTGCGTTTATCCTCGGCGTGCTGCCGCTCGTAATCTCGGCCGGCTCAGGCTCTGAGATGCGTCAGGCGGTCGGCGTCGCGGTGTTCTTCGGAATGATCGGTGTTACGCTGTTTGGCCTTGTTTTCACGCCGATCTTCTATGTGCTGATCCGTAAGCTGTTCCCGGGTTCGGTCGTGGTGCCGAGCCGCGACGTCGGGGCGAACATCTAGCCGGAGACGGAACGCCGGTGCGCAGGCTGCGTTGACCGGATGTTTCCGTCTCGGGAGAGGATCATGATCCGGAAACTGGCCTCGGGCGAGTACCGGTTGTACTCGCGCAAGATCAATCCAAAAACCGGCAAACGTCGCAATCTCGGTACGTTCAAGTCACGCGTGGCAGCGGAGAAGCACGAGCGCGACGTGCAGTACTTCAAGCGGCACTGAGGCTCAGACGCGTCCGTTGACGGGGATCAGCGCGCCAGTGACCGCGCTGGCCTCGGGGCTTGCGAGGAACAGGATGACGTTCGCAAGCTCCTGCGGGGTAACCCACGCGGAAAAATCCGCTTTTGGCATGTCGCGGCGGTTGGCGGGCGTATCGATAGTGGACGGCAGCACGGCGTTGACCGTGACGTTGCCTTTCAGTTCGCTCGCGAGTGCCTCGGTCAGACGATGGACGCCTGATTTGGAGGCCGCGTAGGGGCCCATGCCCGAGCCTGCCTTCAGGGCGCCGAGCGCGCCGAGGTTGATGATGCGTCCCGATCCCGATGCGATCAGATGAGGGATCGCGGCACGGGAGGCATTTAAAGCGGTCAAGGTGTTGACCCGGTACAGGCGCTCCCAGGTCGCGGTGTCGCCGTCGCTCACTGTCTGAAACGAGAAGGCGCCCGCGATATTGATGAGCACGTCGAGCCGTCCGTAATGGGCGGTCGCAGCTTCGATCGCCCGATTGGCCTCGCTGGGTTCGGCGAGGTCGACGCCGCCGATCTCAATGCGGGTCGGCCGGGGCGTGCCCCGGGCCGCGGCATGATCGATCAGGGCAAGGCGTGCGCCGTGGTCAGCCGCCGCTTCCACAACCGCGCGTCCCAGCGCGCCGGAGGCGCCGGTGATTGCGACGACTCTATCCTGCATGGATGCTCTCCGCTTCGGCGGGCCGTCTGATGGCCGCCGTTACAGGCTGAAAATGCTGACGTCGCGTAGCAGCGCGCTGGCGCGGGTGGTGACGGCGGCATCCGGCACCGGGGCGTCGAGGCGTTCGCTGTCGCGCCGCTCACTGTCGCGTCGGCCGGTGTCGAACACCTGCTTGGGCGTCAGGGTCGACCTCTGGCCGAATACCGGCGCATCTAGCCACGACGGGTTGGGCGGGAGCAAGCGCATGGAGCCGAACGGCGCGGGTTCCGCATGGTGGTCCGTCATATCCTCGCTGTCGCCGTCATTATCGATATCGGCGGACAGGTCATCCATCGCGGCCTTGCTGTCGGCCACAGCGTCGTTCGCCTCGAACGCGAACGGGCGGCTGCTTTCCTGTGACTTGCGGAACGGGAAAGGATGGTCACCCATCAGGGTCACGTCCGCAGCTGGGGCAGGCTCGGACCCGGGCGTCGGTGCCGCCTTGGCGTTGGACCAGGACGCCGGAATGGCCTCGTCGGCCACGGGGCGGTCGATCTCGTGGCCACAGCCGGCGCAGCCATAGGTGAAGGAGACGCAGTCGGCCGCCCATTGCACGTCCTTCACGCCCATCAGATGCTGGGTGCAATGGGGGCAGATCACGACATCGGGTTTGAAATCGCGAAGCTGGACCTGGCTGAGCATCGGACGTCCTCCGCACGCGCGAGCGGAGAACCCAGAACGGACGCCGACTCGCCAAAATACACAGCCCAACTCTACGCCTGCAGCGATACGGATTTCGCGGGCGGAGCGGCGTCATGCACAGCTTAATTTGAGGCTACGACAGGTCGTTCAGGCCCCACGGGCGGCTTTCAATGCCTGACGAAGTAGAGCGGCGTGCGCAGGGTGAACTGGAATGCCGGTTTGGGTGTCCAGAACAAAGTGGCGGTCAGGCCGAACAGGCGGTTATCGTTGTCGTCCATCCGGTCGAGGTCGGCCCGCAGGATCGGCTGGGTGAATGAGCGGAGCGACAGCAGCGACTGGCCGGGCGGCAGGAAGGGGGCGAGCGCCGAGGTGTTCGCGCCGCCGAACGACTGGACGCCCGCCCGGCCGGTCAGTTTCCAGTTGTTGGGCCATTGGTAATACGCCCCGACATAGCCGATGATCGCTGGCCGGATCGAGGCAAGGCCGGAATCCACCCGGATATTGGTCAACTGCACGCCGGCGAGCAGAGCCCGCGTCTCGTCGGTGTCGAGCGCGTAGCTCGCCTCGGCCACCGTGGTGAGGTTTGTAGTCGATAGCGGGCCTTCGGTTGCGGATTTGGTGAGGGTCGAGAGCACCGTCACGGTGGGGAGCGGGCCGCCGTTCTGCTGCAGAATGTCGGCCTGAATGCCGACATTCCAGCTTGCGATGGCGAGCGACGACCAGGGCGTGAGATCGGTTTTCGAGGTACTCGCCGTGATTCCTCCAAAGACCGAGAAGCGCTCGTTGAGATCGACCGTTAGCGGCAGGTCGATCGAAGCGCCCTGGCCCGACACCGAGGACAGGGACGACAATGAAGGCAGCGACAGCGAATTGCCGAAACCGATATTCAGTGTCCCAGCGGGCACGGTGAAATAGTTGGTTCGCATGTCGAGATAGATGTTCGGCAGTGGCGAGGCGTCCGCCTTGGTTGGCTTGGCATCGTCCTCGTCGCTATCACCGGCGAGAGCGGAATTCCTGCTGGTCGCTGTAAGGACCAGCGCAGCCGCAACGGCAATCATCGCCGGCCAACGCCTGTGGGGCGGGCGCACAGAGGGTATTCGCTTTGTGGTGTTCGTCGTCACAACGGCTAGCCCCGGCTGAACGGCGGGGTCTGCGCGTTCATTCGTACCCCACTATAGGCAAGCCCTATGCGGGCCGCCATTGCACGCGGGCTATGGTTTCGATTCGTTTCCGATCAAGAAGCAGAATTTTCCCGGCAAATTTGTCCGAAGGGCATGAGTTGCATTGCGGAAGCGGGGGCATGGCCACCGACATATCACTGTAAAATAGCGGCTTTTGCATTCGAAGACCGTGGCATGCGGCTTGCTGGAAATAGCCTGCATTTCTCCCTCGGAAAGTTTGCAGGAAAGCCATCATGTCGATTTCATCCCTTGGTGCCACCTCGTCGCCATTGCCCGCAACATCGGTTTTGGGAAGCGCGTCCGCCAAGAAGAAGCCGTCGGCGGAAGACCAATTTCTTAAAATTGCCGGCGAGACCCCGCAGCAGCGCATGTTCAATTCCATGCTGAGTCAGCTTGGCATCAGCGAGGATCAGTTCAAGGCAATGAGCCCGGCCGACCAGCAGAAGATCGCGCAGAAGATCCAGGAGATGATCCAGCAGCAGGCGCAGAACGGCAGCGCCAAAGGGACCGGGCTGGTCATGGACAAGTCCGTGTGATCTTACCGCAGGGGCGGGGCAGTGCATAAATTCTATCGTTCCGGCTGTTGTCAGAATAAATGGATCGGATAGGCTGGAGGCCTTATTCCACCGGGAGTATCCCACATGAAACGCCTCTCTGTTGCGATCTTGTTGAGCCTCTTCGCTGCCGCGCCCGCTTTCGCGGATTCTGCCTGTAAAGCCATGAGCGCGGACGGCAAGCCGTTGTCCGGCGCAGCCAAGACAAGCTCGATGAAGAAGTGCTGCAACGATCACGCCAAAAGCGCCGACGGCAAGCCGCTGTCGGGCGCAGCCAAGAACAGCTTCGTCAAGAAGTGCATGGCTGGCTAAACGCGATTCATAAGCCGACCTGATGATAAAAGCCCCGCGCAAGCGGGGCTTTTATTTGGCATCGTCTCTCAATTGGCCTTTGAGAAGGTGCTGCGTACGATGCCGTGACGCTGCAGCTTGTCGTAGAACGTCTTGCGCGGGATGCCGAGCGCCTCGATGGTGCGGCGGACGTCGCCGTCATGGTTTTCGAGTGCTTCGCGGATAACCGACGCCTCGAACTGCTCCAGCCGTTCGGGCAGGGGCAGCATGTCGTCGGTCGAGCGCTCCTTGGTGTCTTCCTGCGTTTCGGTGTCGAGGCCGAGCACGAAGCGCTCGGCGAAGTGCGACAGCTCCCGCACGTTTCCCGGCCAGTGATGGTCGCGCAGATGGCGATGCACGGGCGCTGAAATGACAGGCACGGTCCGCTGGAAGCGCGTGGCGGCGCGTTCGGTGAAGTAACCGAACAGCATCGGAATATCGCCGCGCCGCTCGCGCAGCGGCGGGATCGAGAGCGTCACGACGTTGAGGCGATAATACAAATCTTCGCGGAAGTCGCCGCGTTGGGCGGGATCGCCGAGATCGACCTTCGCTGCGGCGACGACGCGCAGATCGACGGGCCGAACCTCATTGGTGCCGAGCGGCGTGACCTCGCGCATTTCCAGCACGCGCAGCATCTGAACCTGCACCGACGGCGGCATGCTCTCGATCTCGTCCAGAAATAACGTGCCGCCATTGGCGTGCTGGATGCGCCCGAGCCGACGTTTCTGGGCGCCGGTGAAGGCACCTTGTTCGTGGCCGAACAGTTCGCTTTCGATTACGCTTTCCGGCAGGGCGCCGCAGTTGAGCGCGACGAAATTGTGGGCGGCGCGGCGGCTCCAGCGGTGCAGTAACGTTGCGACGACTTCCTTGCCGGAGCCGGTTTCGCCCGTCACCAAAACATCGACATCGGTATCGGCGATCTGGCGCAGCGTATGGCGCAGCCGCTCCATCGCGGGCGTCTGGCCGATCAAAGGAAGACCGTTCTCGGCCTCGGTGGCGGATTCGCGTAGCGCACGGTTCTCCATCACCAGTTGGCGTTTCTCCGCGGCATGCCGCACGCTGTGCACCAACCGCTCGGCTGCGAAGGGCTTGGTGACAAAGTCGTAGACGCCGTCCTGGATCGCCTTCACCGCCATCGGAATGTCGCCGTGGCCGGTGACGAGGATGACAGGAATATCGGCATCTATCTGTTGCAGGCGCTGAAAGAATTGCAGCCCGTCGATGCCCGGCATGCGGATGTCCGACACGACGACGCCGTTGAATTGCTGATCGAGCACGGCAAGCGCATCGGCTGCGGCGGTAAATGCCTGCACCTGGAAGCCGGCAAGCTCCAGCGTCTGCTGCGTTGCCTTGAGGAGATCGCGGTCGTCATCCAGCAGGATGACGGAAGGTTGATCGTGTGATGCTGCGCTCTGCGTCATGGAGCCCTCACCAGATAGATCGTGAAGCATGTGCCGTGCTCGCTGCTGTCGACTTCGATGCGGCCGCCATAGTCGGAGACGATGTCCTTGGAGATCACGAGGCCGAGGCCGAGCCCGTTTTCTTTCGATGTGTTGAACGGCGAGAACAGTGATCGCCGGATGGCTTCGGGAATGCCGGGGCCATTGTCGGAGATTTTCACGGCAACCTCGTCACCGTGCGATGCAACGGAAATCTCGACACGCGGATTGTCGCGTCCCTCCAGCGCTTCCAGCGCATTCTGGAAGAGATTGATGAGCACCTGCTCGAGCCGGATGCGGGTGCCGGACACTTTGAGGCTGGAGGCCGGAAGGTCGTACTTCAACGCCTCGAGATGGCCCGCAAAGCGGCTTCTCAGCAGCACCACGGCGCCGTCGATGGCATCGCGCAATTCGACGGACTCGGCGGCGGTCCGTCCCTTGCGGGCGAAGGCCTTCAATTCATCGGTGATGGAGCCGATACGCTCGGTCAGCGACGCGATCTTTCCGAGATTATCCGCGGCCGACGTCGGCTGGTCGCGGTCGAGAAAAATACGCGCATTGTCGGCATAGGCGCGGATGGTCGCGACAGGCTGATTGATCTCGTGAGCAACGCCCGCAGCGACCTGTCCGAGGATGGCGAGGCGGTTAGCCTGCACAAGCTCCTGCTGGACGATCTGCAGTTTCGTCTCTGTGGTGCGATGATCTGCAATTTCGATTTCGAGCCGGTCGCGTGCGCGGCTCAGATCCTCTGTGCGCTCGGTGACGCGCCGCTCCAGTTCGATCCGTGCCATCTCGCTCGTGGCGATGCGCATCTGCGCCGAGTGGCGGCGCCAGAGCAGGAAGGCAGCTAGTGCGAGCAGGGGGATCACGACGCCGAGTGCCAGCAGGCGCGCCTCGCGCATGGCGCCGGCAATGGTGGCCTCTACCGGCACCAGATAATCCAGGCGCCAGGGGGTGGACGGCACCCGTGTCGTCAACCTGAGATATTCGGCTTTGGGTTGTCCCGGCAGTGTGGCGCGCACCAGCGAGGTGCTGGAATCGATCGTCTGCCTCAGATTGATTGGAAGCGGCAGCAACGGGGCATCGTCGAACTGAAGACTGCCCCGCACGGTGGCGAACATCGTTTCGGTGAGCTTGCCGTCGGTCAGAAAACGCCACGATGGAATGCTGGTGATGAGCACGACGCTGTGGTCGTCCACGACATAGGAGGGACGGTTGCTTTCGTGCCAGTCCGCTTCGAGTTGGTCGAACTCCATCTTGACGACGACCACGCCGAGCGGTGCGCTTGGTGTGCCGACGATGCGGGAAATGTAAAGGCCCGGCCGCTTGCTGATGTTGCCCATGGCGAAAAATTCGGCAGTGCCTTCCTTCATCGCATGTACGAAATATTCGCGGTAGGAATAGTCATTGCCGACGAAGCTGTCGGAGTCGCGGTAGTTGCTGGAAGCGATGGTGATGCCGTCGGTGCCGATTACGTAAAGCACTGCGGCCTTCGTGCCGGCCACGAGCCTTGCCAGTTTTTCGTTGAGGCGGGCGACGGATGAGGTATCGCCGATGGCGAGCGCGTCACGAACCCGCTGGTCCTCGGAGAGAAGCAGCGGGAGGGCACGGGGGCTCTCCAGCACGGCGCGCAGCAGCGCCACTTTCAGATTGGCGTCGGTATGGCCCTGCTCGGCGAGCATCTTGAGTTCGCGCGTGCGGCCATAGAGTCCTGCAACCACGACAGTTGCACAAGCGAGTGCAAGAGCCAGCACCGCAAAGCCGATCCAGACGCGACGCGCGCGCTTCTGAAGCTGCTCGGGTGTGAGGACAGGCGCTGACTGTGCTGCCGGCTGCATGCTCTATCTGTGCATTTTTCTGCACATCACTCAATACCGTAAGTGCGGATTGTCGCGCAAAACGACTTGGTTGTGAGCGTCGTGGTATAAAATAACAGCAATATCAATATATTAAATGATTGCCGCCTGCTGGCACGGAGGTTGCTGATGTCTGCCCCGGCGGCTTGTTGGCCGCAACAGATCAACAATCGACCCCGAGGCGGAAGACGCCATCGGGGCAGGGAGGCAACATGCAGACCACCTTCGAGTCCGTGGCCAAGCACGGCAAGGTTCCATTCTATCGGCATCTCTATTTTCAGGTCCTGGCGGCGATCGTCGCCGGCATCCTGCTCGGGCACTTCGACCCCGGCGTCGGCGCGGCGATGAAGCCGTTCGGCGATGCCTTCATCAAGCTGGTGAAGATGGTCATCACGCCGGTGATCTTTCTTACGGTCGCAACCGGCATTGCAGGTGTGTCGGACCTCAAGCGCGTCGGTCGCGTCGCTGGCAAGGCGATGATCTACTTCCTGACCTTCTCAACGCTTGCTTTGATTATCGGCCTCGTCATTTCCAATGTCGTGCAGCCGGGCGCAGGCATGCATATCGATCCCGCCACGCTGGATGCCAAGGCGGCAGCCGCCTATGCGGCCAAGGCGCATGACGCCTCGATCGTCGGATTCCTGATGGATATCATTCCGAACACCATCGTCGGCGCGTTCGCCAAGGGCGACATTCTGCAGGTGCTGTTCTTCTCGGTGCTGTTCGGTGTCGCTCTGGCGATGGCCGGTGAGCGCGGCAAGCCTGTTGTGGATTTCCTGCAGGCGTTGACCAATCCGGTGTTCCGCCTCGTCGCGATCCTGATGAAGGCCGCGCCCATCGGCGCGTTCGGCGCAATGGCCTTCACCATCGGCAAATACGGCATTGGCTCGATCGCCAATCTCGCCTTCCTGATTGGCACATTCTACGTCACCTCGCTGCTGTTTGTGCTGGTCGTGCTCGGCGCGGTCGCCCGCTACAACGGCTTCTCGATCCTGGCGCTGATCCGCTACATCAAGGAAGAGCTGCTCCTGGTGCTCGGCACCTCGTCGTCGGAGGCGGCGCTGCCTGCGCTGATGACGAAGATGGAGCGCGCCGGCTGCGACCGTTCCGTTGTCGGTCTCGTCATTCCGACCGGTTATTCCTTCAATCTCGACGGTACCAACATCTACATGACGCTGGCGGCGTTGTTCATCGCGCAGGCGACGGACACGCATCTGAGCTTCGCGGACCAGATCCTGCTGCTGTTGGTTGCGATGCTGAGCTCGAAAGGCGCGGCAGGCATTACCGGCGCAGGCTTCATCACGCTCGCGGCGACGCTGTCGGTCGTGCCATCGGTGCCGATTGCGGGCATGGCGCTGATCCTCGGCATCGACCGCTTCATGTCGGAATGCCGCGCGCTGACGAACTTCGTCGGCAACGCGGTTGCGACTATCGTCGTCGCGCGCTGGGAGAACGAGCTCGACCACGCAAAACTCGCTGCTGCTCTGGCAGGCGAACTGCCGGAGGACGAAGCGGCCTACGAGCCTGAATTGCAGGCGGCATAAAGAAACAGGGAAGGAGCCGATTTCTTCAGGGAGATCGGCTCCCTTCCTGTTCGGCGGTAGATTGAATATCGATAAATATATATCGCAATGCGATATGTATAAAAATTAATCAAGGGGGTTGGAACTCAGTTCCAGAAGACGGGTTCTTCCCCAAGATTTCAATTCATAACTGCTGGCACCCCGCAGAAGCCGGTGAAAGCTGACCTCATGAGCGCCTTGCCCGCAGGGGAGTGCTCTCATGTCAACTTCAACGATACTGGAAAATCCGGGCGCCCGTCTGAGCGCCAACCGCTGGTGGCAGTTGATCTTCGGCATCATCTGCATGGCCAGCGTCGCCAACCTGCAGTACGGCTGGACGCTGTTCGTTCTGCCCATCCAGCATCAATGGGGATGGAGCAAGGCGGAGATTCAGGTCGCATTCTCCATCTTCATCCTGCTCGAAACCTGGCTGGTACCGTTCGAAGGCGCCATTGTCGATCGCATCGGTCCGCGCTGGATGGTGCTCGCAGGCGGTATTTGCACCTTCCTCGCATGGTTCATCAACTCGCGAGCTTCATCGCTCGGGATGCTTTATCTCGGCGGTGCGATTGCAGGCATCGCGGGCGGCGCGGTCTACGGCACCTGCGTCGGCAACGCGCTGAAATGGTTTCCCGACAAACGCGGGTTATGCGGTGGGTTGACGGCGGCCGGCTTCGGCGCCGGTGCGGCGATCACCATCGCGCCGATCCGCGCGATGATCGAGAGCAGCGGTTATCAGCATACGTTTCTGGTGTTTGCGATCATCTACGGCGTCATCATCGTGGTACTCTCGAACTTCATCAAGGCGCCGCTCGCAACCGACAAATTCCCGGTGGCCAAGATCAAGGTTGAGCAGACCGCGGAAAGCGTTCCACCTTCGCAGGCGCTGCGTTCACCGATCTTCTGGGTCATGTATCTGATGTTCTTTCTGGTCGCGGCAGGCGGCCTGATGTCGACGGCGCAACTGGCTCCGATCGCGAAGGAACGCGGCATATCCGATGCGATGGTCGTGATCTTCGGCATGAGTGCGCCTGCGATCGTCGTCGCGCTCACCGCGCATAACATCACCAACGGTGTCGGACGCCCCCTGAATGGCTGGTTCTCGGATCACATCGGCCGCGCGAACATGATGGGCATCTCGTTCGCCATCGGCGGACTGTGTCTCGCCGCGTTCGGGTTCTTCGGCACAACGCCGGTCGCGTTCATCGTCACGGATGCGCTCGTGTTCCTGTTCTGGGGCGACATCTTCAGCTTGTTCGCTGCCACGGTCGGCGATGCCTTCGGGCCGAAATACGTCACGGCCAATTACGGCATCATGTACACCGCCAAAGGCGCGGCCTCGCTGCTGGTGCCGGTCGGCAATCTCCTGACACAGGAGACAGGTAACTGGCACGTCGTCTATGCGCTGGGCTGCGGCATGAACTTCGTCGCGGCGCTGCTTGGCTTCTTCGTGCTGAAACCAATCATCGCCGAGCGCCTGAAAAAACCTACGGCGGCGCTGGCGCATGACGCGCACGCCGTGCCTGCGGAGTGATGTGACGCCGGCCTTCGGTTTACAAAACCGAAGGTCGGCTGAAAAACAAAAGCCCCGCGTAAGCGGGGCTTTTGTTTGGGGCTTGCTGAATTTCGCCAGCGTGGCGAGAGGGCGTCTATGAATGGCTCTCCATCGGCACATTCGTGGTCGCCAATGTCATCATCCGCGCGATTTTTGTCGGGACGGTGTGGCTGCTGGCGAGTGGGAAGTTGTTTCCGGTTCCGCCGGGCGCGGTACAGGATGTGAAGAAGTCAGCATAGATTTCAGCGTGTCGAAAACTCCAATTTTCAGGGAGAAAAGTCGCCGGTTGGAATATCCTCATCATAAAGAAATTCTTGGAAATCATAGTCAGAGATTTCTGCTAAGACTGCACGATACTTCGGCCAGCTGGCTTGTTTTAGCCCCCAATAAAAAAAGTATGACGTAGAGCCGTTTGGATTTGTCTTTTCACTAGATGTGCCTTCTTTCGAATAAAGCACAACTAAGTCACCCTTCTTCACGTTCTTAGCATCAAACCAAAATGTATAGGGTATGGCGCCGCCCGCGATTAGATCTGGACTGATTGGATCAGCCATCAAAATCATGTAGTCGCCAAGATCAGCATTTTCCGTAACTTTCACGACAATTCGTTCGCGATCAAACGATCCGGCAGATTCTACCTTGAAGATAGCGAGTTTCATTTCCAAACCTTTGATAGAATTCCCGCGACAATCAATGCAGATGAAACAACAACAATGGTCACTCCAATATCGTGCGACATATCCGCATTCATTAAGCGCGCACCTTGGGCAATTCCAAATGAGCCGATTGCCAAGCAGAGCCCGGATAAAATTTCGTGCCAAGTTGATAACTTTAGCCGCGCCTCAAGCGCGGCGTTGGCTACCCGAAGGTCATGATATTTTTTTTCCACTTCTTCGAGCTGGATGCATCGATCTTCCAATCTGTCGCTTTCGGAAATCAAAAGGCGTATTGCTCCGGTGGAAGTAAGCTCATCCTCCGTTAAAGCTCGTCTGGCGTGATTAAGATATTCACGAGGGGTACTTTTGGATTTTGCACGATTGACGACTATGGGCGTCGATCCAGCTTCATCGGTGGCGGAAATCTTAGTTTTTGCCATAAGGATTCCGACGATTCCAAATATAGATTTTATATTTTAAGCAATGTTAGATTCGATAATATTTTTCATCACGGAATGTAGATTGCTAGTTCATGGAGCCTGATTTTTCATACACGCAGTACGCCTCGACATGAGAGTGAGGCGTACTGCGTATAGAATAGTGTAGGGTGTCCTCGCTCACGAACACCCCGTCGTGCTTCCGCACGTATCACACTTCATGCACGTCCCATTCCGCACCAGCGTGAAGTTGGAGCACTCCGAGCACATGTCGCCTTCGTAGCCGCGGGCCTTGGCTTCCGCGCGGCGCTCGGCCTTCGAGAGCGTGGCCGGTGCGGCGGCAGCGGATGCGGCCTGTGCCGAGCCTGCCTTGCTCCAGTTCTGCTGCTCGAGCTTTTCCGTCGGGGAGAGCGCGCGTTCCGGCTCCGCCGTCTTCAGTGCGGCGGCGCTTTCGGCACCCGACGCCATCGTGGTCACACGCGACCCGCCAACCGGGGCGGAGTCGTTGTGCGCGGTGACGGCCGCGCTCGCGCCACCCTGCATGACGACGAGATTGTCGGAGCGGGAGCGGGTGAGGCCCTTGGAGAGATACTTGCTCGGACCGCTCTGCGCCTTGCCTTCGCTCACGCCCTTGCCGAGCGCGTCGAACTGCGTCTCGCTCGGATCGACATGGGCGAGGTCGTAACGCGACAGGTAGCTCACCGCGAGTTCGCGGAACACATAGTCCAGGATCGAGGTCGCGTACTTGATGGAGTCGTTGCCCTGCACCGGCCCTGCGGGCTCGAAGCGGGTGAAGGTGAACGCATCGACATATTCATCCAGCGGCACGCCGTATTGCAGGCCGAGCGAGACGGCGATGGCGAAGTTGTTGATGAAGGAGCGCAGCGCCGCGCCTTCCTTGTGCATGTCGACGAAGATCTCGCCGAGGCGGCCGTCGTCATATTCGCCGGTGCGCAGATAAACCTTGTGCCCGCCGACGATGGCCTTCTGGGTGTAGCCCTTGCGGCGGTCCGGCATCTTCTCACGCTCGCGCGAGACATGCTCGACCACGCGCTCGACGATCTTCTCGACCACCTGCGTGGCGCGCGCGGCCATCGGCTTGTCGTGGAAGGCTTCGATCGCATCGTCCTCGTCGTCTTCGTCGGCGATGAGCTGCGAGTTCAGCGGCTGGGAGAGCTTCGAGCCGTCGCGATAGAGCGCGTTGGCCTTCAGTGCGAGCTTCCATGACAGCAGGTAGGCCGACTTGCAGTCGTCCACCGTCGCGTCGTTCGGCATGTTGATGGTCTTGGAGATCGCGCCCGAGATGAAGGGCTGCGACGCCGCCATCATGCGGATGTGGCTCTCGACCGACAGATAACGCTTGCCGACCTTGCCGCACGGGTTGGCGCAGTCGAACACCGCGTAGTGCTCGTCCTTGAGGTGCGGCGCGCCTTCCACGGTCATCGCACCGCAGATGTGGACGTTCGCGGCTTCGATGTCGCGCTTGGAGAAGCCGAGGGCTCCGAGCAGATCGAAGCCCGGTACGTTCATCACTTCGGGGGCGATGTGCAGGCTGTCGCGGATGAAGTCCTCGCCCAGCGTCCATTTGTTGAACACGAACTTGATGTCGAAGGCGGTCGGCAGCGCCTTCTCGACCTTCGCCAGCGCCTCGTCGGTGAAGCCCTTGGTCTTCAGCGAGGAGGCGTTGATGCCCGGCGCGTTCGACAGTGAGCCGTGGCCAACGGCGTAGGCCTCGATCTCGGCGATCTCGCTCTCGCGATAGCCGAGCGCGCGCAGCGCTTCCGGCACGGCGCGGTTGATGATCTTCCAGTAGCCGCCGCCGGCGAGCTTCTTGAACTTCACCAGCGCGAAATCGGGCTCGATGCCGGTGGTGTCGCAATCCATCACGAGGCCGATGGTGCCGGTCGGCGCCACCACTGTGGTCTGGGCGTTACGGAAGCCGTTCTGCTGGCCCAGTTCGAGCGCGCGGTCCCACACTGCCTTGGCATGGTCGACGATGTCGGCCTGCGGGCAGGAGGCGTGGTCGAGCGGCACCGGGCTGACGGCGAGCGCCTCATAGCCAGCCGCTTCGCCATGCGCTGCGCGGCGATGGTTGCGGATCACGCGCAGCATGTGGCTCGCGTTCTTCTTGTAGCCGGGGAAGGTGCCGAGCTCGGCGGCCATTTCGGCGGAGGTCGCGTAGGCGGTGCCGGTCATGATCGCGGAGAGGGCGCCGCACAGCGCGCGGCCTTCCTTGGAGTCGTAGGGCAGGCCCATGGTCATCAAGAGGCCGCCGATGTTGGCGTAGCCGAGGCCGAGCGTGCGGAATTCGTAGGAGAGTTCAGCAATGGCTTTCGACGGGAACTGCGCCATCATCACCGAGATTTCGAGCACGACAGTCCACAGCCGGCACAGATGCTCGTAAGCCTCTGAATCGAAGCGGCGCGTGTGGGCGTCGTAGAACGTCAGCAGGTTGGCGGAGGCGAGGTTGCACGCCGTATCGTCGAGGAACATGTACTCCGAGCACGGGTTCGACGCGCGGATGTCGCCGGACGCCTTGCAGGTGTGCCAGTCGTTCATCGTGGTGTTGAAGTGCAGGCCGGGATCGGCGGAGGCCCATGCGGCGTAGCCGATCTTCTCCCAAAGGTCGCGAGCGCGCAGTGTCTTCGTCACCTTGCCGTTGGTGCGGCCGATCAGATTCCACGAACCATCGGTTTCCACCGCGCGCAGGAAGTCGTCCTTCAGCGAGACGGAGTTGTTGGAGTTCTGGCCGGAGACGGTGAGATAGGCCTCCGAATCCCAGTCGGTGTCGTAGGTGTCGAACTGGATGTCGGTGTAGCCCTGGCGCGCGAACTGGATCACGCGCTTGATCATGTTGTCGGTGACGAGCGCGCGGCGGGCGAGCTTGATTTCGCGCTTCAGCGCCGGGTTCTTCTCCGGCAGGTAGCAGTCATCGCCGGGGCCGTCGCAGTTCACGCAGGCCTTCATGATGGCCTTGAGGTGCTTCTGGTTGATCTTGGAGCCGGTGACCAGCGCCGCAACCTTCTGCTCCTCGCGCACCTTCCAGTCGATATAGGTCTCGATGTCCGGGTGATCGGCATCGACGACCACCATCTTCGCCGCGCGGCGCGTGGTGCCGCCGGACTTGATCGCGCCCGCCGCGCGGTCGCCGATCTTGAGGAAGCTCATCAGGCCCGAGGAGCGGCCGCCGCCGGACAGCTTTTCGCCTTCGCCGCGCAGCGCCGAGAAGTTGGAGCCGGTGCCGGAGCCGTACTTGAACAGGCGCGCTTCGCGGACCCACAGGTCCATGATGCCGCCCTCGTTGACGAGGTCGTCGTCGACGCCCTGGATGAAGCAGGCGTGCGGCTGCGGATGCTCGTAGGAGGATTTCGACTTGGTAAGCTTGCCGGTCTTCCAGTCGACGTAATAGTGGCCCTGGCCCGGACCATCGATGCCGTAGGCCCAGTGCAGGCCGGTGTTGAACCATTGCGGCGAGTTCGGCGCGACCATCTGCTGGGCGAGCATGTAGCGCAGCTCGTCGTGGAAGGCGTGGGCATCTTCCTCGGAGGTGAAGTAGCCGCCTTTCCAGCCCCAATAGGTCCAGCAGCCGGCGAGGCGGTCGAACACCTGCTTGGCGGTCAGTTCGCCAATGAAGCGTTCGGACTCGGGCAGGGCGGCTAGCGCGGCGGTGTCGGGCACCGAGCGCCACAGCCAGGACGGGACGGTCTCTTCTTCGACCTTCTTCAGGTGTGCGGCGACGCCAGCCTTGCGGAAATATTTCTGCGCCAGCACGTCGGAGGCGACCTGCGACCAGAACTCGGGCACCTCGACGTTATCGAGCTTGAACACCACGGAGCCGTCGGGATTGCGAATCTCGCTTGTCGTCAGCCGGAAGGAAATCTCGGCGTAGGGTGACTGATCGGCTTTGGTGTAGCGGCGTTGAATTCGCATCGTATGCCCCGTCATGTGCCCCGGCAGCCGCTTGGCGTGGCGCCGGAAAATTTCAGTTTGCGGATGTTTTGCGATCCGCCGTTTGACCGTTTCCACTCGGATCTCGAGGGGCCGGCCTGTTAACTCCGGGAAGCACGGGCGGGTTCTTGCAGCCCGCCTGGCCTCCAACGCCTGACCTGTTCGCGTCCACGTTCCTCGCGTGGATCTGGTCCAAAAACTGCGGACAAATCCGCCTCCGCCGTCTCGGGAGAGAGCGATACGGATGTGCCTTTTGGACCTTTGTCAGAGATGCCCGGCGCGACACGCGATACTTGGCTCCAGACTGGTCAAACGCTAGGACGACTCTGCGGCGCCCGTCAAGGATTAGTACTAAAATCTGAATCAAACACTAAATATGGTGGAAAACGGGGATTGCCAGCGGTATTGGGCTTCGCTGGAAAGGGCGTCCCGTGAGGGAAGTATGGGTGAGTCCCCCTCGATTCCAAAGGCGAAAATCGTCTTCCGGGCAGGTTCCCGAACGGGCTTGCAGCCCGCTGAAAGACATGCACCAAAAGAGGCCGTCCATGCGTCTAATCTGACGCTTTTCGGGTGGACCGTGGGGTGCACGCGTGGTTTCTCCCCGTCATCCACAACCGATGTGGATTCAGATCCTCCAAGAGCAACCTATGGACCGGCGTACTCCGCACGAGCTGATTGTGGTGTCATCACCGCATCCCTCGACTCAACCACCTCACGAAAGCCGGGCGGTTGGGTATGGGCTGCTGCTCATCGCCACCATCATCTGGGGCATCAACTGGCCCGTCGCGAAATATCTGCTCCATGAACTGCCGCCGCTGACCATGCGGACCCTCCCGGGCGTGTTCAGTGCGATGATGCTGGCCGGGCTGGTTCTCGCGAAGGGGCAATCGCTGCGTGTGCCGCGTGGCGAATGGGGCAAGCTCATTCTTTACGCGATGTTGATGGTCGGCGCCTGGATGGCGCTGATGGGACTTTCACTGGTGCATCTTCCCGCATCGGAAACCGCGATACTCGGTGCGACGCTTCCGGTGTGGGCGGCTGGTCTCGCGTGGCCGATTCTCGGCGAGCGCCTCACGCTGCTGCGGATCATTGCCATTGCAATGGCCATCGGCGGCGTGGTGCTGTTGATGGGCGGCGACAGTATCGGCGTGTCCTGGGAAAAAGTGCCGGGGATACTTTGTGCGCTGTTAGCGGCGCTGCTGTTTGCGCTTGGCGCGGTGCTCACCAAACTGCGGCCCATCGCGATGCGCCCACTGGCGGGCGCGGTCTGGCAACTCGGCCTCGGTTGTTTCCCCGTGGCGCTGTTCGGTATCCTGTTCGAGCATCCGCACTTCGGCGGCATGTCGTCTTTCGGCTGGTTGTTGTTCGGGTTCAGCGCCATTTTTCAAGGAGCGATCGGATACGCCTGCTGGTTCGCGGCGCTGGAGCGGCTACCGGCCTCGATCGCAGCAGTAGGGACGCTGATCGTGCCGGTGACGGGCGTGGTGGCGTCGGCGATTTTGCTGGGAGAGCCGCTCGGCGTTCCGCAGATCGGCGCGCTGCTGCTGACGGTCGCAGGCGTCGCCATCGCAGCACGCTCATAACTGCGGCAACAAAAAAGCGGCGTATCGCTACGCCGCTTTTTCTTGATCCGTTATGTCAAGACTTACGGGCAAGGATACCGATTGCCGTCGTAATTCAGGTAGGTGCCGCTGCGCGGGTCATAGGACTTGTAGCGCTGCATGCAGTAGGCGACAGCATCGCCACCACCTTCAACATAGGCTGGTCCGGGAGCGTAGCCGTAGCCCGGGCCGTAATAATAAGGCCCCTGGCTCGCCGCAATGGCGCCGCCGATCAGGGCACCGGCTGCAAGGCCCGCACCAACGCCACCCCAACCCCAGCCACCGCCGCCGCGATAGCCACGATAGCCGTAGCCACCCCGCCAACGTACCTGGGTGAGGTCGGAGGAGGCAGTTGCGGTATTTGCCGTCGAAAGGGCCGAGCCCGCCATTAAAGGCGCTGCATCCGCGCTAGAAGCCACGGTCAGCGGCAGCGACAAAGCCAAGGCGGCCACTGCAATACCCTTGGTCAAATTCATCATTCTCTAACTCCCAAAATCCCAGTCGGATGGTTCGACCACTATAACGCGCGGGATTGGAACGCGTTCCCGAAAGTTCCCGAAAGTGTCGGAATGGTTTCCGGCGCTTCTGTGGCAAAGTTCCACGACAAAATGCCCTACCTATGGGTAGGCACGGAAGGCGGTATCCAAAGCTGCATCTGGACAATGGCAAGGGCGAGTGGCATCAAGGGCACGCAACGCTCCCGATCGTCACGGATTCCCGCATGAAGCTGTTTCTCTTGAGGATTTTTACCTGGTGGAACGGATTCACTTTCGGGACCCAGCTCTGGACCTGGCGTTTCGGCGAACTGGTCGGCACCGACGAGATGGGCAATCGCTACTACCGCAACAAAGGCGGCAAGATCGACCCGACGCTCGGGATCGAGCGCCGCTGGGTGATTTATAACGGTTATGCCGAAGCCACCAAGATTTCGCCGGACTGGCACGGCTGGATGCATCACACCGTCGATGTTCCGCCGACCGAGGAACATTACACGCCGCGCGAATGGGAAAAGCCGCATCGTCCGAACCTGACCGGTACGCCGGCAGCCTATCGTCCATCGGGTTCGACGCTAGCGAGCGGCCAGCGCCCGCAGGCGACCGGCGACTATCAGGCCTGGACGCCGGGAAGCTGAGCGGCCAGCGGAAGGCGCGCCCTTTCGTTGCCGTAATGCCCGTGTTAACCGGTGGTCTCGCGCGGCGCGGTTTCCCGTAGACTATCGCGGGCCCGAATCGCCCAGAAATTTTCCAAGCAGAGCGCGCAATGTCCCGAACCGCCGCCACGATCCTGTTTGCGACGTTGATCGCGGTACCGCCGCTCGCATTGCCGTCCGCGCGTGCACAGATCGGCAACATCTTTTCCGACCAGCCGCTTCGTCCGCCCGCGGGCATGTCGCGCGGTGATCCTTCGCAGGACCCCGACGAGGAGGAAGTGCCCGAAATTCCGCAGGGCCGTCTGCTGCCTGCGCCGCAGCAGCCGCGGCAATTGCCGCGCGGGCAGGGCGCGCCTTTGCCGGGTGCCGTGCAATCGCAGCCGCTGGCTCCGCCGCCCGGCAGTGCCGCAGTTCCTCCGCAGCAGCAACAGCCCGGCGTCGCGGCGAACCCGCCGGCCGCCAATCCGTTGCCAGGCTTGCCGCCAGGACAGAAACAGCCGCGTGGCAATCCGCAGCAATCTCCAGCGACCCTGCAGCCCGGCGACGAAATCGTCACCGAGCCGCCGGCTGTGAAGATTCCGAACAAGAAGGCCGTATTCTCCGGCCTCGACAAGATCACCGGCCGTATCATCACCTTCGACGAGGATATCGGCGAGACCGTTCAGTTCGGCGCGCTGCGGGTGAAGACCGACGCCTGCTACACGCGCCCCGCAACGGAAGCGACCAACACCGACGCGTTCGTCGAGGTGGACGAGATCACGCTGCAGAATGAAGTGAAGCGGATTTTCTCGGGTTGGATGTTTGCCGCGAGCCCGGGCCTGCATGCCGTCGAGCATCCGATTTATGACGTCTGGCTGACGGATTGTAAGGGGCCGGAGCAGCCGGTGACGGCGCAGAATGAGCCGGTGAAGCCTACTGCCGCGCCGCAGCCAGTGCAGCAGCAGCCGAAGCGCCAGCCGCGTCCGCAGCCACCTGTGCAACAGCGCCAGCCGATGCCGCCACCGCCTTTCGGGGGCCGCTAGTCGTTCTATCGACGCGTATTCACGCCGGATCGCTTTTGCTGCGCACGATCGCAAGTACATCCGCGCCGCTTATCGGGCGTTCCACCGACAGCGCGAAGAAATCTCCCGGCAGTTGAATCGAGCGATCGAGCAGGGCGCGATATTTCCGGCGCGAAACCTCGATCGCCCCGAGGCTGCGCAGATGCTCCGTCACGAATTGCGTGTCGAGGAGGCCGAAGCCGCCCGCGATCAGTCGCGCGGCAAGATGGACCAGCGCCACTTTCGACGCGTCGCGACTGCGGTGAAACATACTCTCGCCAAAAAATGCGCCGCCGAGCGACACGCCATATAATCCGCCCACAAGATCATCGCCGTCCCATGCCTCGACGCTGTGGCAATGACCGATCTCGTGAAGCGCACCGTAGAGCTTGCGGATGCGGCGGTTGATCCAGGTGTCCTCGCGTCCGGGCTGGGGCGCGGCGCATTCGCTGATGACACGCTCGAACGTGGTGTTGATCGTGACGCGATAACGGTCGGAGCGCACGGTGCGCGCAAGGCGTGAGGAAATGCGCAGGCCGTCGAGCGGAAAGATACCACGCTGCTCCGGTTCGACCCAGAACAGACTGGGATCATCGGCGCTTTCGGCCATCGGAAAGATGCCACAGGCATAAGCGCGTAACAGCACTTCGGGCGTGATTTCGGAGGCGGTGGTGTCGCGCGAGCTCATGAGCTCCATTGTAGCGGAATACGCCGCTTCCGTCAGGCGTGCGCTGCCGGCGGTTTCGCCGAGGGGCTGAAATTGATCACAATCCGCGTGCCCGCATGGGAGGGATCGCGTTCCACGCTTGCGTCGAGCTTGGTGGCCATCGCGCTGACGATGCGCTGGCCCATGCCGGTGGAGCGTGGATCCTGCTTGGCCTGAAAGCCGACGCCCTCGTCGGAAATGACGAGTTGAATGTCCTTTGCGCGATTGTGCAGATCGACATGGATCGGGCCGGCACCTTCGGGATAGGCGTATTTGACGGCGTTCATCACCAGTTCGTTGACGATGATACCGATGCCGACCGCGCGGTCCGGATCGATCTCGATAGGCTCGGCATTCAGCGTCAGGCGCGACATGCGGTTGCCTTCGGTGGAGCGCCGCAGATCCTCCAGCAGAGCTTCCAGATACTGGTTCAGCATCACGCTCTTGAGGTCATGGGAGGTGTAGAGGCGGCGATGCACCTGCGCGACCGCGGCGACACGGCCCATCGCATTGGTGAGCGCGGCCTTTACGTCTTCGTCGTTGCTTGAGGAGGCCTGAAGGTGCAGCAGCGAAGCGATGATCTGCAGCGAGTTGCCGACGCGGTGGTTGACCTCGCGCAGCAACATCTCGCGCTCGGCCGCGAGCGCCTCGTAGTGATCGCGCGCGGCGTGGATTTCGGCTTCGGCTTCTTCGCGCGCGTTGCGGATGCGTGCGGTTTCCAGCGCACCGGTGACCGCGGCCTGGAGCATAGGAACGAAATCGCCCTTGGTGTCTTTGACGATGTAATCGATGGCGCCAGCTTTCAGTGCCGCAATGGCGACTTGGCTGTCTTCCGAAGCCGTCACAAAGACAATGGGCGGCGTCGCCATCGGCAGCCGATAGATTTGCTCGAGCGTTGCGAGGCCGTCGAGGCCCGGCATATGTTGATCGAGTGCGATGACGTCGATGCCGCCGTCCTTCAGGCGCGCGATACCACTTGGGCCGTCGGACGCGTGATCGACGTCGATGCCGTGGCGTTCGAGGCCGCGTTTGACCAGCCGGGCAAGGCCCGGATCATCGTCAATGTAGAGCAATCGTGGGTTCGGCGGCGTCATGCTTTGACCGGCGGCACCTGTATCACGGAAAAGAACAGGCCAAGCTGGCGGATCGCATTGGCGAAGTTTTCGTAGTTCACCGGCTTGGTGATGTAGACATTGCAGCCGAGCTCATAGCAGCGCTTGATTTCCTGCGCGTCGTCGGTGGTCGTGAGCACGACGACAGGCGCGGATTTCAGCGTCGCGTTGTCTTTGACGCGCTTGAGAATGTCGATACCCGTCATGTCGGGCAGGTTGAGGTCGAGCAGGATCAGAAGCGCCTGTCCCTTGTGTTGGTCGGCGGTGCCGTCCGCGCCGAACAGATAGTTGACGGCCTCGGTGCCGTTGGGGAAGGGGATGATGTCGTTGTTGACGCCGGAACGACGAATGTTTCGCTCGATCAGGCGAGCGTGTCCTTCGTCGTCCTCGATCATCACGATCTTTACTGGATTACCCATAAGACTTGCCTTGCCTTGATAAGTTCCATTGTGAGGGCAGCGCTATTGTAAATGTGCTGCCTTTGTCGAGTTCGGAAGAAACCGTAATGGAACCGCCGAGACGGCGGACCAATGCGCGGACGTGCGCAAGTCCGATGCCCTGACCGGGCTTGTCCTGCGTGCCCGCACGTCGAAAGAGATCGAAAATGCGGTCATGGTCGTTGGGGTCGATACCCCGCCCATTATCGCTGACGTCGTATATCACAAACCCGAGTTTGGTGCGTCCGCGGATACTGATTTCACCAGGAGTGCCAGTCCGCAAATATTTCAGCGCGTTCTCAATCAGATTGGAGAAAACCTGCTCGAGTGCAAGACGGTCGCTGACGATATTGGGCAGAGGATCGATGCTGATCTGCGCCTGCGCTTCGGCCGCCTGGTGCGCCATGCTGTTGGCGATTTCCTGCACCAGCGGACGCATGTCCACGCTGACGGGATTGAACTCGCGTCGCCCTTCGCGCGTGAGCTTGAGGATCGCGCTGATGAGGCGATCCATTTTGCCAATCGATGATTTGATGAAGCCGAGCGCCTCGGAAAAATCCGCTGAGAGTTGCTGATCTTCGGGTGCGAGAACGAGTTCGTCGGCGCTTCCTTCGGAAACAGCCTGAGGCGGCGCGCCGGCGGCAGCGCGGCTATAGCGCGCGATGCGGCTGAAAATATCTCCGCGCAATTCTTCCAGCTCGCTGGTGAATCCCATGATGTTGACGAGGGGCGAGCGGAGATCGTGGCTGACGATATAGGCGAAACGCTGGATTTCCTGATTGGCCTCGCGCAGGTCGCCGGTGCGGTCATCAATTGCCGATTCGAGGTTCAGGTTGATGTCGCGCAGCTTGGCTTCGGCCATGTCGCGTGCGCGGGTGGAGGCCCGGACCAGCAGAAAGGACAGGACCGCCAGCAGGATGATGAACCCGCTGCCGACAAGGGTCACCGCCATGTTGAGCAACTGGCTGCGATCGGCAGCCTCTGTGCGAAGTTCAAACAGGCGGTTTTCTTCCGTGCGCATATTGCGGCCGACGTCGAGCAGGCGATCCATCTCGTCGTTCCGCGCAATATCCATTAGGGATGTGCGGACCTCGTCGATCTGGCCACTTGCGATCTTGGAAATCGCGAGATGGAGAAACGCGAGCCGCTGCCTTACCAGATTGTCCAGCTCCGCAACATTTTTCTGCTCGACGGGATTATCCTGTGTTAATTCCCGGAGCCGGGAAATTGAGGGATCGATCAGCGCTTCGGCTTTTTCGAAATCGCTGCGATAATTCGGATCCTGGGTCAGGAGAAAGCCGCGCACAGCGCTTTCGGCGCGCTGGATTTGAAGCTGGGCGATGCCGATCTGGCTTTCGACCTCGATCGTGTGGGTGACCCATAGCGAGTCGGTTCGTGCGCGATGGCCGAGATAGAATGAAGCGGCGCTGATCGCGACGAGGATGAGAAAGCCCGCGGTCAAAAGACCAACCTGCCACAACGTGCGAAGGCGCGTGGCTTCAGTTGTCACGTCTGCCTCTCGATCACGTTCGTCAATGCGGCTCCATTGGTTGGCAGGACGAGGCGGGATAGGCCGATCTTTTAATGGGGCTTCGTATCCCCGCTGGCAAGATATTGTTCGAGCCAGTGAATATGGTAGTCGCCGTCGATGATGCTGGGTTCGCGGGCCAGCGCCCGGAACAACGGCAGCGTGGTTTCGACACCGTCGATGACGATCTCATCCAGCGCCCGGCGCAACCGCATCAGGCATTCGCCGCGGGTCTTGCCATGAACGATCAGCTTGCCGACCAGCGAGTCGTAATAAGGCGGGATGACGTAACCTTGATAGACCGCTGAATCGATGCGCACGCCGAGGCCGCCAGGCGGATGGAACTGGGTGATCTTGCCGGGCGAAGGACGGAAGGTCACCGGGTTTTCGGCGTTGATGCGGCACTCGATCGCGTGGCCGTTGATGACGATGTCCTTCTGCGCGCACGGCAGGTCGCCGCCGGCGGCGACACGGATTTGCTCCAACACGAGGTCGATGCCGGTAATCATCTCGGTGACCGGATGTTCGACCTGGATGCGGGTGTTCATTTCGATGAAATAGAACTCGCCGTCCTCGTAGAGGAATTCGATGGTGCCGACGCCGAGATATTTCATCTCACGCATCGCGTTGGCGCAGATTTCGCCGATCCGGTTGCGTGCTTCCGGCGAGATGATCGGCGAGGGGCTTTCCTCCCAGACCTTCTGGTGGCGGCGCTGCAGCGAGCAGTCGCGTTCGCCGAGATGGATCGCGCCGCCGCGGCCGTCGCCCAGGATCTGGATTTCGATGTGGCGCGGCTTGCCGAGATATTTTTCGAGATAGACCGAGCCATCGCCGAACGCGGCCTTGGCCTCGTTGCTTGCCGTGGAGAGCGCCAGCATTAGGTCGGCTTCGGTGTGCGCGACCTTCATGCCGCGTCCGCCGCCGCCCGCGGCGGCCTTCACCAGAACCGGGAAGCCGATTTCCTTGGCGATCGCCATGGCGTCGTCGCCAGGGCTGACACCGCCGTCCGAACCCGGAACCACCGGAATGCCGAGGCGCTTGGCGGTCTTCTTCGCCTCGATCTTGTCGCCCATGGTGCGGATGTGCTCGGCTTTCGGGCCGATGAAGCCGAGATCGTGCTCGGCGAGAATTTCCGCGAACCGCGCGTTCTCCGACAGGAAGCCGTAGCCGGGATGCACGGCTTCGGCGCCGGTGATCTCGCAGGCGGCGAGCAGCGCGGGAATATTGAGATAGCTGTCCTTCGCAGCCGGCGGGCCGATGCACACGCTCTCGTCGGCGAGGCGCACATGCATGGCATTGGCGTCAGCGGTGGAATGCACGGCGACGGTTGCGATGCCGAGCTCCTTGCACGCGCGCAGCACGCGCAGGGCAATCTCGCCGCGATTGGCAATCAGAATCTTGTCGAACATCGTGCCTGCCTTGAGCAGCCCTTGGCGGCCGTGGATTTATTCAATGATGACGAGCGGCTCGCCAAATTCGATCGGCTGACCATCCTCGACAAGAACCTGCGTGACCGTGCCGGTGCGCGGCGACGGGATCTGGTTCATCGTCTTCATCGCCTCGACGATCAGAAGCGTGTCGCCGGCTTTCACCTTGGTTCCCACTTCGACGAACGGCTTCGCGCCGGGCTCGGAAGCGAGATACGCAGTGCCGACCATCGGTGAGGGCACCATGCCGGGATGCTTCGCGACATCGAGGATCGGAGCAGCCGTCGCTGCCGGCGCACTTACTGCAGCAGGGGCGGTAGCGACAACAGGCGCAACCGGGACGCTGGCGGCGACGGTGACGTTGCGCGCGATACGCACGCGAAGTCCCGAACGTTCGACTTCGATTTCGGTCAGGTTGGATTCGTCAAGCAGAGCTGCGAGATCGCGGATCAGGTCGCGTTCGTCGGTTTTGCCGGGGTTGGTTTTGTCTTGCGGCTCACGGGCCATGTCGGATTCCAGAGATTGCTCGAGGGCAGTGATCGATCAGGCTTTCGCCGCTAGACCGATCCGGGCGGCGAGGCCCTGGATCGCGAGCCTGTAGCCCTCGATACCAAACCCGCACAACGTCGCGAAAGCTGCCTTTGCGATGAAAGATTGGTGACGGAAACGTTCGCGTGCATAGACGTTCGAGACGTGAACTTCAACCGTAGGGATTTGCACGCCGACGAGAGCGTCGTGGATAGCGATTGAGGTATGTGAATAGCCGCCTGCATTGATGATGATGCCGACGGCTTTCTTAGCTGCGGCATCCTGAATGAGGTCGACGAGTTCCCCTTCGCGGTTGGTTTGCCGGCACACGGCCTCCGCGCCGAAGCGGCTGGCTGTCTCACGGCAAAGCTTCTCGACGTCGGCAAGCGTGTGATGGCCGTAGATTTCCGGTTCCCGCGTGCCCAGAAGATTCAGGTTCGGGCCGTTGAGCACGTAAATCGTCTTGGTCATCCGAATGTCGATCCATGAAACCGCGAGGTGCGCCAAAAAGCGAAGCGCTGCCGAGGGTTATAGGTAATCTTAACCGACGTGGGAAGCCTTCTGCGGCCTCGGATGTTCCAGTCAGGGCGGGAAAACCCTGTAAAAACCGTGCAAATCTTTTGATTAACCAAATGCCAAGGTCCGGCTCCTGGGCTTGGCAATGGACCCCGCAAAAGGGCTCGCGCCCGGATTCCGCCGGGCGCGAGCCTCTTGAATGCTGGAACGGTCAGCAGCTTTCCTTGCCGCAGCGGGCCAGCGCGACCTTCTTGGTCAAATCGGCAAGGCCGACGGCTCCGACCACGACATCCTTGCCGATCACATAGCTCGGCGTGCCGGTGAGGCCCATGTCCTCGGCGATCTTGAAGTTCTCCTTCAGGGTCTCGTTGATCTGAGGGCTGGTCAGATCCTTGTCGAGACGCGCCATGTCGGCACCCACCTCCTTGGCTGCCGCAAGTGCGCGCGCCTTGTCGGCCTGTCCCTGACCGCCGAGCAGCTTCTGGTGGAACTGGAGATATTTCTTGCCCGATGGGTCCTGCATGTGCACGGCGATGGCAACGCGCGCGGCTTCAACCGAGCCGGGGCTCAGCACCGGGAATTCCTTCAGCGTGACGCGCAGGTTCGGATCGGATTTGATGAGGTCCAGCATGTCACCCATCGCGCGCTTGCAGTAGCCGCAATTGTAATCGAAGAACTCGACGAAATTGACATCGCCCTTCGGATTGCCGAGCACCACGCCGTGCGGGGAGTTGAACAGCGCGTCGGCATGCTTCTCCACCGCGGCCTTCTGCTTGGTCATTTCGGCAGCGGCCTGACGCTTGCCGAGTTCGACGGACGCTTCTTCCAGCACTTCTGGATGCGCGATCAGATAGTCTCTGACCACTTTCTCAATGTCCTTGCGCTGCGCATCGGTGAACGACTGTGCCGAGGCGGGGACGGCAGGAAGGCTCACGGCAAGCGCGAGGGCGAATGGTGCGAGCGAGCGAAGGGATAACATGAAGACTCCTTTGGGCCGCGGGTGCGGCGTCAGTTCTTGATCGGTTTCGTGTTGACGATGTCGTCGGCGCGAACCCACCCGGGCGAGCCGATCGGAAAACGGGTCTTGGCGCGCGAGGCGAGGTCACGCGCGGTCTTCTGGTCGCCGCGCAGATAAGCAGCATTCGCAGCGGCGAGATCGGCATCGGCAAGATCGCCTTTGCGGCCATAGGCCATCGCGATCTGGGTGTAGCCGAGAGGGGCTTCCGGTTCGCGCGCCAGCGCAGCCTTGAGAATCGAAATGGCCTCGTTCGCGTAAGCCTTATTATCCGATGCCACCAGCGCCTGACCAAGTAACATCTCAATGAGCGGCGCTTGTTTCGACAATTGGACAGCCTTGCGCAAGGGCGCGATGGCCTCGACCGGACGTCCGCCTTCGAGCAGCGCCTGGCCCTTCAATTCGTAGAAATAAGGGTTGGCGGGCTCGACCTTGATGAGTGCATCGATCTGGGTGATGGCGCTGCGCGGATCGCCGTGGAGATAGGTGGCGATGGCGCGGGCGTATCGCGCGGGCAGGCTGTTATCGGAGATCGGATAGCGGCGATACACCGTTTCGGCGCGTTCCATGAAACCCGAGACCTTAGCGCGCATCATATCGTGGCGGTGCTGAAGCGCGGCGTCGTCCTTCTTGTCCCAGTAGAGACTTGATTTCGCAAGACCGGCGAGCGCTTCGACGCGTTCGGCGGGCATCGGGTGCGACTGCATGTAGGGGTCGGCGCCATAGGCGGAGAACAGGCTGTCGCTTTGGAAGCGCTTGAACGTCTCGTACATGCCCTTGGCCGACTGGCCGGTCGCGTTGAGGAATTTCACGCCGGCCTTGTCGGCGCTTTCTTCCTGCTGGCGCTGATAGGAGAGCAGCGTGCGCATGATCATGGATTGCGGAGCGGCGATCGCCGCTGCGCCGCCGGCACCGGCACCCGCGCGTGCACCCGCGACGGCCGCGCCGACGCCGAGCAGCATGGCGACGATCATCTGGGTCTGCGCGTTGGCGATTTGCTGGCGCATTTTCGCGAGATGACCGCCTGCGAGGTGGCCCGTCTCGTGGGCAAGGACACCGATCAGCTGGTTCGGCGTTTCCGATTTCAAAAGCGCGCCGTAATTGACGAAGATGCGCCGGCCGTCGGCGACGAAGGCGTTGAAGCTCGGATCGTTGATGATGACGACCTGGATGTTCTGCTTCTCAAGCCCTGCAGCGCGCAGGATCGGCCGCGAATAATCGCGCAGCAGTTGTTCAGTTTCGGTGTCGCGCAGTAGAGGAGGGCCCTTGGCCTTGGTCTCCGCCGAAACAGGACCCATGGCGGGCGCACTCGTCAGCACCAGCGCTGCGGCTGTCAGCGTGGCGATCGCCCGGCGGGCGAAGCCGGTTCGGGCCGGTGCGGTCTGGGCGGCAAGTGGCATCATAGGCGCGGCAGGTAGTCCGTTTGGTGCGGCCACCGGCAATGGAGTGCGGCGGCGGTGCGTGGTAAAGATCGTTCAAGGCATGGAATGCGGCGGGAGCACGGCGATGGTATCGACCGCGGCCGACCGGTTCCAGTTTCAATCATGGGCATAGCAGATTTCATGCGGGATGGGAGACTTCGCTCCTCCACGGAGCTTTTGACGGCCTCGCGCCGCGGTGACGTTCCACCCTTTATGGTGATGGATGTGATGGCGGCGGCGGCCCGAATCGAAGCTGCGGGTGGCCATGTGATTCACATGGAAGTCGGCCAGCCTGCTTCGCCTGCGCCTTTGACGGCACGGGCGGCGGCAAAGGCCGCGATCGACGTCGGGCGGCTCGACTACACCTCTGCGCTCGGTCTGCCGTCGCTGCGGCAACGTATCGCGCGTCATTATCGCGAGGCCTATGGTCATGACGTCGATCTCGAGCGGATTGTGGTCACCACCGGTTCGTCGAATGCGTTCATTCTTGCGTTCCTGACGCTGTTTGAGCCGGGCGATCGGGTAGCTGTGACGCTGCCGGGCTATCCGCCATATCGCCACATCCTGACTGCGCTCGGCTGCGAGCCGGTGCCGATCGAGACCACGGCGGCCACACGTCACGCGCTCAGTGGCGAGATGCTGCTCGCCGCACACCGCAAAACGCCGCTGAAAGGTGTGCTGGTCGCAAGCCCCGCGAATCCCACCGGCACAATGATGAGCCGCGAGGCGATGGCGGAGTTGATGGCCGCCGCCGCCAGTGAAAACATTCGTTTCATCTCGGATGAAATCTATCACGGCCTCGATTACGCGTTTCCCGCGACCACGGCGGCGGCGCTGTCGAATGATGCGCTCGTCATCAATTCGTTCTCGAAATATTTCTGCATGACGGGCTGGCGCGTTGGCTGGATGGTGGTGCCCGAACCATTGGTGCGGCCGATCGAGCGGTTGCAGCAGAATCTCGCGATCTCTGTGCCGACGCTCTCGCAGATCGCCGCCGAAGCCGCGTTCGACGGTGCGGCCGAAATGGATGCAATCAAGCACGGCTATCAGGATAATCGCCACCTGCTGATCGAGGGGCTGCCGGCTGCTGGCCTTGATAATTTTCTGCCTGCGGACGGCGCGTTCTATCTTTATGCCGATGTCTCGCGCTTCACGAACGACAGTCTCGATTTCGCTCGCCGCATGCTGGAGGAAGCGCATGTCGCCGCGACGCCTGGCATCGATTTCGATCCGGTGCACGGCAAATCGTTCCTGCGCTTCTGCTACGCAGGTTCGCGGCAGGAGACTGAAGAAGCGATCGCGCGGGTCACGCGGTGGTTGAAGCGTTAGGGCAGCTCGTTTCACCTCTCCCGCTGGGGAGAGTAATGGATGGCTCACAAGAAAAACCCGGCTCAAGGCAGCATTCCTTGGCCGGGTTCTTATTTTGCTTGAAGCGGTGCGCGGTTATTCCGACCGGCGCGACCACCAACCCAGACGACGCGGAGCAGCAGTGGGTGCAGGCTCGGCGGGTGGGGTGGGCTCGCTCGGCGCCACCTCGGCCGGCACAGGCGATGAAGCTTGCTCGTCGGTTGCGACGGCGGCCGGAGCTGGCGGGGTCTCCGCTGCGGGCGGTTCGCCGAAGAAGAAGCTTACCTTCTCGCGGACGGTGGAACGGCGCGGAGCCTTATCTTCCTCAGGTGCGGACGGAGTGGGTTCGACGGGCGGAGCAGGTCTCAGCAGAGCTTCTGCAACTTCCTCAGTTGTCGGCTCTGCCACTTCGGCCGTCTCAGGCTGCGGCGCATCGAACGACGGCATGCTGAGATCGTGCGATCCTTCATGAGCCTCGAAGGACGAGGCTGTCTCTGCATCGCTACCGGAAGCGGCTGCCTCATCGCCATTGGCATTGTCCTGATTGCCGCGACGGCGGCGTCCGCCACGACGGCCACGGCGACGCGGACGACGCTCGCCGTTCTCTTGATCGGCGCGAGCGGGAGCGGCGTCGGTTTCGTCCTCGCCTTCCTCGCCGGATTCGATCTGAGCCTCTTCGCCGGCAGCACCTTCGCCATTGGCAGGCGAGGCCTGAGCGGCATCGCGACCTTCGCCACGACCGCGACCACGGCGGCGGCGACGACGGCGGCGCGGTCCTTCATCACCTTCGCCGCGCGCTTCGGTCGACTCGGCGTCCGCAGCTTCGGCGTTCTCGGTTTCAGTCTCGATGTCTTCTTCGAAGAACTCGTCCTCGTCGTCGAACTCTTCCACCTCGACCGGCTGTGCAGCGACGCGTGCGGCGAGGAGAGCCTTGGCTGCCTCGGTGGTGTGGACCTGCTCGCCGCGTTCGATCACGAACGACTGCTGGCCGCTGACTGTCGGATCAGCGATCACCGCGAGCGTTACCTGGAAAGCCTCTTCGAGGTCGCGCAGGTGGCCGCGCTTGTGGTTGAGAACGTAGAGCGCGACATCGGTGCGGGTGCGTACCGTGTAGTTGTGGGTGCCGCTCTTCATCAGTTGTTCTTCGAGGCTGCGCAGCAATTGCAGCGCGACCGACGACACGGAGCGGACATGGCCGGTGCCACCGCAGGTCGGGCAGGGTTCGGTCGAACTCTCAAGCACGCTGGCGCGGATGCGCTGGCGCGACATCTCCAGCAGGCCGAAATGCGAGATGCGCCCGACCTGAATGCGGGCGCGGTCCTGCCGCAGGCAATCACTCAGCTTGCGTTCGACCGCGCGATTGTTGCGCTTCTCGTCCATGTCGATGAAATCGATGACGATCAGGCCCGCGAGGTCGCGCAGCCGCAACTGCCGTGCCACTTCTTCAGCGGCCTCGAGATTGGTCTTGAGCGCGGTGTCCTCGATGTGATGCTCGCGCGTCGAGCGGCCCGAGTTGACGTCGATCGAGACCAGCGCTTCGGTCTGGTTGATGACGATGTAGCCGCCGGAGCGCAGCGTCACGGTCGGCGAGAACATCGCATCGAGCTGGCTTTCCACGCCCATCCGCGAGAACAGCGGCTGCGTGTCGCGATAGGGCTTCACGGAGCGGACGTTGGACGGCATCAGCATCTTCATGAAGTCGCGCGCTTCCTGATAGCCGGCGTCGCCGGACACCAGAACCTCGTCGATCTCCTTGTTGTAGAGATCGCGCAGCGAACGCTTGATGAGGGAGCCTTCCTCGTAGACGAGGGTCGGGGCCTGCGACTTCAGCGTGAGGTCGCGCACCGTTTCCCACATGCGGATGAGGTACTCGAAGTCGCGCTTGATTTCCGGCTTGGTGCGTGAGGCACCGGCCGTGCGCAGGATGATGCCCATGCCCTCCGGCACGTCGAGATCCTGCACCACATCCTTGAGGCGGTTGCGGTCCTGCGCCGAGGTGATCTTGCGGCTGATGCCGCCGCCGCGCGCGGTGTTCGGCATCAACACGGCATAGCGTCCGGCGAGCGACAGATAGGTCGTGAGCGCGGCGCCCTTGTTGCCGCGTTCTTCCTTGACCACCTGCACCAGCATCACCTGGCGGCGCTTGATGACTTCCTGAATCTTGTACTGGCGGCGCGGGCGGAAGGCGCGCTCTGGCACTTCCTCCAGGGCGTCATCGCCGCCGACGGATTCGACCTGTTCTTCTTCGGTCTCCTCGTCGTCATCGTCATCGTCCTCGTCGGATGGCTCGGCATGCTCGCCGTCGGCATGTTCGGCATCGTGATGCTCGTGATCGGCATGCGCGTCGTCATGAGCCTCATCGTCAGAGGCGTGGTCATCATCGTGGTGATCGTGAGAATGCGCGTCGTCGTGATGGGTGGCGTCGCTCTCGGCGTGCGAGGTAGCAGGCGCATCGAAGTACGGATCGTCGATGCTTTCGTCGGCCTGGTCGCCGTAGTCGTTGCCTTCGATGGTCGGCAGCGGCTGGGCGGCCTCGCTCGGCACCACAGAGGGAGCAACGGAAGCGGGCGTCACGCCTTCTTCGGTCGGTTCGTCGTCATAGCCATAGCTGCCGAAAGGCTGCGGTTCGGTGGAATCGTGCGGGAAGGCGGGCAATGCGTCAGCGGCCGGGGCGCTGTCCTCAACGACGGCGCTCTGCACGCGCTCGCCATGGTTGCGACGGCGCGAACTGCGATGGCGGGACCGGCGGCGGCTTGCGCGGTTCTCGTTCTCTTCCTCGGCTTCGCGGTGAGCGCGCTCGTCGGCCTCGATCAGCGCCTGACGGTCGGCGACCGGGATCTGATAGTAGTCCGGATGGATTTCGCTGAAAGCAAGGAAGCCGTGGCGATTGCCACCATACTCAATGAACGCCGCCTGGAGCGAAGGCTCCACGCGCGTGACCTTGGCGAGATAGATGTTGCCGCGAAGCTGCTTGCGTTGCGCGGACTCGAAATCAAACTCTTCGACGCGGTTGCCGCGGACCACGACGACCCGGGTTTCCTCCGGGTGGGTGGCGTCGATCAACATTTTGTTGGGCATTTTGGAACTCATGACGGCGGACGGCAGGCCCGGCGGCCGGCGCAGCATGCGCGGCCGGGCGGCGGAACGGTCCACCTGATTCTGGGGTGAGGGGAAGGCCAAACCACAAGGCGATGCCCCGTGCCGAACCCAGCCCAAGCGTCTTCCGTCGCGCAAACTCGTCGCGTCGGATTGTCGAGGGAACTGGGAGGACTTCGTGGGAAGTCCAGATCGGCATAACAGTGTGGCGCATCTAAGCAGCGGCCCGTCTAAATCGTGTGGCAGCAACGTGCTGCCTTGTCTCGCCAACGGGACCAGCAAAAGCTGGGTGCATTAAAAGCCAGCCAGCGTTGTCAGCGCCGGATTGGCAGTCCGCGTCCTTGCGGGCGCGAGCCGGTTGCCGTCTGGCTTCCTGGCCTCCCGAAACCTCCAACCGGCTTTCCAATGTCCGGCCGCGCGCTGCGCTGGCTGGGAGGAAGGGCCGGTCAATCCGTTGGACCTCAAGACATTTCGAGACCGAACGCTGGTCCGGGAGCTGAACGCGATACAACCGGAAGTTCAAACCGTCAGCAGGAAAAACATACGGGCATTGGCGCCTTAAGGCAAGGGAAGCGTCACGCGGCTGCAACACAAGTCTGCAATCGGGATTTCCGGGGTAAGGAGCGGTTAACCGTGGAGTCCTATTGGGATAAAAGGGGGCGCCGGAGGCGGGGGATTCCTTGAAAAGCTGGACGAAAATCCGGGTTCTACAGGCGGCCACCGCGGGTTTCGCGTGGGCGGCGTTGTCCGGTACCCCGGCTGCGCATGCGGTCGAGTCGGTTCCCGCACGCCCGGAAGTTGCAGCGAGCCTGCCTGTCGCATCCGATGCGCGCGTCGCGGGCGACGAACGGCAATCCCGTTTTATTCTCGATCTCGACCGTAAGGTGGATGTCCACGCCTTCGTGCTGGCGAACCCTTATCGGGTCGTGCTCGACATTCCCCAGATAGCCTTCCGGCTGCCGGAGGGCAGTGGCAAGACGGGCCGGGGACTGGTACGGGCGTTCCGCTACGGCATGGTGATGCCCGGCGCCTCGCGGATCGTGATGGATCTGACTGGTCCGGCGAAAATCGACAAGGCCTATGCGATGGAGGCGGCCAACGGCCAGCCGGCAAGGCTGGTGGTTGAACTCGCGGCGTCCGACGCGGAAACAGTGAAACGCGAGACGCGGCAGGATACGACACAGGGACTGCGTCCGACGGTTGTCGCCGACGCCGATCCGAACGCGAAGATTCCACCGCAGGATACGAAGCACGAGGATTCACGGCCCGTCATCGTGCTCGATCCCGGCCATGGTGGCATCGACAACGGCACGATGGCTCCGACCGGCGAGAACGAGAAGGATCTCGTGCTCGCCTTTGCCAAGTCGCTGCGCCAGCAGATCGAGAAGTCAGGCAAATATCGCGTGTTGATGACCCGCGATGACGACACCTTCATTCCGCTCGGCGAGCGCGTGAAGTTCGCTCGCGAGCACGCGGCGGCATTGTTCGTATCGATTCATGCCGACGCGCTGCCAAGGGCGGAAGGTGATGCGCAGGGCGCGACCATCTACACGCTGTCCGACCGCGCCTCCGACATCGAGGCGGAAAAGCTGGCGGAATCCGAGAACAAGGCCGACGCCATCGCCGGTATCGACCTGACCGAAGAGCCGACCGAGGTGGCGGACATCTTGATTGATCTCACGCAGCGGGAAACGCGTGCGTTTTCAAGCCGTTTTGCCAAAACCCTAATGCATGAGATGAAGACGGTGGCGCGTATGCACAAGCATCCGCTCAAATCCGCCGGGTTCCGGGTTCTGAAGGCGCATGACGTGCCCTCGGTACTGGTCGAACTGGGTTACGTCTCGAACAAGGGCGACCTTCACAACCTCGTCTCCGATAACTGGCGGGAGAAAACCGCCAGTTCCGTCTCCGCTGCGATCAGTGCGTTTTTCAGTCCCAGTGGTGGCGCTCCGGCCACACGGATGAGTGCCGGGCCGTCCACCAGCACCAAGCCCTGACAGAGCCCTAGTTTGGACACAGCCTCCGCTCTATAGAGGATTGGGAAAACTGAATCGGTTGCACGCAGGCGTCTGTCTCAGTGCTACGGTTCCGTCGCGATCCGGTCGCGCCGAGCTAAATCGCCCCGGCCAGAAGCGTTTTAACTGAATATGGATTGAGAATGCGGTTGCTGGTGCGCTTCCTGGGGTTCCTTTTTGCCGCCGGAACGATCCTGTTCCTCGTCGGTGTCAGCGCCGTCGCCGGCCTGCTCTGGCATTATTCCAAGGATCTGCCGGATTATACCCAGCTCAAGAACTACGAGCCGCCGGTGATGACGCGCGTTCACGCCGCCGATGGCTCGCTACTCGCCGAATACGCCAAGGAGCGCCGCCTTTATCTGCCGATCCAGGCGATCCCCAAGCGGGTCATCAACGCGTTCCTCGCTGCTGAGGACAAGAATTTCTACGAGCACGGCGGCATCGACTTCACCGGCATGGCGCGCGCCGCGCTGTTGTATGCGCAGAACTACGGTTCGAACCGACGCCCGCAGGGTGCGTCGACCATCACCCAGCAGGTTGCAAAGAACTTTCTGCTGACGAACGAAGTGTCGTTCACCCGCAAGATCAAGGAAGCTCTGCTTGCGATGCGCATTGAGCGCACCTACAGCAAGGAAAAGATCCTCGAACTCTATCTCAATGAAATCTATCTCGGTCTCGGCGCTTACGGCATTGCCGCGGCCTCGCTCGTCTACTTCGACAAGTCGGTCAACGAACTGACGGTCGCGGAAGCGGCCTATCTTGCCGCGCTGCCGAAGGCGCCTGCGCAGCTTCATCCCGTTCGCAATCATGCCCGTGCGGTCGAGCGTCGTAACTACGTGATCGATCGTCTCGCCGAAAATGGCTGGATCAGCCAGGCGGATGCGCAGGCTGCCCGCAAGGAGCCGCTCGTCGTCACCAGCCGCAGCAACGCGACGCATATCTTCGCGGGTGAATACTTCGCCGAGGAAGTGCGCCGTGACATTTTTGAGCGCTACGGCGAGAAGAAGCTCTATGAAGGCGGCCTGTCGGTGCGCGCCACGCTCGATCCCAAATTGCAGGTGCTGGCGCGGCAGGCGATGGTCAAGGGCCTCGTCAATTACGACGAGTCGGTTGGCTGGCGCGGGCCGGTAACCAAGATCGACCTGTCCGCCGGTGATTGGGGCGTGAAACTCGCTGAGGTCAAATCATTGTCCGACATTTCGCCGTGGCGCATGGCGGTCGTGCTCGAGGCTAACGATCAGTCAGCGCGCGTTGGCTTCCAGCCGGGGCGGGTTCTCGGCGGTGCGATCTCCAAGGACCGTGAGACCGGACTCATCACCATGGATGGCGTGCGCTGGGCCAAGGCGGCCTCTGGGCCGACCCGCTACAAGGCGCCGACCAAGGTCACGCAGGTACTGTCGCCGGGCGATGTCGTCTATGTCGATCCGCTGCTCGGCAAGGACGGCAAGGTCGTCGAAGGCCAGTATCGGTTACGTCAGATTCCCGATGTCTCGGGCGGTTTGATCGTGATGGACCCGAACACCGGCCGCGTGCTGGCGATGACCGGTGGCTTTTCGTTCGACCAGAGCCAGTTCAACCGCGCCACGCAGGCCTACCGGCAGCCGGGTTCGTCGTTCAAGCCGATTGTCTATTCAACCGCGCTGGACAACGGCTACACGCCGTCGAGCATCGTGGTCGATGCCCCGATCGAAATCGATCAGGGCTCGGGCAACGTATGGCGACCGGAAAACTATTCGACTGGCAAGTATTACGGACCGCAGACGCTGCGCTTCGGCCTCGAACACTCCGTCAACAACATGACGGTGCGGCTCGCGCAGGATATCGGCATGCCGATCATCGGCGAATACGCCAAGCGCTTCGGCGTCTATGACGAACTGCCGAACTATCTGTCCTATGCGCTCGGCGCGGGCGAGACGACCGTGATGCGCATGGTCACGGCGTATTCGATGATCGCCAATGGCGGCAAGCGCGTGAAGGCGACGCTGATCGATCGCATTCAGGATCGCTTCGGCCACACGATTTACAAGCATGACCAGCGCGAATGCCGCGGCTGTGACGCGCCGGAAGGCTGGCACAACCAGCCGGAGCCAACGCTGATCGACCGGCGCGAGCAGGTGCTCGATCCGATGACGGCCTACCAAATCACCTCGATGATGGAGGGGGTGGTCCAGCGCGGCACGGCGACTGTCGTGCGCGAGGTTGGCAAGCCGATCGCGGGCAAGACTGGCACCACCAATGAAGAGAAGGATGCATGGTTCGTCGGCTTCTCGCCGGATGTCGTCGTCGGCCTGTATATCGGCTACGACAAGCCGAAACCGCTGGGCCGTGGGGGCACCGGCGGTCATCTCGCGGCGCCGATCGCCAAGGACTTTCTCAAGGTCGCATTGGCTGACAAGCCGGCGGTACCGTTCCGCGTGCCTGCTGGCATCAAACTCGTCCGCGTCGATCTCAAGAGCGGCATGCGGGCCGGGCCGGGCGATAGCGGCCGTACCATCCTCGAGGCGTTCAAGCCGGGCACCGCGCCGCCCGACAATTACGCGGCCATCGGTATGGCTGACGGCAACGGACAGGTGCTGACCGTGTCGCCCGATGCGGATCGCGCGATCATGCGTCCGGGCACCGGCGGCCTTTATTGACCTGATTGCATCGGCGCGCCGCAGCGGCTAAGTCCTGCGGCACGGATTTGCGCGCCGCGTGCGCGTTTCGTTGTGAATGAAAGACGAAGAACCACGATGCGTCCTGAAGTCGAACGCCTTGTCGAAGAGATTAAGCAGTCAGTCGGGCTGCTGAGGAGGCATCTTTGACGTCGATGCCGCAACCGCGCGTCTCGCCGAACTGAACAACCTCGCCGAAGACCCCAATCTCTGGAACGATCCGCAGAAGGCCCAGAAGCTGATGCAGGAGCGGACCTCTCTCGAGGGCCAGCTCACCGGCATCGGCAAGGTCGAGCGCGAACTCGAGGATCAGGTCGGTATGATCGAACTCGGCGAAGCCGAGAACGATGAAACCGTTGTGACCGAGGCCGAGAACGCGCTCAAGGCGCTGAAGAAGGATGTTGCGCGTCAGGAGCTTGAAGCGCTGCTCTCCGGCGAGGCCGACAGGTTCGACACCTATCTCGAAGTTCATGCGGGCGCGGGCGGCACCGAGAGCCAGGACTGGGCTTCGATGTTGCTACGCATGTACACGCGCTGGGCCGAGCGGAAGGGTTTCAAGATCGAATATCTCGAAGAAACCCAGGGCGAAGAAGCGGGCATCAAGTCCGCGACGATCCAGATCAGTGGCCACAACGCCTATGGCTGGCTCAAGACCGAAGCCGGGGTGCATCGCCTCGTGCGCATTTCGCCGTACGATTCGAACGCGCGGCGGCACACGTCGTTTTCGAGCATCGCGATTTTTCCGGTCGTCGATAATTCGATCAAGATCGACATCAACGAGTCCGATGTGCGCGTTGACACCATGCGTTCGGGCGGTGCGGGCGGCCAGCACGTCAACAAGACCGAATCCGCGGTGCGCCTCACGCATATTCCGACCGGCGTCGCAGTGGTCTGTCAGGCCGGGCGTTCGCAGCACAAGAACCGCGCGCAGGCGTGGGACATGCTGCGCGCGCGGTTGTACGAGATCGAGCTGAAGCGTCGCGAGGAGCAGGCTGCCGCCGATCAAGCCGCCAAGACCGACATCGGCTGGGGTCATCAGATCCGCTCTTACGTGCTGCAGCCGTATCAGATGGTAAAGGACCTGCGCACCGGCGTGCAGACATCCGACACGTCAGGCGTGCTCGACGGCGATCTCGACGAGTTCATGGCCGCGACATTGGCGCAGAAGGCTTTCGGCACCGCGCCCGGCCAGATCGAGGACGTGGACTGATTTTTCTTTGTAAGGAGCTGCGATGAATGCACAAGGCAAACTAATCGTTCGCAGCTTCTCGGTTTCCTTCGATGGCTATGGTGCTGGCCCCGATCAGAGCCTCGACACTCCGCTCGGCGTTGGCGGGTTTGGCCTGCATCAATGGGCCATGGGCACGCGCACATTCCAGAAAAAGGTCTTTGGGAAGGACGGCGGCGCAACCGGCCCTGACGACGATTTGGCCGCGATGGGCTTTGAGAATCTCGGCGCGTGGATCATGGGGCGCAACATGTTCGGCCCGGTTCGCGGCGCTTGGCCGGATGAGTCCTGGAAAGGTTGGTGGGGCGAGGAGCCGCCTTATCACTGTCCGGTTTTTGTCCTGACCCACCACGCGCGCGCGCCAATCACGATGAGGGGCGGCACTGTCTTTCATTTCGTAACGGACGGGATCGAGGCGGCCCTTGACCGTGCGCGACAGGCTGCCGGCAGCAAGGACATTCGGGTCGGCGGCGGCGTCGCAACGATCCGTGAATATCTTCGCGCAGGGCTGATCGACGATTTGCACATCGCGATGTCGCCGGTTCTCCTGGGGCGCGGTGAGGCTCTTTTTGAAGGTATTGATCTTTCTGTGCTCGGCTACACGGTCCGCGAGCATGTCGCGACACCGAGTGCGATGCATCTGCGATTTCATCGCAAGGATTGAACAGGCAAGTAAGACTCAGCCCTGAGCGAAACGTGTACCGGCACGCAGGAAACGCTGCGGATCGACGGCTTCGCCGTTGATCCGCGTCTCATAGTGCAGATGCGGACCGGTTGAGCGGCCGGTCGAGCCGACTTCGCCGACCACTGCGCCGGTTTTCACGATATCGCCGACCTTGACGTCGATTTGCGACATATGCCCGTAACGGGTCGCAAGTCCGTTGCCGTGATCGATTTCGACCATACGCCCGTAGCCGCCCGCCCAGCCGGCGGACGTGACCCTGCCGTCGGCGGTGGCGCGCACCGGGTCGCCGGTCGAGGCGCGGAAGTCGAGGCCGGTGTGCATCGCCGGCCGTCCCAAGAATGGGTCGTTGCGGACGCCGAAGCCGGAGGACAGTTCAATCTCACCGACCACCGGCTTGCGATAGGGTACCATCGCGAGCGTGCGGTTGAGCTTGTCGACCTGCGCGCGGCTCAATGCGACGCGGTAGAGTTGTTTGTCAAAGGGGCTGGCGCTCGCCGCCGGAGCGCGTACCGGAACATAGGGGCCGCCGACATGGCCTCGCGGCGTCGCGGCCTCGAGCTTCGCCATGTTCAGCCCGAGATCGGAGATCAGGCCGCGCACGCGCTGCAGTCGCGTGTCGTAACGGTTTTCGGCCGCGTTCAGGCTTGCGATCTGCCGGTTCTCGATCTTGTCGAGAGAGGACTCCAGACGTGCCAGCACCTTGTTTGATTCATGTTTGGCCGCCATGCGGCTGTGCGACGTGCCGAAAATCGAAGGTCGCACGCCGAGGCGTGCTTCGCGATCGGCTGGTGTGGTCTCGACGGGCGCGATGTCGTTGATCGGGGAGGGCTTCGGCGCGCCACGCGGCGTATGCGAGGGCCGGATCGAACCGGTCGGCGCATTGTCCGGCAGGCCCATCAGCGCATTGGTGCGAGATTCGAGCGTGGACTGGCGGCGCAGGATCTGTGAAAGTTTCTGATCGTAGTCTTCCTGGTCGAGCAACTGACGGCTCGTCGTACGATCGATGCGGGAGCGAAGCTCTGCGATGCGATCTTCATAGGCGTATTGCATCTCGGCTTGCCGGGCGATCAGACGCGTCAGCACATCGTCGCGAAAGGCAAAATAGGTTGCGGTCGCTGCCGACCACGCGCCCATCAGGATGATCGAGCCCGTGATGATCCAGAACACGACCGGCCCGACGCGGACCTGCTTGCCGTGATGGACGAGGGCGTAGCTATGGGGGTTGGATCGCGGCTGCGGGGTGTTTCGGGCCGGTGATGAGGGCGGACGGCGGGGCATTTGGCGCCCGTCATCATGCGGATGGTGGTGGGGCGTGTAGGCGTGTTGACGGTAGGGCGGCGACATCGGAACTCCTGAGCCGGCCAAACAAGCGGCGCGGCTGCCGGAGACGATCTGACACCGTCATGGTTAATATTCAGGAAAACACCCCGCGAATGGCGTCGAGCACTGCTTCGGCATGGCCCGCGACTTTGACGTTCCGCCAGATCCGGACAATTTTGCCTTTTGGATCGATCCAAACCGTTGTGCGAAGAATTCCGTCGAAGGTCCTTCCCATAAAGGTTTTTTCGCCCCACACGCCGTAAGCCTCGAGCATGGCGTGCGTCTCGTCCGAGGCGAGGGCGATGCTGAGCGCGTGCTTCTTGCGGAAGCGCTGCAGGGCGGCCTGCGGATCGGCGGAGACGCCGAGAATCGCGGTGTCGGCCGCCTCGAAGCGGGAGGCGAGGCGGGTGAAGTCGGCGGCCTCCAGCGTGCAGCCGGGTGTATCCGCGCGCGGATAGAAATACAGGACGAGGTTGCGCCCGGCGAAGTCCTTCAGCGAGACGCTGCTGCCGTCGTCGCGAGACAGCCGGAAGGTTGGTGCTGCCATGCCTTCGGCGAGAGCATGGGTCTTGCCGGCAGCTTTCTCCGCCGCTGGCGTCTTATTCAGGGGGATCTTGTTCAGTGGCGTCTTGGCCCGCGGCGAAACAGCCTTCGTTCCGCCCGCTTTCGGGACGGCTTTCCGGGGTGACTTCTTGGACGCCTTCGCGGAGACCTTCTTGGAGGTTTTCTTGTTGGTTTTCCTTGCCATACGCCTTCCTTTCGTCGCTTTCAGCCCGTCAATTGACCCTGCCTGACGCTGCGGCAGTGAGGGGTCTGCCGGAATCGCCTGCTGGGCATTTGCCAGCCTTGGGATTTACCGGCCTTGGGATACACTGACGCGGGATTCGCCACGCCCGCTGTTGGACGGGATATATAACAGACGGGATTTGTCGCATGCCGCGTTCTGAGCCCTTTTTTCCGGCGATCAGAACCTGCACCGCTGCCGATCAACGCTCAACGCCAACGTGAGGCAATGCAGGACTCGAAGCCTCAGAAAGCGTCGCGACCTCAGACCAGCCATTGGGATGCTCCCGAGTGGGAGGATGAGCGCTGCCATCAGGCACGCCGTCTGCTGAAGCGCCGCCGCGTCGGCCTGCATCGCCTGACCGCGCCGTTCACAAGGCTCACGCATCGGATTCTGGATACCGTCTGGCTGCGCCGGACCCTCGCCACTTTTGGTGTTCTCGCCGTCATCTTCGGTGTCGGCTTTTTCGGATTGTGGCTGCGTCTCGGTGCGGGGCCGATCAATCTTGACGTCGTCACCCCGTGGCTTGCTTCCGCCATCGAGCAGAACCTCGGGCGCGACCACACCGTCGAGGTCGGCGGCACTCAGATCGAACGCGCAGGGCGGATCAGAGTCGCGGTACGCCTGCGTGACATCGTGGTGCGCGACCATAACAAGGCAATCGTCGCGAGCGCGCCGAAAGCGGAAGTCCGCCTGTCCGGCATGGCGCTTCTGTTCGGCACGCTGCGTGCAGAGACGCTGCGACTCGTCGATGCCGAATTGTCGGTGCGGATTACGCCGGACGGCGAAGTGATCGTTTCGACCGCGGGCACCACGCAGCCGCTCGCCACGGGCAAGGTGCCGACGAAACCGTTGGTGATCGCGCCGCCAGACTATCCGCAGACACCGGTTGCGTCGGGACAACAGCCGTCAGCGGTTCCGGCGTCCGCGCCCGGCCTGCTTGCCGTGATGAACTGGCTCGACACGCTCGGCTCCAGGGGGCTCGACGGTCAGAGTCTGAACGAGATCGGTTTGCGCAACGGCTCGCTGCTGGTCGACGACCAGCAGAGCAAGACGAAATTTTCCTTCGACAATATCAGCCTTAGCCTGAGGCGGCCGTCTGCGGGCGGCGTCGTTATGACCGTGGGCGAGGAAGGCGCTGACGCCTGGTCGCTGCGCGTCGGCGTCGGCGCGCCAGCGAACGGCGTGCGCCCCGTCGAACTCGTCGCCAACAAGGTGCCGACCAAGAACTTGATCCTCGCCGCGCGGCTGAAGGACTTCACCTACACCACCGATGGCATGTTGCTGAGCGGCGAGATCAAGGGCGAGGTCGGTCGCGACGGCTTGCCGACCTATCTCGGCGGCGTCCTGTCCATCGGCAGGGGCAGCATCATCGATCGCGCCACGCCGGACTATCCGATGGCGATCGATCACATCGAGGCGCGGCTCGATTGGGATGCAGGGAGGCGCGTCATGGTCGCGCCGTTCCAGATTGCATCGGGCAGCAATCGCGTGACATCGCTCGCGCATCTCGAAGCTCCCAACGGACGCACGCCGAACTGGCAGCTCGGCCTGTCTGGCGGAACGATCCTGCTCGCCGGTCCCAAAGGCGAAAATCCGGTCATCTTCAATCGCATTGCGGTGCGGTTGCGGTTCGATACCGAACATCGCCGGATCGTCATGACCCAGTGCGATATCAGCAACGGGGATGTCGGAGTTGCGGGCTCAGGCGCGGTCGATTACTCGGTACCGGCGGCACAGGTCCAACTCGGTCTTGCCACCACGGCGATGCCTGCGTCGACGCTGAAGAACATCTGGCCGATCCTGATCGCCCCGGAAGTGCGCGAATGGTTGATCGATCGCGTTAACAGCGGCACGCTGCAGCATCTCGATATCGCGGTGAATGCGCCGATCCATACGCTTGCGCGTGGCGGTCCGCCGATTCCGGATGAGGGTCTGTCGGTCGATTTCTCGGCGTCAGGCGTAGAACTGCACCCGCTGGACGAAATGCCTGTGGTCCACAACGCTGATATGAAAGGCCATGTTAGCGGCAGGACGGTGAAGGTCACAATCGGTCAGGGCGGCGTCGATACGCCGGCTGGGCGCAAGCTCACGATCTCCGATGTCCTGTTCCAGGTTCCTGATCTGGTGCCGAAGCCCGCGCCCGCCAGCGTGCGATTCCGCATCGACGGACCGGTGCCGGCTGCCGCCGAAATCCTGCAATCGGACCGGCTAAAAGACGTGAGCGGGAACATGATCGATCCCGCCACCAGCAAGGGTAATGTCGCGGCGGTCATCACGCTGAACATGCCGCTGAAGACCGCGCTGACCAAGGAAGACACCAAATATTCCGTCAACGTCGATCTCGGCGCCATCTCGATCGACAAGCTCGCGATGAACCAGAAGCTGGAAGCCAATGCGCTCAAGCTCGTTGCCGACAATCAGGGGTATCGCGTCAAGGGCGACGTGAAGATCGCGGGTCAGCCAGCTTCGATCGATTATCACAAGGATGCCGACGGCGATGCGGACATCCGTCTCGCGGCGACGCTGGACGACAACGCGCGTGCCAAGCTCGGGGTCGACCTCGGACCGAGTGTCTCTGGCGCGATCCCGGTGAAGATCAGCGGCAAGATCGGTGGCGACGACAGCAAGCTCGGCGTAGAGGCGGATCTTACGCCCGCCAAGATCGACAACATCCTGCCGGGCTGGACCAAACTCGCCGGTAAGGCAGGCCGTATCACTTTCAACGTGGTTCACAAGCCGCAAGGCACGCGCTTCGAGGATGTCGTCATCGACGGCAGCGGGACATCGATCAAGGGGACCGTCGAAGTTGATCAGAATAATGATCTGGTCAGCGCGGTATTTCCGACGTTCTCACCGTCCGAAGGCGACAAGGCTTCGCTCAGGGCGGAGCGGACGAGCGACGGCTCGCTCAAGGTCACGCTGCGTGGCGACGTGTTCGACGGACGCGGGTTCATCAAGAGCGCACTGTCCGGCAGCACGAAGAGCAACGCCGGCAAGTCGGCGGTCAAGCTCGACAATTTTGATGTCGATGCCAAGCTTGGTGCGATTGCAGGTTATTATGGCGAAGCGCTTCGCAGCGTCGATCTCAAGCTATCGCGGCGTGCCGGCACGATCCGTGCTTTTTCGCTGTCCGGAAAACTGGGGCGGGACACGCCGGTGACCGGTAGCCTGCGCTCGCGCGGGCGGGGAGGCCGCGATTTGCTGTTCGTCGAAACACACGATGCGGGAGCGCTCTTCCGTTTCACCGACACCTATTCGAAGATGGTCGGCGGCGAGATGTGGGTGGCGATGGATACGCCGACGGCTGATGATACGCCGCAGGAGGGACTCCTCAACGTCACCGATTTCACTGTCAAGGGAGAGGCGGCGCTGGACCGCGTGGTCAACAATGGCGGCAACGTCAATCCGAAGGGCATTGCCTTCACGCGCATGCGCACCGAATTCACCCGCCAGACCGGCCAGCTTCGGATCAAGGACGGCGTGGTGCGCGGGCCTGCCGTCGGCGCGACCATTGAGGGTGACATCGATTATACATCCAATCAGGTGCGGATGAGCGGCACCTTCGTGCCGATGTACGGGCTCAACAACATGTTCGGGCAGATTCCGATTGTGGGCCTGGTGCTCGGCGGCGGCAGCAACGAGGGACTAATCGGCGTGACCTATGAAGTCGTCGGCACGCCGGGCGCGCCCGTGCTGCGCGTCAATCCGATCTCGGCGATGGCGCCGGGCGTGCTGCGCAAGATTTTCGACTTCAACACCGGCAAGCAGCAAAGCCTGCCGCCGGATTTCCAGTCCATGCAGTAAACGGCACGAAGTCCGTCAGACCGGCTTCAGCAGAACGTGTCGTTTTTTTCCGAGTGAGAGTTTGATAACGCCTTGTGGCGTTAAATGTTGCGTAGGATTCAGCTTCATCATGATGCTGGTGACAGTCTCGTCATTGACTTTGATACCCCGCCCTTCAATGTGTCTTCGAGCTTCGCCAGTCGATTTTGCGAGTCCGGCTAGTTGAACGGCAATAAGAATGGGCAGGCCTTCTGGTCCGAAGAAAAAATCGCGGCCGTCTTTTCGCATTTCTATTGTCGGCAGGCTCTCGGCGATCGTGCCTTCCTCGAATGTGCGCCGCGCGGTTTCGGCCGCTTCCTCGGCGGCCTCGCGGCCATGCACCACGGCGGTCGCTTCGGTCGCGAGGATTTTCTTCGCTTCGTTGATCTCCGCGCCGCCGAGCGCTTCGAGCTTTGCGATCTCGTCGAGCGGCAGACGCGTGAACACCTTGAGGAAGCGGCCAACATCGGCGTCCTCGGTGTTGCGGAAGTACTGCCAGAAGTCGTACGGGCTGAACACGTCGCCGTTGAGCCAGACCGCGCCCTTCGCGGTCTTACCCATCTTCGCGCCGGACGAGGTGGTGAGCAGCGGCGTGGTGAGCGCGTAAAGCTGCGGTCCGCCCATGCGGTGGCTGAGATCGACGCCGTTGATGATGTTGCCCCACTGGTCGGAGCCGCCCATCTGCAGGATGCAACCGTAGCGGCGGTTAATCTCGACGAAATCGTAGCCCTGCATGATCATGTAGTTGAATTCGAGGAACGACAGCGATTGTTCGCGGTCGAGCCGCAACTTCACGCTATCGAAAGAGAGCATGCGGTTGACCGAGAAGTAGCGTCCGACGTCGCGCAGGAACGAGACGTAGTTCAGCTTCAGCAGCCATTCGGCATTGTTGATCATCAGGGCATCGGTCGGGCCGTCGCCGTAGCGCAGGATGCGCCCGAAGATTTTCTTGATGCCTTCGATGTTGGACGCGATTGTGGCCTCGTCGAGCATCTTGCGCTGCTCGTCGCGGAAGGAGGGATCGCCCACCATGGAGGTGCCGCCGCCCATCAGTGTGATCGGGCGGTGCCCGGTCTGCTGCAGCCAATAGAGCATCGTGACCGAAATCAGGTTGCCGATATGCAGACTGGTCGCCGTCGCGTCATAGCCGACATAGGCTGTGATAGGCCCCTTGGCGCAGGCATCGTCCAGCGCGGCGGGGTCGGAAATCTGATGGATCAGTCCGCGCTGTTCCAGCACATTGAGGAAATCGGACTTGTAGGCGGTCATGCGGGACTCTTTGGCAGTTTAGCGATTTTTAGAGGCTCAGTGGTGTATCAGGTCCGGCATCCAATTCAACCGGAGGGGCGGCATGCGTAACGCGATAGGCCTGATGAGCGGCACCTCGCTCGACGGGGTGGATATCGCGTGGCTGCGGACCGACGGCGAGCAGATCGAATCCTTCGGGCCGACGGGATACCGGCCCTATAGCGAGGAGGAGCGGGTACTGCTGCACAAGGCGCTCGACGCCGCACCGCAGATCGCGCGGCTCGAGGAGCGCCCGGCCGAGGTTGCAGCCGCCGAAAATCTCATCACGCGCGCACATGCCGAGGCGGTGGAATCGTTTCTCGCGGCAAACCAGATCGATCGCGCCACGGTCGATGTCGTCGGCTTTCACGGCCAGACCGTTCTGCATCGGCCGCACGACCGGCTGACGGTCCAGATCGGCGAAGGCGAAAGGCTTGCGAAGGCGCTGGGATTGCCTGTGGTGTACGATCTCCGCGCCGCTGATGTCGCCGCTGGCGGGCAGGGCGCGCCGCTGGTGCCGGTCTATCATCGCGCTCTGGTGCGGCTCGCCGATTGCGCGACGCCCGCCTGCATCGTCAATATCGGCGGCGTCGCCAACATTACCTATATCGACGGCGAGACGCTGATCGCCTGCGACACCGGACCCGGCAATGCGCTGCTGGACGATTATCTGATGCGGCACATCGGGAAAGCGATGGACCGCGGCGGCGCGATCGCCGCGCAAGGCGAACCGGATTCCGACTGGATAGCACAAGCGCTCGACCATCCGTTCTTCGACAGGCCCGCGCCGAAATCGCTCGACCGCAACGATTTTGCGTCCTTCGCTGTCGACGGCATGACGCTCGAGGATGGTGCCGCGACGCTCACCGCTTTTACTGTGGCATCGATCGCGCGGATCGTGGATCAGTTACCGAACCAGCCAGCGAGCTGGATCGTGGTTGGCGGTGGTGCCAACAATCCGACATTGATGCAGATGCTGTCCGAGCGATTGGCGCCGATGCCGGTTGTGACGGGCCACGATCTCGGCTGGCAGGGTGACGCCATCGAGGCGCAGGCGTTCGCCTATCTCGCAGTGCGTAGTCTCAAGGGATTGCCGCTGACTTATCCCGGCACCACGGGCGTCAGCGCGCCGCTGAGCGGCGGCGTGCTGGCGCGTCCGTAAGTGTGAGTCTCAGCGCACGTTGGCGAGGCGCATATCCAGATAGGACGTGATCGATTCCATCAGCGGTTCGAGCCGGTCCTGGAAGAAGTGATTGGCGCCTGGGATGACCTGCTGGTCGATCACGATGCCCTTCTGCGTCTTGAGCTTCTCGACCAGCGTGTTGACGTCCTTCGCGGGCGCGACGATGTCCTTGTCGCCGTGAACGATGAGACCCGATGACGGGCAGGGCGCGAGGAAGGAGAAGTCGTAGCGGTTCGGCTCCGGCGCAATCGAGATGAAGCCCTCGACCTCCGGACGGCGCATCAAAAGCTGCATGCCGATCCATGCGCCGAATGAGAATCCGGCGACCCAGCAGGCGCGCGCCTCGGGATTGATCGTCTGTGCCCAGTCGAGCGCTGCCGCCGCATCAGACAATTCCCCGGTGCCGTGGTCGAACGAGCCCTGGCTGCGGCCGACGCCGCGAAAATTGAAGCGCAGCACAGAAAAGCCACGAGCAACGAATGAATAATACACCTGATAAACGATCGGGTGATTCATGTTACCCTGGAATTGCGGATGCGGATGCAACACCATCGCAATCGGGGCGTTCTTCTGCTTCGCGGGGTGATAGCGTCCTTCAAGACGGCCGGCGGGGCCGGTGAAAATAACTTCAGGCATCGTGGTCCTTAAAGAATATGCTCGTTCAACGCCGTGCCCGCCAAACCTGTGTCGCAGCCAAATGTCAGAATGCTGCCACGCCAAGGAAGGGCGCCCGAATACGAGGCCGACTTCTAACATGGGTGGCAGGTGAAAAAGCAAGCATATTGCGCCGCGAATTACCGCAACAGGCCAGAAAACCACGACAGTGCAATGAGTTGATGTGATGGTTGGTGCGATCGGGCGGCAAATGGCAAAAACACGTGTCTATCTCGACTGGAACGCCACTGCGCCGATGCGCTCGCAGGCCAAGGCGGTGATGCTGCAGGCCATGGATCTGCAGGGGAACCCGTCCTCAGTTCACGCGGAAGGCCGGGCCGCGCGGAAAATCATCGAAGATGCCCGCGCCAACATTGCCAAGGCACTTGGCGCACGCAGTGCTGATGTGGTTTTCACCTCCGGTGGAACCGAGGCCAATGCGCTCGCACTCACGCCTGGATTGCGCCGTAACGGCGATGTAGCGACGCGGTTGATTGTCTCCGCGATCGAGCATTCCTCCGTACGATCCGGCGGCCGTTTCCCGGTTGAGAATGTGCATACCGCCCCAGTGACACCCTCCGGCGTTGTGGACGTTGGGCGGTTGCAGTCCCTCCTTGAGAAAGGTGAACCGGCACTGGTCTCGGTGATGCTCGCCAATAACGAGACGGGAGCGATCCAGCCGATCGCGGAAATAGCGGAACTCGTCCATGCCGCCCACGGCATCCTGCACGTCGATGCAGTCCAGGGATTTGGAAAAATTGATATTGATATCAATTTGTTGGGCGCTGATCTTCTATCAATTTCTGCGCACAAGATTGGTGGCCCCAAGGGCACTGGTGCTTTGATCCTGACCGAACGCCTTGCCGGTTTTGAGCCGCTGGTCTCCGCCGGAGGTCAGGAGAAGGGCCGTAGGGGCGGAACCGAAAACCTCCCCGGGATTGCTGCGTTTGGAGCCGCCGTGGCCGCGTATCTCGATGCGGGTGCGGCTGCAACAGCGCGAATGCAAAAGCTTCGGGCCAAGCTCGAGTCGGGCCTCCGCTCGGTAACGCCTGAAATCACGATCTTTTCCAGCGATGTTCCACGACTGCCAAACACCACCTTATTCTCAGCGCCTGGCATGAAGGCGGAAACCGCCGTGATTGCCTTCGATCTGGAAGGGATGGCAGTGTCATCCGGCTCGGCCTGTTCCTCCGGAAAAGTCCATGCCTCGCCCGTGCTGACGGCGATGGGAGTTGATCCCATTAAGGCTCAGGGAGCCGTGCGTTTGAGTCTGGGCTGGGACACCACAGAGGCGGAGGTTCAATACCTTCTGGAGGCTTGGATATCCCTCTCAAACGTACTAGTTAAAGGGTCGGATGCCGTCGCTTGAACCGTTCTAAAAAATAGACGATAACAAGAACGTCCGACATCCAAAGTTGGCCCACTGCGGTCCTTGAAACCGCGAGCGGAGAAGTCAAATGCCAGCCGTCCAGGAGACGGTCGATCGGGTTCGCCAGATCGACGTCGATCAATACCGTTATGGGTTTGAGACCCAGATTGAATCGGAAAAGGCCGCCCGCGGCCTGACTGAAGACACCGTCCGGTTCATTTCCGCCAAGAAGAACGAGCCCGCCTGGATGCTGGAATGGCGTCTGGAGGCGTTTCGCCGTTGGCTCACCATGCAGGAGCCGACCTGGGCGCGCGTCGAGTATCCGAAGATCGACTATCAGGATCTCTACTATTACGCCGCGCCGAAAAAGAAGAAGGAGATCTCTTCTCTCGACGAGATCGATCCCGAAATTCTCAAGACCTACGAGAAGCTCGGCATCCCGCTGCGCGAAGTCGAAGTGCTCGAAGGCGTCGTCCGCAAGGACGAGGACGGTAACGATGTGAGCGAGCGCCGCGTCGCTGTCGACGCCGTGTTCGATTCCGTGTCGGTCGCCACTACATTCCAGGCAGAGTTGAAGAAGGCCGGCGTGATCTTCATGCCGATCTCGGAAGCGATCCGCGAACACCCCGAACTGGTGAAGAAGTATCTCGGCTCGGTCGTGCCGACTTCGGACAACTTCTTCGCCACGCTGAACTCGGCCGTGTTCTCCGACGGCTCGTTCGTCTACATCCCGCCGGGCGTGCGTTGCCCGATGGAATTGTCGACCTATTTCCGCATCAACGAGCGCAACACCGGCCAGTTCGAGCGCACGCTCATCATCGCCGACAAGGGTGCTTACGTCAGCTACCTCGAAGGCTGCACCGCGCCACAGCGCGACGAGAACCAGTTGCACGCCGCCGTCGTTGAACTCGTTGCTCACGACGACGCCGAGATCAAATACTCGACGGTGCAGAACTGGTATCCGGGCAATTCGGAAGGCAAGGGTGGCATCTATAATTTCGTCACCAAGCGTGGTGACTGCCGCGGCAAGAATTCCAAGATTTCGTGGACGCAGGTGGAAACCGGCTCCGCGATCACCTGGAAATATCCGAGCTGCATCCTGCGCGGCGACAACTCGCGCGGCGAGTTCTACTCGATCGCGATCTCGAACGGCTTCCAGCAGGTCGATTCCGGCACCAAGATGATTCATCTCGGCAAGAACACCACGAGCCGGATCATCTCCAAGGGCATCGCGGCCGGCGTGTCGCAGAACACCTATCGCGGCCTCGTCACCGCGCACCGCAAGGCGACCGGCGCGCGCAACTTTACCGCCTGTGACTCGCTTTTGATCGGTGACAAATGCGGTGCGCACACTGTGCCGTATATTGAGGCCAAGAACTCATCGACCCAGTTCGAACACGAAGCGACTACCTCGAAGATTTCCGAAGACATGCTGTTCTATTGTGTGCAGCGCGGTCTTTCGCAGGAGGAGGCGGTTGCGCTCGTCGTCAACGGGTTCGTGCGTGACGTGCTGCAGCAACTGCCGATGGAATTCGCAGTTGAGGCGCAGAAGCTGATCTCGATTTCGCTGGAAGGAAGTGTGGGATAGCCGTGAGCAGGTTCTGGTTCAGGCCAAAGGCATATGGCTACGGCGCGACGCCTGTCACCTGGGAAGGGTGGGCTTTAATCGTAGTGTATGTCGCGGTGGTTCTGGCTGTCGTGACACGTCTCACCCATCACGATCAAACGTTTACTTCATGGCTGTCTGCGATAGCCGCGCTTGCCGTCGCTACCGGTGTGATGGTTTTCGTCACTCGACAAAAGACGGACGGAGACTGGCGCTGGCGATGGGGCAGTGTTGATAATTCTGGAAAGGCAAAATGATGACCGCGTTACTCGAAGTCAAAGGCCTCAAGGTTCAAGTCGAGGACAACGAGATCCTGCATGGTCTCGACCTCACCGTGAACGAAGGCGAAGTTCACGCGATCATGGGGCCGAACGGCTCGGGCAAGTCGACGCTGTCGCACGTCATCGCGGGCAAGCCCGGTTACGATGTCACCGGCGGCGAAATTCTGTTCAAGGGTGAAGACCTTTTGGAGATGGAGCCGGACGAGCGTGCCGCCAAGGGTGTGTTCCTCGCGTTCCAGTACCCGATGGAAATTCCGGGCGTCGCCACCATGACGTTCCTGCGCACTGCGCTGAATGCGCAGCGCAAAGCGCGTGGCGAGAGCGAATTCTCGACGCCGGATTTCCTCAAGAAGGTTCGCGAAGTTTCGGCCCGGCTGAACATTCCGCAGGATATGCTCAAGCGCGGCGTCAATGTCGGGTTCTCCGGCGGTGAGAAGAAGCGCAACGAAGTGCTGCAGATGGCGCTGTTCGAGCCGAGCCTGTGCATCCTTGATGAAATGGATTCCGGTCTCGACATCGACGCGCTGCGCATCGCGGCAGACGGAGTCAACGCCCTGCGCGCACCGAGCCGTTCGATGATCGTCATCACGCACTATCAGCGGTTGCTCAACTACATCGTGCCGGACTTCGTCCACGTGATGTCGAAGGGGCGCGTCGTGAAGAGCGGTGGCAAGGATCTTGCGCTGGAGCTGGAGAAGTCCGGCTATGCGCAGTTCGAAGATAAAGCGGCGTAGGCGGATATTGCGATGAACGTTGCATTGGTCAAACCGACGGAGCAGCCATACGGCGACTTGTTCGCCGAGGCGCGCTCGCGCCTGCCGGGCGATGGCCTGGTCGCGAGTGCACGCAAGGCGGCCTTCGATGATTTTGCTGAGCGTGGCTTGCCGCATCGGCGGATCGAGGAATGGAAGTATACCGACCTGCGCGCGCTTTTACGCACGGTCAATCTGCTTGCTCCGGCACCGGAAAAGGCAACGCTGGCACTGGCCGCAAAGGCCATCGCTGCGCTGGGCATCGAGAATACCTGCCGCCTGACGCTGGTGGACGGCGTGTTCGCGCCCGAGTTATCCGATCTGTCGTCGCTTGAGAAAGGTGTTCGCGTGCAAACGCTGCGCGATGCGCTGGGCGAGGGCAACGCCGATCTGCTGAAGACGAAGGTTGCGTCTGACGCGATGATCTCGCTGAACACGGCATTGGCGACCGATGGCTTGGTCGTGACCGTGGATGACGGTGTGACCCTGAACCAGCCGCTTCATATCGCGCATATCGCAACCGCATCGTCGGCCTCGGCCGTGACGCGCTCGCATGTCCGGATCGGCAACAAGGCCCGCGTGACGCTGGTCGAGAGCTTCGTCGGTGCCGAGGGCGCGTCGGCCTATCAGGTTTACGATCAGGTGGAAGTGTCGGTCGGCGATGACACCGAGCTGCAGCATGTGCGCCTGATGGAAGACGCGCGTGATGCTGCCAACATCACTACGGCAGCGTTCCGGCTCGGCGCACGCGTCAAGCTGAATACGTTTGGTCTCACGCAAGGTGCTGCGGTCAGCCGTTATCAGGGCTTCATCACCTTCGCGGGTGAGGGGAGCGAACTGTCGACTAACGGCGTGAACCTGCTCGGCAGCCGTCGTCATGGCGACACCACGCTGATCGTCGACCATACGGTACCGAACTGCATCAGCCGTGAGGTGTTCCGCGCGGTGCTGGACGATCAGTCCCACTCGGTATTCCAGGGCCGCATCATCGTCCGTCAGATCGCACAGAAGACTGACGGCAAGATGATGACGCGCGCGCTTCTTCTGTCCGATGAGGCGGAGGCCGACAACAAGCCGGAGCTCGAGATTTTCGCGGACGACGTGGCTTGCGGCCACGGTGCAACCGCGGGCGCGATCGACGAGGAGTTACTGTTCTATCTCCGTGCACGTGGTTTGCCGGAGAAGGAAGCGCAGGGTCTTCTGATCGCGGCCTTCGTCGGCGAAGCGATCGAGTCCATCGTCGATGACGATTTGCGTGACATCGCAATTGCGACAGCCGAGCGATGGCTGGCGGCGCGGGGGTGACGATGCATCCCGCGGTCGCCAATGGCTCATATGACGTCGAGAAAATCCGGGCGGATTTTCCCGCGCTGGCGACGAAGGTGTACGGCAAGCCGCTGGTGTATCTCGACAACGCTGCGTCGGCGCAGAAGCCGAACGCTGTGCTGGAACGGATGACGCAGGCTTATCATTCTGAATACGCCAACGTACATCGCGGCTTGCATTATCTCGCCAATGCGGCGACGGATGCCTATGAGGGCGGCCGTACCAAGGTTGCCGCGTTCCTCAATGCCGCACGCAGGGAAGAGATCATTTTCACCCGCAACGCGACCGAGGCGATCAACCTCGTGGCGTCGTCATGGGGCGAACCGAATATCAAGGAGGGCGACGAGATCGTTCTCTCGATCATGGAGCATCATTCCAATATCGTGCCGTGGCACTTTTTGCGGGAGCGCAAGGGTGCGGTGCTGAAATGGGCGCCGGTGGACGATGAAGGCAATTTTCTGATCGAGGAATTCGAGAAGCTCCTGACATCGAAGACCAAGCTCGTTGCCATCACCCAGATGTCGAACGCACTCGGCACCGTGGTGCCGGTGAAGGAGGTCGTCCGGATCGCGCATGCGCGGGGCATTCCGGTGCTGGTCGACGGCAGCCAGGCTGCCGTGCATATGACGATCGATGTGCAGGACATCGATTGCGACTTCTACGTCTGCACCGGGCACAAGATTTACGGCCCGACCGGGATCGGCGCGCTGTACGCCAAATACGAGCATCTGGTCGCGATGCGCCCGTTCAACGGCGGCGGCGAGATGATCCGCGAGGTAGCGCAGGACTGGGTTACTTATGGCGACCCGCCGCACAAGTTCGAGGCGGGCACGCCGGCGATCGTTGAGTCGATCGGGCTCGGTGCCGCGATCGATTACGTGAACTCCATCGGCAAGGAGCGCATCGCAGCCCATGAGCACGATCTGCTCGTCTACGCCACCGAGCGGCTGCGCGAGATCAATTCGCTGCGGCTGATCGGCACCGCGAAGAACAAGGGGCCGGTGATTTCGTTTGAGATGAAGGGCGCGCATCCGCACGATGTGGCGACCGTCATCGACCGGGCGGGCATCGCGGTGCGGGCAGGTACGCATTGCGTGATGCCGCTTCTGGAGCGATTCAACGTGACGGCGACCTGCCGGGCCTCGTTCGGGATGTATAATACCCGGGCCGAGGTCGATCACCTGGCACAGGCGCTTGTCAAGGCAGGAGAGCTTTTCTCATGAGCGAAGCAGATTCCGCAGAGAAGACGGCAGAGGCCGCCACTGAAAAACCGGCCGACGCTGCGAACCGGGTGGACACCACCTCGGCGCTGGCGCCGGAGGAAACCGAACGGCTTGGGGCGGACATCGTGGCCGCGCTGAAAACCGTCTATGACCCGGAAATTCCGGCCGACATCTACGAACTCGGTTTGATCTATAAGGTCGACATCAAGGACGACCGGGCCGTGGACGTGCAAATGACGCTGACCACGCCGAACTGTCCCGCCGCCGGCGATCTGCCGAATTTCGTCGAGAACGCCATCGCAAGCGTGCCGGGCGTTGGCCCGGTGACTGTGAACGTAATCTGGGAACCGCCGTGGACGCCGGACCGGATGTCCGATGAAGCCCGTCTTGTTCTCAATATGTGGTGATTTGGACGAATCGCGGAATTCTGGCGTGATTGTGTCCGGCATTGAAATGCCGAAGGAAGTAGCCAAATGACGGGTATGACCCCTAACGCTCCTGCCTCTGCCGCCAAGCCGGTCCGTCCGCGTCCTCAAGTGATGCGCTTGACGGATGCTGCTGCCAGTCGCGTTCGCGAACTCTCGTCGCGCGCGGATTCCGAGATTGTGGGCCTGCGCGTCGGCATCAAGAACGGCGGCTGCGCTGGCATGGAATACACCGTCGAATACGCGCACGATATCCGCCCGACCGACGAGGTCGTGGAGGATAAGGGCGTGAAGATTTTGGTCGACCCGAAGGCCGTTCTGTTCCTGCTTGGCACCGAGATGGATTTCAAGGTGGACAAGATGGCGGCGCAGTTCGTCTTCAACAATCCGAACCAGACCGGCGCATGCGGCTGCGGCGAGTCCGTGCAGTTGACGCCTGCGAAGGTCGATGGCTAGAGCCGCAGCCTCTCAAGCAACCTGAATACGAACGTTGGGTGTGAACTCGGGGTCCGCTTCGCAAATCACGCGATTGCGGCCGTGCCGCTTGGCGGCGTAGAGGCAGGCATCGGCACGGTCGATCAGGGCAGGGGCATCGTCGCCGGACTGGAAAACAGAAACTCCGGCGGAGATGGTGACGCGGCCGAGAATTTCGCCTGTCGATTTTTTCTTCAACTGCTTGGACATCACGGCGCGGCGGACATTGTCAGCCACGGCGAGGGCTTGGCGCATTGAGGTGTTGGGTAAGATCACGGCGAACTCCTCACCGCCGTAACGTGCCGTCAGGTCCTGCCCTTTGATGTTGGCCTTGATCGCCAGCGCCACCAGCCGGAGCACCTGATCGCCGGTGAGGTGGCCGTAATTGTCGTTGAACGACTTGAAATGGTCGATGTCGATCATCAGGAGCGACAACGGCTCGCCGTTTTGCTGGGCGTATTCGACGGCGGCATCGAGGGCACGGTCGAAATATTTGCGGTTGCCGAGCGACGTCAGCGGATCGGTCAGGCTTTCGGTGCGGATCGCCTCGAGACTGTCCTGCAGACTTGCGATTTCGAGTTTTGAACTGGCAAGACGCGCTTCCAGCGCCTTGTTAGTCAAGTTCATCTCGCGAGTGGACTGAACCAGTGCGTGGATCACGAGATTGATCTGCGTCTTGTCCTTGGCATTCTGGAGTCGATTGGTAGCGCCCTCAAGATCGGTGCTGAACGAGTTCGTCATGCCGACCGCATCGGTGATGAGGCCCATCACGTCGTCGATCTCGTTGATGACACGCGAACCGACCTTGTCGATCCGATCGGTCATGCGCGATTGCGACAGATATGTATCGTGAATTTGTTCGAGGTCTGCTTCGGTCAGCTTGCCGTTGTGCAGCAGCGTTTCGTTGATGACCTTGTTGAGTTCGATGTTGTATCCAGTCGCGTAGATGTACCAGATCTCATAATTGCGGGGGATTGCGCTCTGGCGCAGGGACCTGATCTGACCCAATGCGACTTCGGCGAACGCGAGGGTGCGCTCGTGCTCTTCAAGAAGATTAATCACGTTGGCGTCCCCAGGCAGCCTTCTGCGCCGGCAAATCCCTAAAGTATGGCGGGACGATAGGGGACGTTTGTGAAAGACGGGTAAACACTTTCGTTCAGATACGCACCTTATCCGCGGGCGCGTACCGGACGGAGCAGAAACGCCGGCAAATGTGAATGATCGCCGGGCTCCATATGATCCTGCGCCGCAGCAGCCATCGGGATGCGGCCGAGCGAAGGAGGTAGAGCGGGCGGCGTTCTGGCTGACGATTTCGGCAACGATCCCGCCTTGTTGGCGGCTGGTTTGGCCGTGGTCTTTTCATGATCGCGGGTTCGCGACCGCTGACCGCCGCGGCGGGATTTGCGGGGACGCGAGCTCGAGTCCGCTGTGGCACCGTTCGCGTCGGCAGTGGAGGCTTCCACCGGCGCATAGCCCTCCGCATGTGGGATGGATTGCCCGATCAGCTTCTCGATCGCCATGATGGATTTCTGGTCGGCCGGCGAGACGATCGAGACCGCGGTGCCTAGACGACCGGCGCGGCCGGTGCGGCCGATGCGATGAACGTAATCATCGGGGTGATGCGGCACGTCGAAATTGAAGACGTGGCTCACTTCAGGGATGTCGAGGCCGCGGGCGGCGACGTCGGAGGCGACCAGCAACGGCAACTCGCCTTTGCGGAACTGTTCGAGCGAAGCCATGCGCGCGCTCTGGTCCATGTCCCCGTGCAGTGCGGCTGCGCCGAAGCCATGCTTCTGCAGCGATTTGTGCAGGATCGCGACCTCGCGCTTGCGGTTGCAGAAGATGATGGCGTTCTTCAGATCCTTGGCATTGCGCAGAAGCTGGCGCAGCAGTTCGCGCTTCTCGTGCGGCTCCTTGCCGGTGCTGATCTGGGATTGGGTCACAGTGACGGCGGTCGATGCCGGTTTTGAGACTTCGACCTTCACTGGATTGTGCAGGAATGTTTCGGTGATGCGGCGGATTTCCGGCGGCATCGTTGCGGTGAAGAACAGCGTTTGACGAGTGAACGGCACCAGCTTGCAGATGCGCTCGATGTCGGGAATGAAGCCCATGTCCAGCATGCGGTCGGCTTCGTCGATCACCAGCAGTTCTACGCCGGTCATCAGGAGCTTGCCGCGCTCGGTGTGGTCAAGCAGGCGGCCGGGGGTAGCAATCAGGACATCGACGCCGCGCATCAGTTTGGCATCTTGGTCGCCGAACGAGACGCCGCCGATCAGAAGGGCGACATTGAGCTTCTGGCCTACGCCGTAGCGGTCGAAGTTCTCTTTCACCTGCGCCGCGAGTTCGCGGGTCGGCTCAAGGATGAGGGTGCGGGGCATCCGGGCTCGCGCGCGGCCCTTTTCCAGCAGCGTGAGCATGGGCAGCACAAACGCCGCCGTTTTGCCGGTGCCGGTCTGGGCGATGCCGAGCACGTCTCGGTGAGCGAGAACGTGGGGAATTGCTTGTTCTTGAATGGGCGTCGGGGAAGTGTAACCGGTGGCTGCGACCGCAGCGAGAACCTTGTCGGACAAGCCGAGATTGGAAAAGGACATTGAGCCTCTACACGAGATCGCCGTTCGGACTTCTCGGAAATACTGCCGCGCTCAACCCCGGAACGGCATGCAGTTCATGCACGGGGATGATTATATCGCAGGCAAGCGGCTAATCAGATGATCGCGTTTCGACCCTGGCCGCGTGCCCGGAACATAGGACGGAATCGCCCAAAGTCAATATTTTTGGCGGGAAACTGCCTGAAACCCTTAATATTTATCGGTTTCGTGACATCCTGAGGCCACTGCGGGACCAGATGCGCCTGGTTCCAGAACCGGAGACCGCTGATATGGAGGGGGGATCCCAATCCGCCGAAACCATTCGGGTACAGTGCTGTGTCGTCGGCGGCGGTCCTGCCGGAATGATGCTCGGCTATCTGCTCGGCCGGGCCGGCATCAAAACCGTGGTGTTGGAAAAGCACGCGGATTTCTTCCGCGATTTTCGTGGTGACACGGTACATCCCTCGACCATGCAGGTGATGCAGGAGCTCGGTCTGCTGGACGACTTTCTGAAAGTGCCGCATGACGAGATCAGCAGGCTGAATGTGGAGATCGGGAATACCTCGCTCCGCCTCGCGGATCTATCGCGGCTCGATACGCCGTGTCCGTTTATTGCCTTCATGCCGCAATGGGATTTCCTGAATTTCATCGACAGCCAAGGCAAACGGTTTCCCCATCTTGAAGTTCGCAAGACGACTGAGGCAGTCGATCTGCTGCGCGCCAATGATCGCGTGACCGGTGTGGTCGCGAAAACGGAGCAGGGCGAGCTCCATATCTCAGCCGATCTTGTTGTCGCCTGCGATGGCCGTCATTCGCAGATGCGTGAGCAAGCCGGAATGGCGGTGCAGGACATCGGCGCGCCGATGGACGTGCTGTGGTTCAAGGTAGGAAAACCGAAGGGACCAACCGACAGTGTTTTCGGACGTATCCAGGCTGGGCAAATGATGGTGATGCTGGATCGCACTGACTATTGGCAGTGTGCGTATGTCATCGCCAAGAATGGATATCAGGCAGTCAAGGAGGGCGGCCTCGATAAATTCCGCGCCAACATCGTCAAACTGGCTCCGGTCACGCGCGACCATATTTCGGATGTGAAAACCTGGGACGACGTCAAGCTGCTGTCGGTGCAAATCGACCGGTTGACGAAATGGGCCAAGCCGGGATTTCTTTGCATCGGCGACGCGGCGCACGCGATGTCGCCGGTCGGCGGCGTCGGCGTCAATCTGGCGATTCAGGATGCGGTCGCGGCGGCGAACCTGTTGTGCGACAAGTTCGGAAAAGGCGCTCCATCGCTGGACGATCTCAGCCTTGTGCAGGCGCGGCGTGAGTTTCCAGTAAAGGCGACGCAGGCCATCCAGGTGTTCGTGCAGAACCGCTTGATCAATCGCGCAATTACCGACCGGCAGTTTGCGCCGCCGTTTATCATGCGGCTGGTCGGTAGCTTACCCTGGCTTCAGGGCTTGACCGCTCGCACCATTGGCATCGGGGTTCGCCCCGAGCACGTTCATTCGCCGGAGGCGAAACAGGCCTGATTAAACGTCGAGCAGTTCTTCCGGCGCGAACTCGGCCTTCTCGGTGATGAATTCGAAACGCGCCTCGGCCTTGCTGCCCATCAGCCGTTCGACAGACGTCGCGGTGCTGTCGCGGTCTTCCGTTGCCAGCACGACACGCAGCAGCGTGCGCTTGCGCGGGTCCATCGTGGTTTCCTTGAGCTGATTGGGCATCATCTCGCCAAGACCTTTGAAGCGGCCGATCTCGACCTTGGCGTTGGCATGGAATTCCTTTTTCAGCATTTCATCGCGGTGTGCCTCATTGCGCGCGTACAGTGTCTTGCTGCCATGAGTGAGCCGATAGAGCGGCGGCACGGCGAGGTAGAGATGTCCTTCGTCGATCAGCTTCGGCATCTGCCGGTAGAAGAAGGTGATGAGCAGCGAGGCGATGTGTGCGCCATCCACGTCGGCGTCGGTCATGATGATGATGCGCGAATAGCGCAGATCGTCTTCGCGATAATTGACCCCGGTTCCAGCGCCGATCGCCTGGATGAGATCGGACAGCTGCGCGTTGGCCACCATCTTGTCCCGCGTGGCAGAGGCGACGTTGAGGATCTTGCCGCGCAGCGGCAGGATCGCCTGCGTCTTGCGATCGCGCGCCTGCTTGGCACTGCCGCCCGCGGAATCACCTTCGACGATGAACAGTTCGGAGCCTTCGGTCGCGGTGTTGGTGCAATCCGCGAGCTTGCCGGGCAGTCGCAGTTTTTTAACTGCGGTCTTGCGCGAGATTTCCTTCTCGGCGCGGCGGCGTAACCGCTCGTCGGCACGCTCAATGATGAATTCGAGAAGCTTGTTGGCCTGCGCCGGATTGCCTGACAGCCAGTGGTCGAATGGGTCCTTTACGGCTTGTTCGACAATGCGCTGCGCTTCGGCGGTCGCGAGACGGTCCTTGGTCTGTCCCTGGAATTCCGGCTCGCGCACGAACACCGACAGCATGATGGCCGCGCCGACCATCACGTCTTCCGAAGTGATGGAGGAGGCCTTCTTGCCCTGACCGGTGCGCTCGGCGTGATCGCGGATGCCGCGCAGCAACGCGCTGCGCATGCCGGCTTCATGGGTGCCGCCGTCAGGTGTCGGCACCGTGTTGGTGTAGGAGGACATGAAGCCGTCGGCATCGGCGGTCCAGGCCACGGCCCATTCGCAGGCACCGTGCGCGCCGTTGCGTCCTGTTTTGCCGGAGAAGATGTCCGGGTGCACCAGTGTGTCGGAATGAATGGCCGCAGCCAAGTAATCCTTCAAGCCACCCGGAAAGTGGAAGGTGTCCTCGGCGGGCACATTCTCGATGCCCTTCAGGAGTTCGGGCGCACACTTCCAGCGGATTTCGACGCCGCCGAACAGATACGCTTTCGAGCGTGCCATCTGAAACAGGCGCTGCGGCTTAAAGGCGGCTTTATTGCCGAAGATATCAGCATCCGGCTTGAAACGGATCAATGTGCCGCGGCGGTTGTGAACCTTGCCGAGCTCTTCCAGCTTACCCTTCGGTTTGCCGCGCTCGAACGTCATCCGGTAGAGCTTCTGGTTGCGCGCCACTTCGACGACGAGCTCCGAAGACAGCGCGTTCACCACCGACACGCCGACACCGTGCAGACCACCCGAGGTCTCATAGACCTTGGAGTCGAATTTGCCGCCGGCGTGCAGCGTACACATGATGATTTCGAGCGCCGACTTGTTCTTGAACTTCGGATGCGGATCGACCGGGATGCCACGGCCGTTGTCGATTACCGTCAGGTATCCGTCCGCGCCAAGCTCGACCTCGATGAAACTCGCGTGACCGGCGAGCGCTTCGTCCATCGAGTTGTCGATAACCTCGGCGAACAGATGATGCAGCGCCTTCTCGTCGGTTCCACCGATATACATGCCGGGGCGGCGGCGGACCGGTTCCAGCCCTTCCAGCACCTCGATGTCGGCGGCGGTATAGCCGGCCTCCGCGCCCGAAGGCTTGGCGGCGGGTGCGGCGGAGCCGCGCGGCTTCTTGTCTCCCGAAGCAAACAGGTCGTTCGCCGCTTTCGCGGAAGAAGTTGATTTTGTATTTGCTTTCAGTTGTTTAGCCATGGACTTGAGTTCTGGTGGTCTGGTAAAGGGCACGAATCGTTGATGTTCACTATGACATGAACGACGTGACAATGTGGCGGGCAACCCTCATCTAGGCAGGGTCGCATTGCCTGCAGGGCAGGATGCCTTCAGTGCCGGGCCGGCTGATCGCGCGCCGGTTCTCAGAACGAGGGAAGTGAATGGCACTGGAAGAGATGGTTCGCGGCGTGGTCGAATTCGTCCGGGAACATCAGGTTTGGGCCGCACCCATCGTCGGCGCTCTCGCATTCGGTGAATCGCTTGCCTTCATCTCGCTGTTGATCCCGGCCTGGAGCGCGCTGATCGGCATCGGCGCGATGGTGGGTGCAAGCGATATCAAATTCTGGCCGGTCTGGGTCGCAGGGGCGCTCGGTGCCGCACTGGGGGACTGGCTCTCTTACTGGCTCGGATACACCTTCAAGGATCGGGTGGCGCGGATGTGGCCGCTGTCGCGGTACCCCGAAATGCTGCCGCGCGCCGAAAAGTTTGTTAGCAAATGGGGCGTGCCGGGCATTTTCATCGGGCGCTTCTTCGGGCCGTTGCGCGCGGCAGTGCCGTTGGTCGCCGGTATATTCGAGATGCCGTACTGGCACTTCCAGATCGCGAATTTCTCGTCGGCATTCGTCTGGTCGGCGACTCTGCTGTTGTTCGGCGACGCGATCTCAAAGCTGGCGACCTGGTTCTGGGCGGTGGTCTGACAGCCGACTGGCGCTGAGGCGGCCGCTGGGCTGCTTGACCCTGCGCCAGAGGGGTTTTATATGCGGCCCCATGATCGAACCCGCAAACAGAACCCTCCGTCGCCGCCGCTGTGCAATCTAGCGGCAGGTCGCGTTTGCTCGATCCAATGCCGCAGGATAAGTCCGCGGCGCCTTGTCTCTTCCAACAAATCGCCGCATCACCTGTCCCGCGCTCCGTCGGATAAGGACTATTGTCATGGCTGAAAAGAAGAAGATCGGCATTCTCGGCGCTTCCGGTTACACCGGGGCAGAACTCGTACGCCTGTTGCTGCGGCATCCGCGCGTCGAGATCGTTCTTCTGACTGCCGACCGTCGCGCCGGGCAGAAGCTCGGCGACGTGTTTCCGCAGTTCGCGCCTTACGATCTGCCGCAGCTTGTCTCGATCGAGAGCGTCGACTGGGCGGCTGCCGCGCTCGACCTTGTATTCTGCGCGCTCCCGCATGCGACGACGCAGACCGTGCTCAAGGATCTGCTGGCGAAAGCACCGGAGACGAAGGTGGTCGATCTGTCGGCCGACTTCCGTCTGACCGATCCCGCCGTCTACGCGAAGTGGTACGGGCACGAGCATCATGCGCTCGAACTGCAGAAGGAGGCCGTGTACGGCCTCACCGAAATCTACCGGCGCGATGTGAAGAAGGCACGGCTCGTCGCCAATCCCGGCTGCTACACCACCTGCGCGCAACTGCCACTCATTCCGCTACTGAAGGCCAAGGCGATCGAGAGTGATGAGATCGTGATCGACGCCAAGTCCGGCATGACCGGAGCGGGGCGCTCGGCGAAAGAGGAAATGCTGTTCTCGGAAGTCTCCGAAGGATTCCGCGCCTATGGCGTAGGTCATCATCGGCATATGTCCGAACTCGATCAGGAATTCTCCAAGGCTGCCGGCAAGGACGTGACGGCGACGTTCACGCCGCATCTTCTGCCGACAAATCGGGGTATCTATTCGACGATCTACGTTCGCGGACGGCGCGGCAAGACCGCGCGCGAGTTGCACGAGCTCCTGAGCAAGCAGTACGAGAAGGACGCATTCGTCTATGTTCTGCCGTTCGGCAAGACGCCGGACTCGCACCATGTGCGCGGCTCGAACATGACGTTCATCGGTGTTGCCGAGGATCGCAAGCCGGGGCGAGCGATCATCGTCTCGACGCTCGATAATCTCACCAAGGGCGCGTCGGGGCAGGCGGTGCAGAACATGAATGTCATGTTCGGCTTTGCCGAGACGCTCGGCATCGATCAGCCGGCGCTGTCGTCGTGATCTGAAAAGAGCCGCGGGAGCGGCTCTTTTTTATTCTCAGCAGAGGCGGAAGATCGCGAGCACCAGCACGGCCTGCGCGAGGAATCCGATCACGAACGTGAGCGTCCGCAGCACCGGTACGCCGAGCGCGTAGATGATGACGTGAGCAAGCCGCGACCAGAAATAGACCGCGCAGGCGAGCACTGTCCATTTGCTCGAATAATCGATGGCGTTGAGGATCAGCACCAGCGGTGCGAAGATCGCGAGATTTTCGATCGCGTTGTCATGCGCGAACATCATCCGGTTCGCCCATTCGGCATGTGGCTTGTCGCCGCGCGAAGGGTTTGCCATTGCGCCGCCGATGCCGCGCACCGCACAGCGGTTGAGGATGTAGGGGACCCAGAGCACGCCGGTCAAAATCACGGTCAAGGTCAGCCAGAACAATTCTCGCGTCATCGCCTTTTCCTTTCCTCGCAGCCTGCATCGAATCTCGCCGGGCGGGTACCGGCGACGATCTCTCATTCATAGTCGAACTGCGGAACGAGGCCAACTGAACGGCAGGCCTCTCAGGAATTTGACGTGGAAGGAAGACGGCTCAGGCGCGCATCCGGACATAGCTGCCCGGCGCTTCCTCCAGAATGGTCATGGACGCGCCGGCGCTACGAGCTGGAACGGTTTCAGCATCGAGACCCTCGATCCAGGCCCGCCAGTCCGGCCACCACGAACCCGAGTGCTCGGTCGCGCCGCTCATCCAGTCTTGCACCGTCTCAGCTGCAGCATTGCCGCCGGTCCAGTACTGGTATTTACCGGTGGCAGGAGGGTTGACCACGCCCGCGATATGGCCCGAACCGCTCAGCACGAAACGGACTGGTCCACCGAAGAATTGCGAGCCGTACAGCACCGACTGCGCAGGAGCGATGTGATCGTCCTTGGTCGCGAGATTGTAGATCGGCGTCTTGATCTTCGACAAATCGAGTTGGGTATTGTCGATCACCATGGTGCCCGCCGATAGCCGGTTCTCGAGATAGCAGTTGCGCAGGTAGAAGGAATGGTTTGCGCCGGGCATCCGCGTGGCATCGGCATTCCAGAACAGAAGATCGAAGCCCGAAGGTTCCTTGCCCTTGAGGTAATTGCTGATCACGTAAGGCCAGATCAGGTCGTTCGAGCGCAGCATGTTGAAGGCCATCGCCATGCGCGTGCCGTGCAGGACGCCGGTCTGCTGCATGTCGCGGTCGAGCGCTGCGAGCTGGCTCTCGTCGATATAGACCATCAGGTCGCCGGCATGGGTGAAGTCGACCTGCGCGGCCATGAAGGTGGCTGAGGTGGTGCGCACGCGGCGCTTGTCGGCGAGCCATGCGAGCGTCGTGGCGAGCAGGGTGCCGCCGATGCAATAGCCCATGGTGTGGACTTTCATCTCGCCGGTCGCCTTCTCGATCACGTCCATCGCCGTGAGCGGGCCTTCCTTCATGTAATCCTCGAAGGTCTTGGTCCCGAGGCTTTTGTCCGGGTTGATCCACGAAATGACGAAGACCGTCAGACCCTGATCCACCAGCCATTTGATGAAGGACTTCTGCGGCGTGAGGTCGAGGATGTAGTACTTGTTGATCCAAGGTGGCACGATCAAAAGCGGCGTGCGCAGCACATGCTCCGTGGTCGGCTCATACTGGATGAGCTGCATGACGTCGTTCTGGTAGATCACTTTGCCGGGGGTGAGCGCGAGATCCTTGCCGACCTCGAACGTCCCGCCTGACTGTCTGATCTTCAACGTGCCGCCACCTGCCTGAATGTCCTCGGCCAGCATCTGCATGCCTCGAAACAGGTTGTCGCCGCTGCTTGCGACGGTTTCCCGCAGGACTTCGGGATTGGTCAGCACGAAGTTCGAAGGCGCGAAGGTGTTGGTGAGTACCTGAACGTAGAACTCGGCCTTCTTGCGGGTATGCGGATCGAGGCCTTCCGCTTCTTCCACCAGCTCATGCGCCCATTTCGTGGTGAGCAGATAGAGCTGCATGATGAAATCGAAGAAGTGGTTGGATTTCCACTCGGGGTCGAGAAAACGCTTGTCCCTCGGCGCGGGTGCGATGGTCGGTTCCTCGTCCTCGGCACCGGCGAGCTTCCGTGAGAACTGACCCCACAATTCAAGGTAGGCTTTCCCAAGCCGCGTCTGCACGTTGCCGGCACGATCGGCATCGGCAAGCCAGTATTCGGCGACCTCGGCGAAAGTCTTGATGACCTCGCCCATCTCGCCGGGGGCGCGATTGTTGATGTCGCCGGTCTCGCGTGGTTGCAGGAAGGCGGAGAGCGCCTTGCCGCCACTTTCCATGGCGCGGGCGATGTTGAGTGCGAACGCATCGGCGTCGAAGGGTTTTGTCGTCGGAGGGTCGGTGGGGAGCGCGCTCATGAAGACGATATATCCGCGTGTCGGGCCGAAGGGGTACGTTGCCTCTTCTCAGTTAAACGAGCTTCCTTTCCAATAGCTATATGCGTTGCAGCAGATGTCTTGGTTCGGACATATTCGGCCTGCATGCGCCACCGCAGCGTATGCGGTCGGAAATTTAACGCTTTTCCGGAATATCGGTTCGCTGGGCGCCTTGGGGCGGAATTTGACGGGAATGGAATAGGGCGGGAGCTTGATGCGTTCGCTGCGTCGCCATGGAAAACGGGTCTGGATGGGAGTGGCTTTGCTGACGCTCGGCCAGATGCTGGGCGCATGTGCATCTCACGTCGCCGATATGCCCGTGGTGGGCCTGCCTGCCAATACGCCGGAGCGGCCCGCCGTCGCGCCGGCTTATCTCCCGGTCAACGATACCCCGCCACCGCGCACCGAAGCCCCCATGACCCCCGAGCAGCGGGCGCAGCTCACGCGGGACCTGACGGCGGCGCGGGACCGTCAGGAAGGGGTGAAGGCGCGGGCCGCGAAGCCCCGGGCCTCAAATCCACCCGCGAACTGAATTCCGTTCCTTTGGGCTGGTGGCGCGGCCCGAGGTTCGTGTTAGAAGATGCTATCGCGTCCTCAGTGATTTGCCGTCTGAGGGCCCTTAGCCGGGCTCGGAGCCTTGAATCCATGGAAGAATTCTACCGCATTCGCCGTTTGCCACCCTACGTTTTCGAGCAGGTGAATCGGGCCAAGGCCGCCGCGCGCAACGCTGGCGCCGACATTATCGATCTGGGCATGGGGAACCCGGATTTGCCTGCCCCGCCACACGTCCTTGAGAAGCTCAAGGAGACGCTGGGCAAGCCCCGGACGGACCGTTATTCGGCCTCCAAAGGCATTCCCGGTCTGCGCCGGGCACAGGCTGCCTATTACGAGCGCCGTTTCGGCGTGAAGCTCAACCCCGAGACCCAGATCGTCGCGACACTGGGCTCGAAGGAGGGCTTTGCGAACATGGCTCAGGCGATCACCGCGCCGGGCGATGTGGTGCTGGTGCCCAACCCGAGCTACCCGATTCATGCATTCGGCTTCCTGATGGCGGGCGGCGTGATTCGGTCGGTCCCGGCGGAGCCGACGCCGCAGCTCTTTGCTCACCTGGAGCGCGCGATCATCCATTCGATTCCGAAGCCGATCGCGATGGTGGTCTGCTATCCGTCGAACCCGACCTCTTATGTCGCGTCGCTCGATTTCTACAAGGATCTCGTCGCGTTCGCGAAGAAGCACGAGGTCTTCATTCTGTCCGACCTTGCTTACGCGGAGCTGTATTACAACGGCGAGCCGCCGCCGTCTGTGCTGCAGGTACCGGGCGCGATGGATATCGCCGTTGAATTCACCTCGATGTCGAAGACCTATTCCATGGCCGGCTGGCGCATGGGTTTTGCGGTCGGCAACGAGCGCCTGATCGCGGCGCTGACGCGCGTGAAGTCCTACCTCGACTACGGTGCCTTTACCCCGGTTCAGGTGGCTGCCGTCGCGGCGCTGAACGGTCCGCAGGACTGCATCCAGGAGATGCGCGACACCTATCACAAGCGCCGCGATGCGATGGTGGAGGCCTTTGGCCGGGCGGGCTGGGACATTCCCCCGCCGGCGGCCTCGATGTTCGCCTGGGCGCCGTTGCCTGAGAAATTCCGCCACATCAGCAGCATGGATTTTGCGACGCTCATGGTCGAGAAATCAGGAGTTGCGGTGTCTCCCGGCTCAGGGTTCGGCGAGCACGGTGAAGGTTTTGTTCGTATAGCGATGGTGGAAAACGAGCAGCGCATCCGTCAGGCTGCCCGAAATATCCGCCGTTTCCTTGAAGCGGGCGTTGAAACATTGCACAACGTGGTTCCTCTCGCCAACCGGCGCTAACTCATCCGGCAGGTTAAATAGAATATGGTTGCTCCGCTCAGAGTGGGGATTGCGGGGCTCGGCACCGTGGGTGCCGAGGTCGTGGGTCTGATAGAACGACAGAAGCGAGCGTTGTCGCTACGCTGCGGGCGCGGCATACGCGTGGTCGCGGTCTCGGCCCGCTCCAAGGTCAAGAAGCGCAACGTCGATCTCACAGGTATTGCCTGGGCGAAGAACGCGCTTGCGATTGCGACCGATCCCAAGATCGATGTGTTCGTTGAACTGATGGGCGGTGTGGGCGATCCCGCGCTGTCCGCCATTGAGGCGGCGCTGCGCAGCGGCAAGTCTGTCGTGACCGCGAACAAGGCGCTGATTGCCAAGCATGGCTCTCGGCTCTCGGCTCTCGCTGAAAAGCACGGCGGTGCGCTCAACTACGAGGCCGCCGTTGGCGCGGCCATTCCTGTCATCAAGACGTTGCGCGAAGGTCTTGCCGGGACTGATATCGATCGCGTCTACGGCATCCTCAACGGCACCTGCAACTACATCCTGACGCGGATGGAGCGGGAAGGGCTGTCGTTCGCAGAATGCCTGAAGGATGCGCAACGGCTCGGCTACGCGGAGGCCAACCCGTCCTTCGACGTCGATGGCCACGACACGGCGCAGAAACTTGCGATCCTTGCGAGCCTCGCTTTCGGCACCAAGGTCAACCAGAGCGCAGTGTACGTCGAAGGCATTTCCTCGATTGCGCCCGAAGACCTGCGCGCGGCGCAGGAGCTTGGTTATCGCGTCAAGCTGCTCGGCGTTGCGGTGAAGACCGAAACTGGAATCGAGCAGCGCGTGCATCCGACCATGGTGCCGCGGACTTCGTCGATCGCGCAGGTGATGGACGTGACCAATGCCGTGACCATTGATGGCGACGGCATTCCTCCGATCACCTTGGTCGGCCCCGGTGCGGGCGGCGCTGCGACGGCATCGGCCGTTGTTGCGGACATCGCCGATATTGCGCGCGGCGTGCGTGCGCTGCCGTTCGGTCGTCCCGTCGCCAAACTCAAGGTGACGACGAAAGCGCCAATGAAACGCCATGAAGGTGGTTATTACATTCGTCTGATGGCGCGTGACCTCGCTGGCACGGCGGCGACCATCGCCACGCGGCTGGCCGAACAGAAAATCTCGATCGAGTCGATCGTGCAGCGTCATCCTGACGGCACGTTTGATGTCGATAAGCCAGCCGGCAAGTCCCAGCCAGTGCCGGTGATTCTGATCACCTACGCAACCACGGAGGATGCCGTGCGTCGCGCGCTGCATGCCGTGCAGCAGGATCGCGTCATCACCGGAAAGCCGCAGGTTATCCGGATCGAGAAGAACTGAGACAATACACGACACATGCCGCCTCGCGCGGCATACGATGAGGAGCTTTACTGATGTCGACCATTTCCGTCCCGCCGCAGCTCTTGCTCGAGCGCATCCTGACACTGGAGATCGTGCGCGTGACGGAGCGCGCCGCGGTGTCGGCAGCGCGTCTGCGCGGCCACGGCAACGAGAAGGGCGCGGACCAGGCGGCGGTTGACGCAATGCGCCGCGAGCTTAACAAGATTCCGATCAAGGGCACGGTCGTGATCGGCGAGGGCGAGCGCGACGAAGCGCCGATGCTGTTTATCGGCGAGAAGGTCGGCGCGGAAGTCGGACCGGAAGTCGACATCGCGGTCGATCCGCTGGAAGGTACGACCTTGTGCGCCAAGGACATGCCGGGCTCGATCGCCACGATGGCGATGGCGGAAGGCGGCACGCTTCTCAATGCACCTGACGTTTACATGCAGAAGATCGCCGTCGGTCCCGGTTACGCCAAGAACGTGATTGATCTCGACGCACCGCCGGCCGAGAACATCCGCAGGCTCGCCCGCGCCAAGGACGTGCATCCGTCCGCGATCACGGCACTGATCCTGGACCGTCCGCGTCATGCCGACATCATCAACGCCGTCCGTTCGACCGGCGCTGCTGTGCGCCTAATCACGGACGGCGACGTGGCGGGCGTGATCCACACTGCCGATCCCGAGAACACTGGCGTCGATATCTACATCGGCACTGGCGGCGCGCCGGAAGGCGTGCTGGCAGCATCGGCGCTGCGTTGTATTGGCGGCCAGATGCAGTGCCGCCTGATCCTCGACACCGATGAGAAGCGCGAACGCGCTGCCAAGATGGGGATCAAGGACCCGTCCATGATCTACGGCATCGAGGACATGGTGAAGGGCGACTGCCTGTTCGCGGCCACTGGCGTGACCGACGGTTCGTTGCTGTCGGGCGTCAAATTCCGCAAGCACACCATCGAGACCGAGACGGTTGTAATGCGCTCCGTCACCGGCACGGTGCGCTACATCAAGGCCGAGCACCGCCAGCTCGAGAAATTCCACCTCGACTGATCGGCGCGGGATTGCGGTGATGCCGGACGTCAAGGCTCTGCTGTTCGATACGTTCGGTACCATCGTGGATTGGCGCGGCAGCCTGATCGCGGATTTCACTGCATGGGGTGAGGCGAGGGGCCTCACCGTCGACTGGGCCGCGCTGGTCGATGCCTGGCGCAGTGCGTACCGTCCGTCGATGGACGAGGTGCGCAGCCACCCTGAGCGCGGCTTTCTCACGCTCGATGAATTGCAACGTCAGTCAGTCGAGCCGCTCGCGGCGCGGCTCGGCATCACGGGACTGAGCAGGGACGATTTCGATCACCTCACGCTCGGCTGGCATCGCCTGAAGCCGTGGCCGGACAGCGTGCCGGGCCTGACGCGGCTGAAGACGAAGTTCGTCATCTCGCCGCTGTCGAACGGCAATGTCGCGCTGATGACCAATTTGGCCAAATATGCTGGTTTGCCGTGGGACGTGATCCTGTGTGCTGAAATCTTCCAGCGCTACAAGCCGGACCCCGAGGTCTATCTCGGTGCGGCCAAACTGCTCGGGCTGCGACCGGAGCAGGTGATGCTGGTCGCGGCGCATAATTACGATCTCATTGCCGCACGTGCCTGCGGACTGAAGACCTGCTTTGTGCCGCGCATCGCGGAATACGGCCCGCACCAGAAAGAGGACTTCGAGGCCACGAGTGACTGGGACTTCGTGGTTGCGGATATCGAGGATCTGGCCTCCCGGCTGGGTTGCTGACGGCGCAGTTTTCGCGAATCATTGAAACCTACGCGCGCGGCCCCTATCTCCGGTCATCCCATGACGCCTCCTGTCACCATACTGCCTGTCGAGACACCGCATGCCTTTCTCGGCGTGACGCGCTCGGCCACGGGCAAACTGTGGCGCGATCGGCTTGATGCACGGGGTGCGGCACAGGCGCTGGCTATCGTGCAGCGCTATCAATTGCCGGAAATGTTGGCGCGCATCATAGCGGGCCGCGGCATCGACATCGATGCCGTCGAGGATTTTCTCGACCCGACCATCCGCAAACTGCTGCCCGATCCATCGACCGTGACGCAGATGGAAGCGGCCGCCAAACGCATCGCGGACGCGGCAGTGCGCGGCGAGAAAATTGCGATCTTCGGCGATTACGACGTGGACGGTGCGACCTCGGCGGCGTTGTTGGCATGGCATCTGCGCCATTGCGGGCTCGATCCGCTGATCCACATTCCAGACCGCATCTTCGAAGGCTACGGCCCGAACGTCGAGGCGATCCGCTCGCTGTCGGCGCGTGGCGCAAAGCTGCTGGTGACGGTCGATTGTGGCACAACGAGCATCGAGCCGCTCGCGGAAGCGCGCAAGCTCGGCATGGATGTGGTGGTGATTGACCATCATCAATGCGGTGACGAGTTGCCCGTGGTCAACGCCATCGTCAATCCCAACCGGCCGGATGATCTGTCGGGACTTGGTCATCTCGCGGCTGTCGGTCTTGTGTTCGTCACGCTGGTTGCGGTGAACCGTGAATTGCGGGTGCGTAATTTCTGGACGCCGGAGCGGCCGGAGCCCAACCTGCTCGACATGCTGCATCATGTGGCGCTCGGCACGGTCGCCGACGTGGCGCCGCTGCTGGGACTCAATCGCGCCTTCGTCGCCAAGGGCCTGATTGCGATGCGGCGTCGCGACCATATCGGTCATACTGCCTTAATGGATGTCGCGCGCCTCAATGGTCCGCCCGAAGCGTGGCATCTCGGCTTCATGCTCGGACCACGCATCAATGCGGGCGGCCGCATCGGGCAGGCCGATCTCGGCGTCAAGCTGTTGCTCGAAGGCGATGTCTCCGAAGCGGCGCGGATCGCAGCCGAACTGGATCGTCTCAATGTTGAACGGCGGTTGATCGAACAGGCCGCCGAACAACAGGCCGAAGCCGAGGCGCTGGCCTCGCTCGGTTTGGAAGACAAGGGAGCGGTGATCGTCACGGCGTCCGAGGGCTGGCACCCGGGCGTGGTCGGTCTCGTCGCATCGCGCTTGAAGGAGAAGTTCTCGCGACCGGCGTTTGCAGTCGCGCTCGAGCCCGGTGGGATCGGCACCGGCTCGGGCCGCTCCATCGCTGGCGTCGATCTCGGGAAAGCGGTGCGCGGCGCTGTCGCGGAAGGTTTGCTCATGAAAGGCGGCGGCCACGCCATGGCGGCAGGCGTGACCCTGAAGAAAGATCGGCTCGCAGAGTTTCGCGCCTATCTCGAACAAACGCTGGCGCAGGATGTCGCCAAGGCGCGGCATGTCGATGAACTGTTCATCGACGGTGCGGTGAGTGCGCGCGCCGTCACCACCGATTTTGTCGGGACGCTCAATCGCGCCGGACCGTTCGGCACGGGCAATCCCGAGCCGATGATCGCGCTGCCTTCGCATCAACTGGTTTATGCCGACGAGGTCGGCGGCGCGCATATGCGAGTACGGCTAAAGTCCGGTGACGGCGCGATGGTCAACGGCATCGCATTCCGGTCGGTCGGCCAGAAACTTGGCAATGCGCTCGCTGATAATCGCGGGCAGATGGTGCATGTTGCCGGATCACTGAGTATCGATCGCTGGCAGGGCGCGGAGCGGGTGCAATTGCGGATTTCCGACGTCGCCGTGCCGCAGCGTGAGCCGGTTTCGATCCGCTGATCCGCATCACATGGCGCGTAATCGCGCCAGAACCTGAAGACCGGCGTAACCGTCGGCGAGCAATCCCGTCTTGCTCTGGAAATTCTTTACCGCCTTCATGGTGTCGTTGCCGACGCGCCCATCTGTGCCGCCGGTGTTGAACCCGGCCCTGGTCAGGCGTGTCTGCACTTCCTGAATTTCCGCGAGCGTCAGCGCGCGCTCCGAGCCGGGGAAGGGATGTTTGAACGGTCCATCGCCGAGGATGCGATCGCCAAGATGAACGATGGCGAGCGCGTAGTTCATCGAGGGATTGTAGCTTCGCACGGAGAAGAAATTCGGTCCCAACAGGAACGAGGGACCGCCGGCGACCGGGGTCCACAGCCGTGCCATGTCGTGCGGGCGCGGGAAAGCCTTGCCATCCGCGCGTGAGACACCGGCTGCCGCCCATTGCGCGTAGCTTCGGTTCTCCTTTCCGGACCCGCCATTGCTGCCGGTGACTTCGTAACCCCAATGCTCGTTGCGGTGATACTTGCCGCGGTTGACGAGATAACGCGCCGTCGAACCCAATGCGTCGTCGGGCTTGCCGAACGGAGAGACACGCCCGTCGCCGTCATAGTCAAAGCCTACATTGAGCCAGACTTCCGGCATCCATTGGGTATGGCCCATCGCGCCTGCCCATGAGCCGCGCATTTCCTCCGGCGTGCTCCAGCCGCGCTCGACAATGCGCAGCGCGTTGATGAGTTCGGTTTCCCAATAGGCCTTGCGGCGCGGCGCACGCCACGCCAGAGCGGCGAGCGAGGGAAACACTGGCTTCATGTGGTTCTTCTGGACCAGCGGATCGCCGAACGCGCTCTCGACGCCCCACAGCGCAAGCAGCGTGCCGCGCTCGACGCCGAAATCGCGCTCGATGCGCGTGAACAGGGCGCCGTGCTGGCGCAACGCGTCCTTGCCGGCGCGGATGCGCCAGTCGGAGACACGGCGGTTGATGTATTGCCAGAGCTCTTCCTTGAACTCGGGCTGGTTTCCCATCTGCGCGAACACGCTCATGTCGGGCTCGATCCGGCCCATCACGCGCGAATAGGTTGAGTTTGAAACGCCTTTGGCAAGCGCCTTGGCCCGGAACGAGTCCCGCCAGGCATCGAAACCCGCCGGAGCGGCGGCAGAAGCCGATGTGGACGCGAGTACTAGCGTTCCCACGCCGAACAGCAAGCTGCGGCGCGTTAATGCAAGGGGCAACAGGGAATCGTCATCAGCCATGGGTGCAGTCTAGCTGAGCGCCGCCAAAGCCAAAACCGTGTTGGGACGAGACGATGTGGCGCGGGAACCTTGGTTCCTCGGTTCGGGGGACTCGGTTTCATCATTGTGCGGCGTTGTCGACGGCAACACTATTCTGGAGCGCCGGCGCAAGAGTGAATGCAGCATGATGAATCTGTGGCGAATAGTATCGCAGCTTGTCGCTGAGAGGCGCAAAGCGCTCATCGAGCGTCGCGAGCGCCGGGTACAGAGCGATTGCTGATGGACCTGCGGCGATCAGCGCGAGCTGGCCATGCGCGTAGGTCGGCACTGGTGCGAGGAACGGTTTGGCCGCGCCGAAATGCGTAGCGAGCTGTCGACAGATTCTGTCAAGTTCGATGGGTCTGAAAAATGGCGTGCCGCTTTGCAGAACCAAGAGCCCGCCCGCGCGCAGCAAAGCGCGGCAGCTGGCGTAAAACGCATCCGAAAACAGCGCCTCGCCGGGCCCCACCGGATCGGTAGAATCGATAATCACCACATCGAACTGACGATCGGCATTGGCGACGTATTCAAGCCCGTCTTCCAGCCGTACCGACACGCGCGAATCTTCGAACGAGCCGGCCGACACCGTGGGAAAATAGCGCTTCGAAAGCTCGATGACCTGCGGATCGATTTCGACCAACACGGCGCGATCGACCGGGTGCTTGAGGATCTCCTTCAGTACCCCGCCGTCGCCTCCGCCGACGATCAGCACGTCCTTGACCATGCCGTGCGCGGTCAGCGGCACGTGAGCCATCATCTCGTGATAGACGTGATTGTCGAGATCGGTCAATTGCACGACGCCATCGAGCGCCATGACGTTGCCGAATGTCTCGTTCCTGAAAATCAGCACGTCCTGATAGGCAGTGCGGCCTTGATACAAGGTCTTTTCGACAGTGAGAGCCTGCGCGTGCCCCTGATCCATGGTCTCATGAAAAACGGTCATGGCATCAGTCCTCGCTTGTGCTCGGCCAGAACCAGTTTTCCCGGTGTGAATGCGAGACGCAGCACGTCGATAGCCTTATGGGGACTGGCTTTGCCGCACATGAAAATATCGAGGGCGGCATAGGAATGCTCAGGCCAGGTGTGAATCGAGATGTGGCTTTCCGCGAGGATCGCAACGCCGGTGATGCCTCCTGTCGGGGTAAAACTATGGAGATCGATGCTCAGGAGCGTGGCGCCCGCAGCTTCGGTTGCTTGACGCAGTGCGCTTTCGACGATCTCCAGGCTGTCGAGGTTCGATGCCTGCCACAGATCGAGAATGAGGTGGGTACCTGCAAAGCGCAGACCCTCGCGCTCGACGAAGCCGTCGTAGTCCGCATTGTCGTTGAATGCGACGCTCGTCTTTACGGCAGCGCTTGCTTCGCTCTTGCCTGCGTCGGGTTCGTGCTCCACGCGAGACTCGTGCGCGTGCGTCCATCCGTTGCGGGGATGGGCTTGGGGGCCATGAGCGAGGCCGTTCCGGCGCGCGTCCGAGTTGCGCAGGGCGATTTTCTTCATTCAGTTCTCCCAGTTTGACAGAAACAGAGCCGGTTCAAGCCGGCGCAATAAGCGATAAGGCGATCCGCCGCGCGTAGCGCGGCGTCGCCGACGAAGAAGCTTGAGGAATTGGGCGCGCGACGGCACGCGCCCTTCGCAAAGGGCGCGTCTTTCAACGCAGGGATTTCAGCTTGGGGTCGTTGCTCGCCCCGGTGGTTGCGAGCAGCTTGCCGTGTCAGGCAGCGGTTGGGCCGGGGTCGTCGCCGCCACTGAAATCCTCGCTCCCGCGTATCGGCGGTCTTTCCGGCGCAGCCGGAGCTGGCGTCTGATGTGTTTGCGAGGCGCGCGGAACGAACCGATGGACGTTGTCCTTTTGGACCTTCCCGGTCGAGGTGGCGTTTGCGGTCAAAGAATCTTTGCCGGGATGAACTGACATGGCTCGTACCTCCTTGAGGGGTGAACGGACCTCAACTGTCCATGCGTGGCGCGCGGAGTTAGGTGATGCAATGCATCCTCCGCGCAGGATGGCAATGCAGCGCTGGCGCTGCATTTGCTTTTCAACCCTAGCCTGTGAAGGCAGGGCTCATCGGCCCTATCGGGTAGGTTTTCGGGGAAGCGGACATAGCGATGCGGCGTTGCCCCATGCGCATCGGTTCGCAATCCCCCGCGAACATCTGCGTGGGCCAAAGCTATGCAGTTTATCTGGAATGTCAAACAACGCTTTGCCGCAGCGAACAAGCGTGCAGTGGGAACAAAACGTAGGCTCGTCGGTCGTTATATTAGACGCCAGGGGCAGCGCGACTGTCACCGGAGCCTGTCATGAGCAGCGAGATTTCCCACATCGATTTCGCAGATGCATCGTCGCCGACGCGGCGTGACTTTCTCTACGTCGTCACCGCGACTTTTGGTCTCGTAGGAGGGTTTGCTACTCTCGTGCCGATGTTGTCCCAGATGAATCCGGACGCATCGACGCTCGCCGCCGGAGGCCCCGTCGACCTCGATCTCAGCAAGATGGAGCCCGGCCAGCAAGTCGTGGTGCGTTGGCAGGACCACCCGGTTTTCGTCACACGGCGGCCGCCAAAATTATTGCAGGGTCTTCAGGACCCAAAGCTGATTGCGCAACTTGCCGATCCGCAGTCCGAGGAAGCTCAGCAGCCGCCTTATGCTCAAAACTGGCACCGTTCGGCCAATCCCGAATATGGTGTCGTCGTTGGCATCTGCACGCATCTGGGATGCATTCCGCTGTTCTATCCCGATGCCAATCCATCCGAGCCGGTGCAAGGCTGGTTGGGAGGCTATTTCTGCCCGTGCCATGGATCGAAATACGATCTGGCGGGCCGTGTCTTCAGGGGCGTACCTGCGCCCTATAATCTGCCGGTCCCGCCTTATCGCTTCGTTAATGACACCACGCTCCGGGTTGGCGAGAATCCGTCCGGTGTCCATTTCGATTTCGGCAGTATCCTGCAAATCTGAGGCGTCATGGGAGGCCACACGCTCCGCACAGGTCGTGCGGAGCGGATCGAGTCGAAGTCGAGTTTAGTCCTTCGCGCGTTCGACGTAGGAGCCGTCTTCCGTCATCACCACGATGCGGGTGCCGATGCCGATGTGCGGCGGTACGGCGGAACGCACGCCGTTCGACAGCACGGCGGGCTTATAGGACGACGACGCGGTCTGTCCCTTGGTGACAGGCTCGGTCTCGACGACCTCGAGCGTGATGCGCTGGGGCAGGGTGATCGCCACCGCGACGCCTTCATGGATCGCGAGCTTTACGGTGAGGTTCTCGGAGAGATACGGCGCGGAGGAGCCGACGACATCCTTCGGCACCATGAGTTGCTCGAAGCTCTCGTTGTTCATGAAATGGAAGCCGTCATCGTCCGCGTAGAGGAAGTTGTAATCGTGGTCCTCAACATGGGCGCGCTCGACCTGATCGGTGGTCTTGTAGCGCTCGGAGATCTTTACCCCGTCGCTGATCCGGCGCATTTCGATCTGGCTGACCGGCGTGCCCTTGCCGGGATGGATGTTCTCGGCGCTCAGGACCACATATAGCTTGCCGTCCTGTTCGATGATATTGCCTTTGCGGATCGAGCTTGCGATGACTCTCACGGATCAATTTCCTAATCTGAGGGGCCGACTGCGGGCCCGCGAAGGGGCACAAACGGCGTTTGGGGCGGTTTCGGGCCGCAACATACTGATTTGTCCCGCTGACGCCAGCCCCAAGGATAGCCCCGAGAGCCGATTTTGCTGATGCCGGTTCCCCCTCAAACCTCGCCCTGGTGGGACAAGGACCGCCACAGGGACCGTCAGCCGTTCCTGCGCCAGCGCGCGGGAATCACCCGGGCCGTCCGGGGCTGGTTCGCGGCACAGGGCTTTGTCGAGGTCGAGACCGGGATTTTACAGGTCTCTCCCGGCAATGAGACCCATTTACATGCCCTGCGGGCCGATCTGCCGGGCGGGAACGGAGATGTGGCGTGCTATCTGCGCACCTCACCGGAATTCGCCTGCAAGAAGCTATTGGCGGCGGGGGAGGCGAAGATCGTCGAGTTCGCGAAAGTGTTTCGCGGCCGCGAGGACAGCTCTCTGCATTTGACCGAATTCACCATGCTGGAATGGTACAGGGCGAACGCGCCTTATGAGGCCGTCATGGGGGATTGCATCGCCGTCATTGCGCAGGCGGCCGAGGCGGCGGGCACAAAGCGGTTTTCATTCCGTGGGAAGACGCTCGATCCGCTCAAACCGCCCCAGCGGCTGACGGTTGCGGAGGCGTTCGAGCGTTTCGCCGGCATCGATCTTCTGGCGACGATCGAAGGCGCGCACGGCAATCGCGATGCGTTGGCGGCACAGGCGTCCGGTAAAACCCAGATCAGCGCGGATGACGACTGGTCGGACATCTTCAGCAAGATCTTGACCGAGCATGTCGAGCCGCGACTCGGCGAGGGCGCGCTGACGATTTTGCACGAGTATCCTTCGCCGGAAGCAGCACTGGCGCGCTCCAAGGTTGGCGACCCGCGCGTTGCGGAGCGGTTCGAGATTTACGGCTGCGGGGTCGAACTTGCCAACGGCTTCGGTGAATTGACCGATGCAGCCGAGCAACGCCGCCGGTTCATGTCCGCCATGGACGAGAAGGAAAGGCGTTATGGCGAGCGCTATCCGCTCGACGAGGACTTTCTCACCGCGCTCACGCAGATGCCGCCTGCCTCCGGCGTGGCGCTTGGTTTCGACCGGCTGGTGATGCTGGCGAGCGGCGCGACGCGACTCGAACAGGTCGTATGGGCTCCGTCATGAAACCCGCCAACACGCTGCGGCGGCCATCCGAACTCGCCGACCACGATCTGATCTCGCGCGAAGCTGTGCCCGCGTTGGAAGCTGTGGCGGCGCGCTACGCCATTGCCATCACCCCCGCCGTTGCGGAGTTGATCGACCCCAGCGATCCCAATGACCCTATTGCGAAGCAGTACGTGCCGAGCACGCAGGAATTGCAAACGCAGCCCGTCGAGCGTGCCGATCCGATCGGTGACGACGCCCGCTCGCCGGTCGAGGGGGTCGTGCATCGCTATCCCGACCGCGTGTTGCTCAAGCTCGTGCACGTCTGCGCGGTCTATTGCCGATTCTGTTTCCGCCGCGAGATGGTCGGGCCGGGCAAGGAAACGTCGCTTTCGGAAAAGGCCTATGCGACGGCCATCGATTACATCCGCGCGCACCCGGAAATCTGGGAAGTCATTCTCACCGGCGGCGACCCCTTGATGTTATCGGCACGGCGGCTGAAGGAAATTGTGGATGACCTTGCCGCCATTCCGCATGTCAGGATCATACGCTTCCACACCCGCGTGCCGGTTGCCGATCCGGCGCGGGTGACGGACGAGGTCGCGGAAGCGCTGCGTCACCACGATGTCACGATATGGGTGGCGTTGCATGCCAATCATCCGCGCGAACTGACGCCTGCTGCGCGGGAAGCCTGTGCACGACTGATCGATCGCGGCATCCCGATGGTCAGCCAGTCGGTGTTGTTGCGCGGCGTCAACGACGATGCGCAGACCTTGACGGCCTTGATGCGTGCCTTCGTCGAATGCCGGATCAAACCCTATTACCTGCATCACGGTGACCTCGCACCCGGCACGGCGCATCTGCGGACCACTCTGGAGGAGGGCGAGGCACTGATGCGTCGATTGCGCGGGCACGTCTCGGGCTTGTGTCAGCCTGACTACGTGCTCGACATCCCGGGCGGCTACGGCAAGATTCCTGTGGGGCCGACCTATCTGTCCTCCGAGCGTGACGGACCTATGCAACGAAGGCGACTCGTGGATTACTGTGGTGAAGTCCACGTCTATCCGCCGGAATAGCGTTTCGATCTTTTATGATTGCACTGCACCCACGCGCCCAACGAGAGCTTTCGTGATCGCCGATACGACAAACCGCAGCAAAACCCACGTCGGCCGGCTGGAAATTACGATCGTTGCGGTTGTTGCTGTCGTACTTTGCGTTGGAGTCGGCTTAAAAGAAGGGCAGGACGCAAACTGGGACCTTCTCAATTACCACTATTATAGCGGTTATGCGCTGCTGCACGGTCGCTTTGCGATCGACGTTGCAGCGAGTCAAATTCAAACCTGGCTCAACCCGCTCCCCTCGGTCCTCGTCTATTTATTGATCTCGTCGGCTTCGCCCCAAATCGCCTCCGGGATTTTGGCGGCGCTTTCGGCTGTTTCCGTCGTTCTCGTTTTTGTCATCGCTCGATTGGCTCTGTCTTCCGAGCAAAGCACGAAAAGCGCTTGGGCGATGGCGGCTATTGCAGCTATCGGGGCTTTCATGTCCCCGATGTTTCTGTCCGAACTTGGGGCCACGCTGGCGGACGGGATCATTGCCGCGTTTATTTTAGCTGCACTGGCAACGCTGTTTTTCGGTCGTTTTGGAACGCTCGCCTATTTCATATCGGGCTTGCTGATCGGTGTTGCGCTGGCATTGAAGCTGACCAATGGCTGCTTCCTGATTGCATGGTTCTTCGCAACGCTGTTCGTCGAGCGTTGGCGCTCGATGCGAGCCATGTTTGCGACAGGTCTTGGCGCCTGTTTGTCCTACCTCCCGTTAGGAGGCGTGTGGAATTTTTATATTTTCCGCATGTATGACAATCCGGTTTTTCCGTTTTTCAATCACCTCTTCAAATCGCCGTTCTATGGTCTGCAACCGATTTCCGATGACCGGTTCAAACCGCATGGATTCGCCGATGCGCTGAGCTATTTCTGGAAATGGCCGTTAGGGCTGCACCCCACGACCGAAGTGCCGTTTGCCGATCTGCGCTTTACCCTGATCCTGTTTCTGTTGCCCGTGGTCGCGATGTTGCTTTGGGATCGCCGCGCTTCGGGGGAAAGTATACGACCGCAGACTTTCGATCGACGACCTCGCGCCTTCCTGCTGGTCTTCTGCCTTGTCGGCTTTGTGGTCTGGCTTAGGGCGTTCAGTATCCAGCGTTATGCTGTCGTGCTGGAGATGCTGGCGCCGCTGCTTTTGATTATGCTGCTGTCATTTGTCGTTCGGAATCGCCGCGTATTGCTTGCCTGTTCAGCGATGGCGGTGCTGGCGATCTCGCTAACGACGTCTCGTGCGAATTGGAGGCGGGTGCCCTTCACGCACGACTGGTTTGATGTCAGCGTTGCCGACGAACTCAAAGGCGGAAATACTTTTTTTGTGATGCTGTCGGGAGATCCGATGGCCTATGTCATCCCGTATCTTCCTGCATCCGATGTTTTTGTCAGGATTGAAGGAAATATGCCGATTACCACGACAACGGGGATTGGTCGCGCCATCGCTGCGAAGCTGATGCAGCATAAAGGGGACATCCGCACTCTGACGCCTTTGAACTACGACACAAAGGGGTCTGTTTTGCATTTGCAAAAATTTGGCCTACGGATTGAATCAGACGATTGCCTGAAGATTCCGACCAAGATGGGCGTGTTGATTACTTGCCGTCTTGTCGAGGATAAGGTCTCCTCGCTCATAAGTAACCGCTCTGGAGCTTGAACGATCGTGGAGTGCGCAGTGGACATCGCTATTCAGTCGTCGCATTGCGCGTCGTACCGTGTCGCAGTCATCATTCCCTGTTATAATGAAGAACTGACGATAGCCTCCACTGTTGCAGGTTTCCGGGAAGCATTGCCCGCCGCTGCATTCTATGTCTGCGATAACAACTCGACTGATCGGACGGCCCAATGCGCCAGCGAAAGCGGTGCCGTCGTGATCGTGGAAACCAGGCAGGGGAAAGGGCATGCGATGCGGCGGTTGTTCGCCGATGTCGATGCCGACGTCTACATCCTGGTGGACGGCGATGCGACGTATGATCCGGGCGCCGCGCCGGCCATGGTCGAGCGGATGATCACTGATAACCTGGATTTCTTTAACGGAGCGCGCGTTACCGAATTGCAGGGAGCCTACCGATCGGGCCACAGGTTTGGCAATCGCATGCTGACTTCTCTGGTACGGTGTTTTTTTGGCCGCCAGTTTTCCGACATGCTGTCAGGCTACAAGGTCTTTTCTCGAAGGTTTGTGAAATCCTTTCCTGCGATGTCGCGGGGTTTCGAAATCGAAACCGAACTTACGGTTCACGCACTCAGCCTTCGGATGCCGTGTGCGGAGATGCCGACCGCTTATCAGGAGCGGCCAGTAGGCTCTTTCAGCAAGCTGCGGACTTATCGGGACGGCTGGCGTATTCTGCGTCTCATCGCCAATCTCGTACGCAACGAACGGCCGTTGATGTTTTTTGGAATAGCCGGGGCCGTTCTGGAGATCATTGCCTTCGTCTTGAGTATTCCGCTGTTTTACACTTACGTTGAAACAGGATTCGTGCCGCGTTTGCCTACGGCCGTTTTGATCGTGGGATTGGCCCTGATGGGAATGCTGAGCGTCTTTTCAGGTCTCATTCTCGATATGAGCTCGACAGGGCGTCATGAAATGAAGCGCCTTGCCTATCTGGCCATTCCTCCCATCCGGTCGTTGATGCCGGCTAAAAGTGGCGAACGATCCGCCGCGCAATAATAGAAATAGCGATTTCCATCGCATCCTGGATAATGCCTCCGATATGCCGGGCGGCTGAGGCAAGATTCCTGTGGGACCAGCCTATCTGTCGCAGCAACGTGACGGCGAGGGGATGCAACCAAGACGGCTTGTGGACTATTGTGGTGATGTGCACTCTTATCCTCTGGCGTAGCATCGCTGGGTACGGATCATACAAAAGAGGAGTCGTCATGCGGACATCGGTGAAAGCAATCGGATCGATATCGGTGCTTGCGATGACCGTGGCTTTGACGGTGGCACCGGCTGCGTTTGCGCAAAGCGGACGTGCCGGAGCAGGGGGCGGCCTCAACGCCCCCGCCAATCCCACCGTTCCGCCTTCGCTGGGCTCAGGCTCGCCCATGCAAGCGCCGGTCGGGCATCTGCAACCCCGCCGCGACCTGTCGGCTGGCGAGCAGCCCTATCAGGCGACGCCGGAAGAAAAGGCGCTGGATCGCAAGATCAAGAGCATCTGCCGCGGCTGCTGAGACGGAATCCACCGGTCTGACGATAAGACCGAGATGGGTGCTTGCCGCTGCCGCGAAACGCCATTATACGTTCCCAGCCTTGAGCCGGAGCGCTGTTCCGGCCTTGGGAAAGCCGCAGGCATCGACCTCCTAACCTGTTGATCCTGTACGAATTTCCTCGCGAACACCTGCCGCTTGCGCGCCTGGCGCGAAAGCAGCCGGATTCGCTCCCTTCGTCTATCGGTTAGGACGCCACCCTTTCACGGTGGAGAGAGCGGTTCGATTCCGCTAGGGAGCGCCACTCAGTACTCATCTGCGAACCCGGTACGGTCCCATTTCGGCCGGCCAGGACCGCCCTTTCAAGCACGTCTTTGCTGCCTTTGATCCGGATTTGGGCATCGTCGACCTCGACCACGTCGATGAGGGACTGCAGATAGGCCTTGCGGAATGGAATCGATCCGGAGGTGATGTTCTCCCGCATGGTGCGACCGAACTGCTCAAGCAATGCGGGGTCGATCCGGATGGCTTGCGACGAATGCGATTTGGCGCGCTCGAGCGCCGCCTTGGCGCGGTCCCGATCGGCCTTCAGGGTGTTCAGGCGATCCTTGAGGACGTCGTCCATTTCGGTCATGCCGTCCTCGACCAGCCGATAGAGCCGCTTGAGCTTGTCGTCGGCGTCGGCGACCTCGCGCTGCAAAGCGATGACACGGGCATTGACAGCGTCTGCCTTTTCCGAGCGCCGTGATGCCAGCGAGGACAAGATCACGGCCAGACGCTCCGGCTGAAACAGTCGTTCGGTCATGTGGGTGGTGACGAGATTGTCGAGCTTGTCCATAGGTATCGACCGGCCTTTGCAGACCGTCTTGCCCTTTCGGGCGCAGGTCGAGCACGTATAGTAACGATGGACGGCACCGGTTTTCGAAGTGCCGGTCCGCAGCGTCATTCCTCCATTGCAGGTTGCGCATACGGCGAGACCGGTGAGCAGGATCGGTCCGGTTGTCGCGCGCGGCGCGGCGACCTTGGGGCTGCGGGCATGAAGCTGGCGTTGGACCTGCTCAAACAGATGAGGTTCGATGATCGCGGGAACCGCTGACGTGACGACCTCTTCCTCAGGCTTCCATTTGCCGGTGCGGGACGACATCCGGTTGAATTTCCACTCACCCTTATAGGTCGTGTTGGTGAGGATCTTGTAGATGGTGCCAACGCCAAACGTTTTGCTCTTGCGCGTGCGATAGCCGCGGCTGTTGAGCCATTTCACGACTTCTTTGACGCCAAGCGCGCCCGACGTGCCGTCGCCACGGAGATAGAGCTTGAAAATGAGCTGGATAGTTTCGGCATCGACGGGGTCGATGGCCAGGGTCTTCTTGATCTTGGTGCCGCGCTTCTCGACCTCGACGAGGACATAGCCAAGAGGGACGGGCGAACCGTTCCAGAAACCCTGCTGAGCGTTGAGTTTCATATTGCGCAGTACGTGTTTTGCGTTCTCTTTGGATTGATATTCATCGAACAGCGCAATGACCTTCCGCATCATCGCCTGCGCCGGGTCATCCTCGTCGCCGAGGGGCTGCGTAATCGAAACCAGCTTGACGCCCTGTTTGGCGAGCTTGCGGAGATAAAACTCCTGGCCGAACGCGTCGCGAAAGAACCGGCTATAGCTATGCACGGCGATGACATCGAACGCATTGTCGCCATCGCAGGCCCGTTCGATCATTTGCTGGAATACCGGTCGTTTGTCGTCGGTCCCGGTCGTGGCCTCGACGAATTCCGCGACCGCCTCATTGCCCTGGGTTTTGCACCAAGACAAAATTTGCGTGCGTTGATCCGGGATCGACAGGTCGTGCTGCCGCTGTCGATCCGTTGAGACGCGCAGGTACAGAGCGACGCGGGTCCTGTTGGCCCCAGGGATAGGTTTTGCTTGGCGCTTACGGTTGCTCATACGCTTTCCAGTTTCAAAGAATTGGGACGAGTCTTGCAGTTCGGGACGCCACCGCAAAGCCTTATTTTCCAGGCGGTTAATCGATTTTCGCTGTCGCTTGAGGATTCTTCCTGAGCGTTGCTGCGCGCGCCTCCGCCCCGAATAGGCTTCACCGTTTCAGCATAGGGTTACGGGGCGTTCTCGACGTGGCGAACTTTGCGAATCCTAAGCAGGAGCCGAGCCAGTCGTGCGCAGAGGCTACGCCCAGTGGCGGCGTTGCGACCGAAAAACACAAACTCCGGATTGGCGGCGGCCAATTCTAAGGCCTCTCGGACGCGGCTAGTCGTAGTCGCCCTATCTACCAGTTCGGCAATGGCTGGATCAGTGATAACGAGTCTCGCGGCGTTCAGCGAATTTGGTGTTGCCGGTCGCTGCTGGATAAGGTCGACTATTTCGTGAAGCTCGGGACGAGCGGCGAGGCCGACAATCAGCGGGCGGAGTCGTTCGTTTGCCAGCAGCACTTCGAGAGCCTGGTGCGACACCTCGTCTTTGATCGCGATTGCAGCGCGCCGCATGGTGGCGCGCGAACGGTCGTTGTTAGGAACGTCGAGGTTAATTTGGCGTGTGCCGTTGGCGTGCTGCTTTTTTCGCTGCTTTTCCTTCCGCAGTGCTTCTTTCGACCGTTTCGTTCGGATGTAGGCTACGACGCGATCCATGCCGCCGATCTGCATCTCCTCGTCCGTCAGTGGGCCTACGACGTTATTCTTCTCTTGGGCAGCGTTAGTGCTGCTACCAGATCCTTCGCTGGCGTCACGCTCGTCGGGTTCTTCGTTTGCGCGGTCAGGCGGGCACATGGCGTGACTAGTCGCGATCTAGGGCAGGGACCCCAGTGGAGATAGAAGCGTCGGAGGCGGCGTCCAGAAGAAACTGGTCGATGAGGTTGCCGAGGTAGGCTTCGATGACATCCAACTCCGGCCCGGTAACTGGAATCACCTCGGGCAGATCGTCGAGCACGCTCGGCTCATCGATTGTGCCGCCCGCGATCGGGCCGCACTCGGGCTGAGCCGGGTCGGTCGCGCAAGGCTTGCCTCGCAGCTGGTGGGCGCTTTCTGCCCTAGCCACGGCCAAGCTCCGTTGAGCTGGCTCGCTGCGCCGTGACGATGGTAAAGCGGATCTCACAGACCAGCCTCCGCCTCAGCTTGGAGGCCGCGTGCGCGTCGGCTGGTGGCCGCTCGTCCGTCTCGAAGGTGCTCCTTGCTCTCCAAGGCGGAGCGATCTGATACAAAGTCAAGCGTCGACGTTTTTGTACGCCAACGTGACATCTGCCGCACCAGATGCTCGCGCCGTTCTTCGACCGTGATGTCCTCTGCAGACCGATCGAAACCGGTTTCCGCGCGGATGGCAAAATTCAGGGCGCGCGAATCGACGCAAAGGGTCGATTGCTGCTTCGCTCGGCTGAGGGCTACATAGATGTCTCTACGGTCGAAAGCGGCGTCGGTGACGATGGTCGCGGAATGGCTGGTAAGCCCCTGGGACGACCAGATGGTGCTGGCGTAGTCGGTCGCGAGTCGGATCCGCCCGCGGTCATCCACGACTTCGCGCGACGAAAAAAGCAATTCGTGTCCATCGACGTCTGCCGCGATCAGCGCGTGGCCGTCCTCCTCCGCGACGATGTCGCTGATTTTTCCGATCGTGCCGTTGATCACACGATGATCGGAGATGTCGCAACGGATGCCGAAACGGATTCGGTCACCTTTGGCCAGCGACAGGCGGTAGGCCCGTCCGGAGGGGGTTACGGCATCAATTCTAACGTCTTCTCCGGTTAAGAGGCCTTCGGCGCGCAGGCGACGGCGAACTTCCGAATCGAGCGCGAGGCGCATGGCGTTGGATTTGCAGATTAACAGGTGCGATTTTTCAGGGGTGGCGGCGCGCCGTGCGAAGAGATTGTCGACCGCTGTTTTGACGGTCGCAGCCTGACCGTCTGCCTCGATGATGCAGTCGCGGTCGGCCATCGTTTCCAACGCGGTGACGACATCACCCCTCGCCAGCTGTTCGACTACCAGGCGCAGTTGCGGGTCGCTCTGGCGAACTACTTTCGAGATTTCCGCAGCCTCAACGGTGCGGGCGACAAGCTCGATGCCTGACCCAGCCGACACAGCTAATGTTTGAGCGCGGTCGCCCAAAAATAAAGCGCAAGCTCCCGAGCGTTCGACCTCAGTCAGCAGGTTGTGCATGGCGCGAACGCCAATCTGCGAACTTTCGTCCACCAGGAGGAGCGTGCGTCCATCGCAGAAGTGGCCACCGGCTTTGTCTAACGCCAGCCAGGAATCGAGAGCCCTGGCCTCAACATGCGAACGTGGGTCAGGACCGGACAGTTCATCTTCAAGCATGCGCGCCGTGCGCCAACTTACCCCCGTTGCGATAATTCGGAAATTTTTCTCAAGTGCGCGGCATAGTGGCTGCAGGGTTGTGGTCTTGCCGGTCCCGGCGCGGCCTTCGATGAAGTCGATCGAACGGCGGTTGGCGACGCCGAGCACGGCCGCCGTCTGCTCGTCTGAAAGATTTGCCGACAAACAGAAATCCACCAGCCGAGCGCGATCGATGGGATGCCATGGTTTTATCGCAAGGCGGCCGGATGCCTCGACCACTTCGCGTTCCAAGTGGATCATTTCCTGCGTGGAGAAGATGCGTTCCCGTTCGGTCCGTCCGATCTCAACAATCGCACCACTCTCGGAGAGTTTCGCTATTTCTTCGTCGACGCGTGAGACTTCCACGCCAGTGCCGATGAGGGCGGACGCCACCTCCCGGATGAGGTCGTGGTGATCGAATGTCGCCTCGAATTCCGTCAGTCGCCGTGGGATATCCGCCATTCGGATAGCAATTGCGGAATCATGGAGAGTGGGTGACGGCATCTCCAGTTCACGACGATATTCGGTATATCGCTCGACATTGACGCCAAGCGTTTCCGCTTCGCGACGCCAGCGAGCGAATGTATCTTCCGAGGTGGCGACCTTGGCGCGTCGGGTTTTAACGGCGGCCCTTGCGGCGAGCTCAGGCGATTCCGCCGTGGTCAAACCTGCTTCGGAGAGCTCGTTTTCGATTTCCTTACGGCGTGCACTCCAGAAGTGTCGTAAGCGCTCGTCGGCATCCCGTTCGTGCGATGGTGGCACGATCTCGAAGGTGCCGTTGGGCCCGATGTCACCGATGCAGTAACCAAGCTTTTGCAATTCAGTCGCGCAGGCCAAGTGCTGAATTGCTCCCCATGACTTGGCGCCGTGATAGAGCGGCTGGCCGTCCAACGAGCGAGTTAGGTAGCGCAACGGAATCTTGCCCGTATCGCCCTGAGCGTGTGGCGCGCGATTTCGCTCCGATAGAGTCAATTCGTGGGGCTGGATCGCCACCAAGTTTGGCAAAATTAAATGTGCATGCAACTGAGGCTGTATCGCCACCGCGCCGTCGGCTTGCAGAACCGGGCGCGTGTCAGGTTGAATGAAGCACGCGATGTTCGGCTGCACCGGCGTGAAGACCTTGCCGTTATGGCCAAGCCGCGTGAAGGAGTTGCGGCAAACGTGATCCGACACCGCGTTCAGCGATTTGCAAAAGGCCTGCTCGATTGCCGCACGGTCTTGCGGGGACGCCAATGCCCACGCGGCTGAAACCGATTTGGAGACGCCGACCGAGAGTTCGTAGGCGCTGATGCGCTTCCTCAGCCCCGTATTTTGCAGCAGCAGCGACTGACCGCTCTCGTCGCGGCCCTCGAACAGCCGCTCGAAGTGAGTGGGATTGAGAGCAGCGCCTGCTTGTACGCCAAACCGCGCGTCGCCCGTCAGCCAGAAGGCGCTGAGGTTGGAATCCGCGAGAAAATACCGCGCGGACTCCAGCTCCTGGGTAAAGTACGTCGCGGAGAAGACCTTGTTCGGGCGCGTGACCATGAAAACCTCGATAATGAGGCCTTCCAATTACGTCCGAACTGGCTTGCAAATTTCAGGAACGAAGATTTTCGCGAGAATCCCCCTGCGAACGTCCCCGTTCAGCCGCTTCCAGGCTTGCCGACAGGAAGATTGCGTCGGCGCGGCCAGATTGTCAGCGGCCATTCGGCTTCGACGGGATCCTCCATGCCTGCGATAATCGCCCTTATCCGGTCGCCATGCACTCCGAGATCGTAGGCAAGGCGTTCTCCGCGAATGCTCGGAACTTCCTTATTGGTTTCGTTGCGCGTGACCGCGGTCGTCGTAACGCCTTTAACTGTTGTGGCGGATTTTGTTTCAGTCGTCTCGATGACGGTTCGCTTGCCGATATGAGCTATCGAAAAATCGTCGGTGTCCGCATCCAGAACCTGCTGACAGATGATTTTCGTTCGGAAGCGTTTAAGAATGGTCTTCGCTTCCTCGTTACCGTAGTGAATCGCGAGCTGCTCGGGTTCTTGGACAGACGCGAACACGCCGATGCCTTTGTTCCTGCCGGTGTCCAGCAGGGTGCTGAAATTTTTCAATTTGCCGAGCGTCGCCAATTCCTCAAGAGCGAGGAGAACGCGCCGATCTTGTGAGTTCGAGAAGGAGGCGTCATTGACGTGCCCCGCGATGGTGTCGACGACGGCACCAATCCAGGCGGCCGACATTTGCGGATATTTTCCCGCGCGCTGTAGCACGACCACTGCGGGATACGCCGGATTGGAGCCCTCCAGCCATTCAATGAAGGAGAATTGTCTTTCGCCTGGAACGTCCCGCCAGTTTTCGGCAAGTGGCCGCAGGTAGCGCAAAACCGCTGCTCGAAACGTGAGCAAGAACGATACCGTCGTCTTCGACAGTGCGCCGGTGACAGGATCTATTTCGATCAGCGAGGCCGCGACCGGGTAAATCCTTTCGTACAATGGTTTCAGCGTAATCGGGTCTTCCAACAAATTGTCGTAGAACTCCGCTATTCCCCAGGACGTGTTGTGCTCGTGCTGGCATTTGATTTGCGCGGCAGCGAGAAAGATCGAAGCGCCGGCGCCCCACATGTCGCCGGTTTTCGGCGCCATCGCATCTGCCACTGACTCGGCATCAGAAGCAGTCAAAACATCACGGCCGATCGCCCAGGCCCAACCGCCCGGGCGTGCGCCATGCAGGGCCGCGAATTGATTGTCTTCAAGCGGCAATCCGTCCAGCAACTCGCCTGTCGTGTCGTGGACCAACAAGCGAATTCGGCGCTGAGGTTTGGTCTTGATTGCATCGAGGACACGATCCAGAATATAAAGGAGGATGCGGGTTTTGCCGCTGCCGATCGCACCCAAGATCAATGTGCCACGGATTTCGCGCAGTTTCGCCAACGAAACACCGGGCGCGATCTCAAGTCCCGCTGGCTGTTTGCCGGATTCGTTTCCCGTGATAGCACGCAGATGACCGAGACCTTCTTTACCCCGCAATAGGCGCATACCGTCAACATGCTCTCTGGTATCGACGACCGGCGCATTCGAGATCATCATAGCGTACGATATCGATGCAGCAGCGATAACTGCTGTCAGCGCTACAGCCAGCACTCGCCCCAAAGCCATCATCACAAAATTATCTGAGGTCCATTGAGCTGTGGCGACTAAAGATGCAACAAGGGTCGTGCTCATCGTGGCAACAATGTCGTCAGACCTCGACATCGCGCTGAAGGCGGTTCGGAAGTAATCCTGCCACCCCTGCGCCAACCATGTTGCAGTCATGAACTGAGTGTGATCGTCCACCCAGATCACAAGAGGAGCGAGTTCCATCGTGACTATGCAGGCTATCGTTCCGATCAGAATGCTCACGGCGATCGTGATACGTGTTGCTTCAAGGGGCGAACGCCGCTCATATTTTGCCAGCTTCATCGAACGCGCTCCGTTTGCAGTGCAAATCGCGCGCGCCAGACGATCAGGTCGGACTGGGCAGGAATGACTTGCGATGGAATATGGTGGTTCAGCTTCCGCAAATAGCTCTCGGGAAGCGCGAGATCGTAGGCTGCCTCGGCCCAGTCCAGCCCTTTGACAACGCGATAGACGCAGCCGTCGGTCCATCTCGTCAGGCTCGGACAACGCGGCCATTCTGCGGTTGAGGCAGCGCGGTTCAGCGGCTTGCCATACGACCACCATTCCAACATTGGCCCTGCGCCGACACCAACGATCAGAACCAGAAGACCTGCCACAATTGCAAGGCTCGCCGCGGTCGCCGACCGTGGAAACCAGGTGCTGAACGAATGATGTTTCCTGCCTGATCGGTTGGAGTGGACCAGCGCCGGCTCTCGTTTCAGCGTGACGGTAGGCGCGATCGAGTGAACGATCTCCCGATATTGCCGGTTGGAGAGATTGTTCAGGAGTGGCCGTGGCAGGCGAGCAAAATCCTCCGCCGAGAGCGTCTTCAACTTCTCGACCACCTTGGCATCGGCGGCATTCGCCTTGGCCGTCGCGCTTTCCACGTCTTTCAAGAATTCATTGAGCTTACGCGTCACGGTCACCGCCTCCCAGAAACGGCAACAGGCCGACGAGTTCGGAGCGCACGCTTTCCGACCAGGCAGCGATGTCTTTGACCAGTCGCTTGGCTTCAAGCAGCGGCCGGCCCGTCCGGGCGATGGCCTCGCGATAGTGCTCGCGGTGCCAGGCAATAATAGTCGATGGCGGCAATCCCAACTTTTCATAAATCCGGCGCGATTTCAGGCGCAGTCTGGGCATGCGGATCGACGGATAGAGCTTAAGCGTCTGCTCCAGAGCTTTGCGCAAATCCGCCGGCAGCTCCTTGGCCTCGGTGACCGGACAACCGTCACGCTCGTTACGGACGATGACGAGTTTCGCCGAAGGCAAGGTGCGGCGCAGCTCTTTGATCTGGCCCAGGACCTGGCGCGCCGATTCTTCACCCGCGATCAGCACCAGAAAGACGACGAGGGGGATGGCTACGGCCACCAGATCTTCCTCCAGGTCTGCCTCGCGAATGAAGCTGTTCCACACACCGGTCAGAGCGCCTCCGACTTCGAGGATCGCAGAGCGCTTGGTGGCGGGCATGGCAACAAGTGCGCGATGAAGCGGTGCAAAGAC